>JAKAKP010000130.1 GCA_021813445.1 Deltaproteobacteria bacterium
TTGATCCTTTCCTGAATCTCTTCCTTGGAAAGGTGGGGGATGCTTTTGGTTATATTTCCCATGACTGCCCCCTTAATGATTTTGGAGCAGTCTATCATATTACTCATTAGAACGCAACTTGGTATTAACCCCGGTGCACTACTTGCTCCTGCTGGATTGAGTGAGCAGCCTTTGATCTAACCTTATCAATCGAACTCCACCCCCTGCTGGATCCTCAAAGTATCTTCGGCCGTGAGTATTGACAGATACCGCATGGTCATAAAAGGGCTGGCGTGGCCCAGGTGCAGCTGGAGGGCTTTGGGGTTGCTGGTCTGCCGTAGCCTCTCGATGGCATCAGAGTGCCGCAAGAGGTGCGGGTATACCTTTTTGGTGAGGCCGGCCTGCTTTGCCGCCTCCTTGATGACATGCCAGGCCCAAACCGGCTGATAAGCCTGATTGTGGACTTTGTGCTATTTTGAGCTACAATGTGGCTCAGAAGGATATTTGAAAAGGAGGATCACATGATGGCCTCAAATGCTGTTGTCCGCGCTCGCATTGACGAGCATATAAAGGAGGAAGCCGAAGCCGTGCTGGCTTCGATCGGGCTGACCGTGTCCGATGCTTTTCGTATGATGATGACGCGCATTGCCTGCGAAAAGAAACTGCCCTTTGAGCCTCTTGTACCCAACAAGGAAACCATTGAGGCCATGAGAGAGGCGCGGCGCGGTAAATTCGAGTGGGAAGGCCCTACTGACAAACTTCTTGAGCACTTGAATGCGGATCGTTAGGACATCCCGCCGTTTCGAACGTGACTTCAAACGGGAAAAATCAGGGCATCCTCGGCCGTGAGGGTGGAAAGATAGCGCATGGTCATAACAGGCTGGCGTGCCCCAGGTGGAGTTGGAGGGCCTTGGGATTGCCGGTCTGCTGGAGCCCTGGTAATGGTGCGTCTGAATGCCGCTAATTCTATCGGTCCCAGGGATTATTCTGATTGACTATCTTCACCTGCTAGCCATAAACTATTTGGTATGGATTGTAATCTCTCTCTATTGTATTTGAATGCCTAACATACATTAGGTTGATTATGCCTCAAAACTTATTAGGTCTCGATTATTTTAAGTGCAAGTCACTCGAAGGTGAATGGTGGGAACCAGATCAACCAGACAATAAATTCGAAGGTACATTATATATTGAAAAAAATAATCACGGCAAACTGACAATTAGAGGTTATTCCAGTGTTTTATTTAAGTTAAGTCTCCGGATAATACAATCACCCCTTGGAGCCATATTCGGCCATCTTACAACCCAAAACAAATATAAGATAACACTGTTTAATCCTGTTATATCACGTGGTGCGTCCCATTGTGAGGATCGAGACCTTAAAACAGATGTTCTCTTTTTTACCAACCACATCATAATTGGGGAACATGTTGCATCTGAAGATGATCAGATTGTCAACAGGGCCTTGTTAAGTGTAACATGGCTTGAGGAATGGTATGACAAAACCGGGTTCTCTGGCAATGTTTCAAGCTATCTTCGTACAGAAAAAGTTGATCTCTTATATCAGGCAAACCATAGCCCATTTTACACAGTTGCAGCTGAGAGGCTGTTGCGCGTTATCTCTCATTATTCCGGGCCGCTATTTTTTGACGGCATTAAAAATTTCAAGGTTAGGGAATATAATCTAATTTAACTTCACTTCGAAAACCCCTTGTCAATTAATGAAGTTATCCGCGAAGTTACGATTTGGCAATTATTTATAGCTTTTGCAATGCGTCAAACAACCTACCCGGGCAGCTTAAGACTTTCTATCGGCGAAAGAGAAGATGCACCTGTAGAGGTTGATTTAATTGTTCCTGGATGGAAAGGCAATTCTGAACCGAGAAGCTACCACAACTCAGAGATTATTTTCACTTTTTCGAAACTCGGATCAAGGGCTGAGGAATTCTTGCGAGCTTGGCGAGAAAAATATGACGTTATTGAGATTGCCGTCATGCTCTTCACTTCCCCCTATTATCATGAGGCACATGCTCATATAGATCTGCTTATGTATCTTCAAGCGCTTGAGGTTTTGCACCGATCCCTCTTTGATAGAGACAGGAAGGGCTACTTTCCAGATAGGAACACAAAAAAGAGTACGCTCCAAGCACTACAAGCAGCCATCCCAGCGAACCTTCCTGAGAGGTTGCCAGAAAAAATCTATAAGCAAATTAATTGGATTGGTAGTTTAACATTAGTCGATAGTTTGAAATATCTTTATAATCTCTATCCACTTAGCCTTCGTCCGCTCTTCCCTATGTGTGATGATGATATGGAGTTATTGAAAGATGCGCGTAACTATCTCACTCATTTTGATGATCGAAAGGGGTTTAAACAAGATTTCCTATGGTCTCGTCAGCTATATTTTCTGTCTGAGAAGACAAAGTTTTTCATCGAGATTTGTCTTCTGGGAGTAATTGGTATGAGTGATAGTGAGATTGCCCAATTACTCCACAACTTGGAACATTATAACGCGTTGAGTTCCCAGACTCATCGCTAAGGTGTTGAGTCTTTAACAATACGAATAAGCTGTAAACTGCTTTTAGTTAAAATATGAGGCAAAACTATGGTCAGGTAAAAATGATGAAATCAGGTTGTAATATTCTCTGAGGAAAATCTTCATTTCAGTATAGATTTCTATGGCATTGTTTGCAGTAAAATCTTCAAGTCTGTTTGGTAAATTCTTTAGTTGCTTATAAAGAACTTCTTTTTTATCAATAGTTAGTCCTTTTCCTTTAGGTACTCCTGTCCCAGCAGCTATTGACCAAGCTTGGGGATGTGCGATTATCTGATTCCTAATCAGAAAAAGATCATCAATAGCATTTCGATTCAAGGGTAATCTTGGCTTATTTTCCTTTTCAAAAGGTATTTTTTTAAAAAATGCATAGATTCCAAGAAACTTATCATTTTTATATCTTTTTAATTGAGGTAATTGAGGTTCGTTTTTAAATTTATCTATTATCATGTCGAATAAAGCTTTCTCTAATGATTCATAAAAAAAGGGCATGAACATAATCGCAGTTCGAGCATAGCGTTTCCTATCTTCTTCATTAATACTTTGGTCTTGCGATTCTTTCAGAAACATATTAATATCTCTATATAATGTTCCGCAAGTTGGCGAAATAAAATGATACTCGCTTTTAATAGATAACCTAAGATTACTATTTCCATTATATTCGTTATGATCTATCTCAGACATAATGGTTTTCTTCCTCTAAGGTGTCTGAAAGGCTTACTTTAAAGATAGTTATTAAATTCCTTTCGAAATAAATTTCCCTTAACCTGCCGCGGCCAATTATACAAATTAATTTCCTCTTTCTCTTTGGCTTTTGCTGAGTTTTTATTACTTTCATTTTACTCGAACTCCACCTCCTGCTGGATCCTCAGGGCATCCTCAGCCGTGAGGGTGGAGAGATACCGCATGGTCATAAAAGGGCTGGCGTGCCCCAGGTGAAGCTGTAGGGCTTTGGGGTTGCCGGTCTGCCGCAGCCTCTCTATGGCGTCCGAGTGGCGCAGGAGGTGCGGGTACACCTTCTTCGTGATGCCGGCTTGTTCTGCCGCCTCTTTAATGATTTGCCAGCCCCGCTTGCGGTTAATCCGAAAGAGTCTTTCATCGACACTCAGCTTCTTATCAAAGGCATAGCTTTTCAGCCGGTGGGCCAGGACGTCGGGGCAGGCCACCATCCGGGGCTTCCGGCCCTTACCTTCGATATAGAGAACCGCGTGGCCACCGTGGGCGCCGATCTTTCTTGGGGTGATGCTCAGGGCTTCAGATATCCGCAATCCCGTCTGAAACAGGGTCAGGATCAGGAGTCCGTCCCTCTCCTTATGCCTTCCCTGGCAGGCCCGGGCCATGGCCTGCACTTCTTCAGGAGTGAGGTAGGGGACTATGCATAGGGCCCGGGGAAGCAGGGCCTTGCTGGTGATGAGGGCGTGGTTATTGGGCATGACTGGTGCTCCTAACAACTACTTGACGATTTTGAGGGAATAAGGTTTTTTGATATCCCAGATCAATATCTTCCATCCGGGACCATGTTTTTCGGCCATTTTCTGGAAGATGGTATTCCAGGCTTCGATGTCCTCCTCAGAGTAAGCAACGCGATCGGATTGCCAATGCCCTTTCACAAATCCGCCTTCAATGGCTTTCATCATCTGACCCGCCGAATCTTGGGTTTGTCATCCACTTTGATATCCCAGATTAGCTTCAGCCACCGAGGATCATGTTTTCCTGCTTCCCGGAAGGCCGCATTCGCGAAATCAATTTCTTCCTGAGTGTGGGCTCCCCGATCATGGAACCAGAAGCCCTTCCGGTAGCCGCCATCGATGACCTTCATCAATTACCTCTCCTTATGTGAACTAAAGACCAGAGGAAAAATAGGACAATTGAAACTATTGTCCAATTATGGGGTCAAAAACGGATGGAAGTCAAGCGAAAAGGCGGGGAAATCTGCCAGAACTGGGGCAATAATTGGACATTATCACTGTTTTCGTCCAATTACAAATACCTAAAGAAAACGGCTTGACAATACACCGCTATGGTGTATTTTATAACTGTTCCACAAAACCTGAAAATGACAGAAAAGCGCCAGCCCACCTACGATCTTGAAGCATTCAAAGCTGCGTTTAGAAGCGTGGAGAAGCTGGCAATTACAGGCACGGCACTCAGAAGCGCCGCGGCCCTGGGATTTGGCCGCGCCGAAATCATAGCCACGATCCAGACCATGAAACGAGAGCATTTTTATAAATCCATGACGGCCTACGCCGATCACCGACTTTGGCAGGACGTGTATCACGTCCCCTCAGCGGTCGGCGTACTCTATGTCAAATTTACCGCCGACGTTTTAACCGAGTTTTTGCTGCTCTCCTTCAAGGAGAAAAACCATGATCACTAATCCAGTATGTCCGAAGACCGGGGCCCCGATGCATCGCAGCGTGCGCCCCATGACGTTGACCTATAAGGACGAGTCCGTCACCTTTGATATGCCCGGCTGGTATTGTAACGATTGCGACGAGGGTATACACAGCGGCAAAGATATGAAGGTATCCGACCGCATGTTGAATCGCCTTAAGGCCCGTAGCGAGGGGTTGCTTGAACCGGGAGACATCCGGCGCATCCGCAAAAAGCTCGGTCTTTCTCAGGAGACAGCTGGGCTATTAATCGGCGGCGGTCCGCGGGCATTCCAGAAATACGAAAGCGGCGATATGCTACCAAGCCGGGCGGTCAGCAGCGCCTTGATTCTTCTCGATCATGACCCTGATGCCTTGATGGTTCTAAAGGAGCGGCATGAGGCAATCAAAGCTCCCGAATCATCGCCTTCGTACTCTCCTGAGAGTCTTTAACTATTTTCATTTAATACCCTGGCATCATTAATGCCTAGAGCTAATTTTTTCTGCTTGCGAAAAAAGCGAATTAAGCGAAAAAAGGCTCCAGCTCTGGGTTTGCGCTGCGAAAAAACTGCGAATTAAGTGCGAAAAAAGGGGGGCCATGACCACGAGTCCATCCGGAATGAGAATCATGATTCAGGTAGGGGCCTCTGAGGCCAGAACTCATTTTGCCCAGCTGCTGGAACGGGTGGCCAGGGGGAAAGAAAGAATTATCATCACCCGCCGTGGCGTGCCGGTGGCTGAGTTAAGACCATTTCAGGGTGCTATCCAAAAGAATGCACAGGAGGCAGTGAAAGCCCTTAAGGCCTTTGGTGAAAAACATCCCCTGGGAGACCTCTCCATCCGCGAAATGATTGAAGAGGGGCGGATGTAATGTCACTGCTCGTCCCCACCTGGAAGACCTCCCATTGAATTCCAGAGGCGAACTATAACGCCATCCGCCGCTCTTTCATTAAATCAACTATCGGCTTGGCCATTTCCGCCGAAAACCCGGCGGCCTTCAGGTCCCCCTCGACTTTAAGGCCGACTTCCTCAACATTGTCATTAGCCGCCCGGCTTATCTCGTACTTTGCCCGAATAAGGGCCTCGGCCTGTTCCCTGGACATTCCTGCTTCTTGCAAATCCTCAAGATGATCAAAGTCGTTCAAGGGTCGCCCGATTCTCTCAACTTTTTTAATGACTTTATTCAGACCCGCATTCAAATCCGCCAGGCCTCTCTTAATCTCCGCCAACTCCGGCACCAGCAGTTCGTTCAGAGCAGCCATGACCTCTTCCTTATCCGACATGTTGGGCCTCCTTTTTAGGGGATAGGTTATCCTTCAGTTATGGTGCCAAAAGATAGATACTGAAAATCAGTTGCTATTTGTTTTTTCTGTGATGCTTTAACCAATTCTTTAGTTTCAGTTCCAGGTCAGATAACCATTCGCATTCTAAGTCTGATGGTTCCTTTATTCTATAAAGAAAATCATCCATACCCTCAAGATATGAGTGTAAGCTTTCTCTTAAGCATTTTTTATATAGATCGCGATCAATATCCGGATTATTCATCAATTCCAGGGCTTCCATTTCCAACCTGATTGCCACGTCCAGATAATTTTGATATCCTTGAGGAGCAGGATAGTATCCGCTTTTCTCGATAACCTTGAAAAACCATTCAAAAATGTCTTTCACCGGCTCCGAATTTTCTATATTTGCCATCTCGTACGCACAGTGGCAAAGGGATTGAATCATGTTGTCCAGGTTAATGCCGGTTAACTTCATCCATTGCTCAATCTGACTAACCGTTAGCCCCTTCTCTCGCCAATACTTGAGTTCTGGGCGGTAGGTTAAAATCATCTCAACAGTGCCAGCTCGCCAGAGATGATCAAGGAGAACATATCTTATCATTTCGTTATCTTTTCGAGCCATGGCTATAAATTTTTTCACGAAATCATTAAAGAAACTCATGCCTTTGTTTTCCCCCTGATTATTAACTTTCCATAGTGTCCGAGAAGCCTTAATCTCCAGTTCCCGAAATTGCTACCTCAAAGGGCCGTAGCTCCCCTGCATAGTCCCCTGTTCAGACCAAATCATTTAAGATAATGCTCAGTTATATCCCCCCTCACGTGACCCATCTCGTCAGAAACCTGGGACAACGACTCCAGATACGACTTGCCTTCCTGCTGGACCTCTTGGTGGCGGTCCTGGGCATAATTATACCTGAACCCATGGCTGCCCTTGGTCTTCCCCTGTGGATTTTTATACTGCTCCCCTGCTCGTTCGCAAGCTGCTTTAATATCTGCCCTATAGGCGTTTTTGTCGGATTCGTTTTTGATGCCCCACTTCTGACCATGATGGAGTTTAGCTACCTCCTTTTTAATCTCCTGGTAGGTCTTCATCTCCACGCGAATTTCCCTGGGCTTACCGCCTTTGCCTTTTCGGATGGACAAGACCCCTTTTCCGTTCCTTATCCCTTTCAGGTCTTCCCGCCCGAACCTAACCTCGTGTACCCTAGCGCCTCCTTCACGCTGCACGGCCGCAATAGTGCGATACCGGTCGTCTTTTATGTTCTCGATTACCCTTTCCGGGTTCTTATAGGCCCGGGTGCCTTCGAATCGGGGTGCAGACTGATTTGCTATTCTGCGGATCTCCCTTAGCTCCTTGCTGAAATCGTAGGTTCGCCCGGTCCCTTTCTCCTGATTGTAATGATTCAATGCCTGCTCCAGCTTCTCATGGGCGGAGCAGTACTGGCGGAGGGTGGCGTTGGCGCAGCCGGCATCCAGCTTCGATTGCAGAAATCCTTTGATATGACTGACCTCAATTTTCTCCAGGTCCCGGATACCGTAGTTTTCTCTCGCATAAGCGAAGCTCTGTCGCCAAACGTCCTGGTAGGCGTCCTGGGTGCTATAACTAAAGACCCCAATATTTTTTCCGATTTCATGCCAGGTCCTGGCGCCGGCTTCCCTCGCAACCTCTTTCGCAGCGTGCTTGGATTGCCCGATATGATTCAATCCGGAGCGCTGCCACAAAAAGTTGACCTGGCCTTTGACGCTGCCGTGCATCCAGCCTCCCTTAATAATTTTTTCTAAGATTGCGAAAAAAGCGAATTAAGCGAAAAAAGGCTCCAGTGCTGGGTTTGCGCTGCGAAATAAGTGCGAAGAAATGCGAAAAAAGGGTCCCCCCGTTACTGGTATTGAACCTCAAAGACCCGCTTGGCCACCACGAAGGTGTCCTCGTAGTAGGGCTGACGTAAATTGGTGATGATCACGCCATACCGATGATTGGAGGCGTGGATCATCTTTCCTCCCCCTAGATAGATGCCGGCATGGCCGATATGGTGGCCTCCCCTGCGGAAGAACAGCAGATCCCCAGGGAGCAGCTTGGAAAAGTCCATATCGCGGGTTACGACCTTCCCCACCTGGGCCTGCTCTGCGCTGGAGCGGGGCAGATCGATCTTGAAGCCCTTATAGATATACTGCACGAACCCGGAGCAATCCGTGGCCGAGCTGTTGGCCAGGGAGGCTCCCCGGCGGTAGCGGGCCCCGCAATAATGGTTCGCCTGGGCCAGGACCAGGTCGGGGAAAGCGAGTCCTTTACTGCCGCTTTCTCCCATGGGGCAGTAAATGGCGGGATTTTCAGAGCCCAGAAGCTGCAGCACGAAACAGCCGTCCCGCCGGGGAATTACCCGCACCAGGAGGGCGCTTTTCTGGGATCTTTCGGGCCTTTTCCTCTTGGTTTTAACGGAGCTGCTTTTCTTAATGCCCTTGATAGGCACTGATTGAGCCGCCCCGGGGGATAAGACCAGGGCCAACGAGATCACTGCGCCAAGAATCATCCTACTCGCCATCCAGCACCTCCTTGGTTAGGGTCCATCTTGAAGTGGAAATTTTCTCCCCTGCTTTCTCCTGGTCTTTTCGCCGTATTTTTTGCCCCGGCGTGTGGGTGAACATTTCTTAAGTTTTTTTGTTGCAAGCTTTTTTAACGTGGTGCGTATCCACGGCGCCTAAGCGCAAGATAGAGCTATGGTCCCGACGGCAAGTCTAAAGAGACGAGTCGGAGACACGATATGATAACTGACCAGCCCAAGTGGGCGGGCCAGATGAAACGGGAAGTTGAACTCCCTGGTCTGACCTAAACGGAGGGTCAGACCAGAGAGCGTTTATGATAACTGACGCCGGCTAACTACTCTGGGCGCCAGGTGACCCGGGAAAGCTCAAACCGGCCGAACGGCGAATGCCGGTCGAAAAGCTGCCGGCGCCGCCACTCATCCTGATCCAGCGGAAAATCCAGCCGGTCAGTCGGCACGCCCCGGAGGCGCAAGAACTCTTCCGCCTCAGCCCGGGAAATCTTCCGAACCGCGAAGAATGGTTCGTAATCGATCAATGCCCAAATGTGCTGATAATACGTCGTTTGGGAGCGGAACAGCGCTTCGGTCGAAAAATCCGAGAATGGCCAGAAGCGAATCTTTACGCCTCGTGGATCCCAATGCGGATCCCTCCAAACCGGGATGCCGCGCCGGTAGAGCTGTTTGCGAGCGTAGTTGGCGGCCTCGGCTACCTCAAAGCTCACCCTTTTGGCAGATTTTGCCATTTGAAATCTCCTCTCAAGAAGGAATGGGATGCTGACCCAGAATGGGTCAGAAATGGAAGAACCTGACGGCCATGAAAAGCATGGCCGAGGGAATGGAATTTTCAGGCCCTCAAAGAAGTTGCAGGGCGGAAGTGGGATTACTGAGCGGCCGACACTATGGCCAGCTCAGATAGAATGATGGCCTGAGTCCTCAAAATACTGATCCCAGACCAGATAATACGATGCTATGCTCCCGATCCCGATAATTACCCAGGGAGTAATAATCCCCCAGCATATGCTCAGCAACGGCAGCAAAAACTTCACCAAATTGGAAATATAATATATTCCCAGAAAAGTCGCGATGCCGGCGAGAAGGTAGCATAGCTTCATGGGATTTTCAATTATAATATCCATTATGGAATCCATTAAGGATATCATCAGAGGAGTAAAAAAAAACACCCCTACTATCACGAGCAGACTGGCATATGGCGCCCAAGAGAAGATAGTTTCAGCGCATTTTGTGATAGTTTCGGTGTTTCCAGTGATAGTTTCAGTGATAGCTAAGCAGATATCCCCCAGCGCTACGAAATCACCGGTAATAAGATGTATGCCGGGAGATATCGCGGCTGCGGCATAAGAGCCTATCACAACCATGGCAAATGCAAAGCACCTTTTAATGTGCGGTTGCACATTTGAGAATGCGTAACTAACAACGTCACGCAGTAAAACTGCAATAGGGCTTGCCAAAGTGATTACAGCAAAGGTCAAGACGCTCTGTGGAAATCCGCCGATCAAACTACCCAAATAAAGCAGAATGAAAAAAGAACCGATGTCCATCAAAAGTTCTTTCCAAATTTCATCCCATGTGAAAAAGGATTTGGCAATAGCCTTCATAACGATATTCCTCCTTATGAGGTGAATTGAGATTATCTGACCAAAAAGGCCAGGGGAAATGGGAGTTGTCCGGCAGCTTAAAAGGCGATCCGGAAGTGGGATAACTGACACGGACCTGAAACAATGGCCGGATCAGGGAAATGGGAAATATCTGAAGGCCGGAACTAAGGCCTATACAGAGGAAGTGGAATTTTCTGCCTTACAACACAGTCAAGACAGGGAAATGAGAAGGGAAAAGTGAAAAGGTATTCTACCGGTGGCAGAATGTGTGAAAAGCTGACTCCCTGAAACCGAAGCCAGAAGTGAGAAGCTTACCTTCTCAAGCTCGCTAAGTAGCGGGCAGGAAAAGTAAAGATAAGAAAAAAAACTCTGAAAACTGGCAAAGCCAGATTAATACCAATACAGTAAAATTCAGGATAATTTCAGCACAACAAAAAGTCAAGAAGAAAGTGCCAATTCCAACTTTATCGCCGCCTCATTTAGCCTCTTGTCCAGGGTCCAGAGGGGCAATTTGGTCAAGAGAGCCGAAGCCAGCAAATGCATATCAATGTACCCCAGCCCCTTTCCCATGAGACTAAAATTTTCGATAAACCGCATCACTTCTTCATGTGCCGCCGTGATTGCCTGCGGCAGGGCCTGGAGATTAATTAAGATTTCAGACCGGTTCTGGAGATTGCCACACGCAAGCTCACCGATGATGAAGGGATGGCACACGACCCTTCCTTCATTCAGCAGCGCCTCCAGCCCAATGGTTCCATGACGCAGATGGGCCACCCAAACCGACGTGTCAACCAGGATCACTTTAGTTCTCTTCCATCCGTCGGCGGGGGATCATCTCCAAATTCTTTTCGGTTCCCCCTAAGGCAGCAAGTCTTTGGGCACTTTCCCTGGCTATCAGAGCTTCCAGGCCAAGCTTGACAAGCGCGGTTTTCTCCTTAATGCCGGTCAACTCCGCTGCCCTGGCCAGCAATTCATCTTCTATGTTCAACGTTGTTCTCATGAATTTTCCCCCCAATGGATATGCATTATTATATGTATTAATATGCATTATATGATGCATTTGTCAAGGGGGTATTTGAATCCAGAGGCTAATCGTATTCTTGGTCTTTCTTGATTTTCCCTTTTATTTACATTAGCATAGGGTAATATATTTCAACGGAGGCATGACATGACGGTTAATGAAGAAGTCACGGCCGCTTTTCAAAAGCTGTTGCTTCCGGAGTTATCGTTGCTCAAGCAAGAATTTGCGAAAATCAATATGCCTTCGAGTTTGCCCTCATCAGATTTTAACTATCTGAATGCCAGAGTGATGAACGAAAGACAACGTATTGACCGGCTTTATGAAGTTGTTGCTTTTCGTGATGAGCTTAAGCAAATTCGCGCTGATTATCAGCGATTAATCACCAGGATAAGCCTCCTGGAGCAGGAAATCGCAGAGCTGAAAAAGAAGGCGGGGTCCTGAACCCGTCATGGCTGCCATTAAAAAATGGGGTAACAGCCTGGCAGTCCGTATCCCTGCACAAATCGCCCGACAATTAAATCTTACAGAAAATACCCTCGTTAATTTTGCCGTGGTGGATGGTTGCCTGGTAATCAGAAGGGTTGCACCACAGAGGACATATTCTTTAGATCAATTGGTCAGCCAGGTCACTGAAGGAAATATTCACGGCGAGGACGACACAGGTCCTGACATCGGCCAGGAAATTTGGTGAGCCCCGTAGATCCCGGAACTGAAGGGTGTCATTCTGCCAATAGGTAGGCCAATAGATAATCCAATAGGTATTTCAATGGATGAATGAATCGGTGAGTGAATCGGTGAGCCAGTCCACATTCTTGTCCGTAGGCGGGAAGAAAATAAATCTCTTTATCCAGCAAGTTAGATGACAAATTTTGGGAAATTGGTGGTATGCTGCTTCCCGCAGAACAATTCGGCTAAAGCAAAACGAAATCTGGCCTATCGGGAGGGAATGTTATGATAATGATGGTTTTCGCCCTGGCTCTTTCATTTTGTCTCTGCTCCTGTGGCACTGTGAACAACATGTTAGCCGAAAAGACGAAGACGATTGAATACTACCGTATCTTTGACATCAAGACTTCCGCCAGCAAAGAGGCGGTGATAAAGGCTGCAAGCGACGGGCTGGGCAGGAATGTCAATAAAACCCAAGAGGCGACGCCTGTCCCTGCCACCGGAGAGATACCAGATAAACCAGGCCGGTTCACTCTGGTGAATCCTTTGCAAGGCTCGAAACTGGCCGCCTTAGCCAGCGCCGGAGGATCAATCGGTCTCCGGGTGGCCACCTGCGAAGGCGCCGTCTGGTCAGCAACAGCCCTCCGCGATGTTGAAAGAAGCCGCGTTTCTTTGACCGCATGCCTTTATCAGTACACCAAAGGTTATCATCTCGATCTCTATGCCGTATTTACCAAGCATGAAGGCGGGGCCAACATATCAAAACGGCTGGGAGAGGCAATGGCCTATGCCGCCGTGGGCACGCCCGAACAATGGACGGAAAAGACGATGCTGGATGTCGTCCGGAGCATCAAAGAGGCTACTGGAGCACGGGTCACCTTCGTAGAAGGGCAGCCGGCTTTTGGAGGGCTTCCGCACATTGATGATATGGCTGGTAAATATGGAGAGCCAGCTAAAGGAGCAAATTGAACAGCAAAATTGAATGCCGCTTGATCTGGAGGCCGATATGATAGTCGATCTGCCGGTCAGCAACGAAGCTTGATTCTTGGTTTCCGGCCTTGGCTTGCGGCATGAGGTCGATCAAGCTTCAAGTTTTTTCGGCGTCAGTTTGTACCCCATGGCGTGCATGATGGCATTTATGCTGGCAAATTCAGGGTTTCCTTCCTCGGAAAGTGCTTTTTGAATGCCCTTGCGGCTCATGCCCGTTTCTTCGGCCAGCTTGGTCAAGCCTTTAACCCGGCCAAGAACCCGCAGGGAAGAAAGCAACGCCTTTATATCGCCGTCCTTTGCGTATTCCTCAAAAAGGATTGTGATGTAATCATCAATTTCCTCAGGATGGTCGCGGAGGTAGGATTCCTCAACATCAGTGAAGGTTCTATAGGTTCTCATGGCTTAAATACTCCTTCCAGTAGGCTTTGGCCTCTCTGATATCTTGGCCTTGGCTTCCTTTGTCGCCGCCGCATAGCAGGACGACAACGTTGTGTTCATCCTCTCCGAAATAAACCCGATAACCGGGGCCAAAAAACATTCTCAACTCGCTCACCCCGTCCCCGATAGGCTCACAATCTCCATAGTTGCCTTGAGCCAGTCGAGCTACGCGGGCAAGTATGCGTTTGCGCCCCATGATGTCCCGCAAATTGTAGAGCCAATCCGTGAACGGCTCTTTTCCGTTCTCATCGGCATAGACGATAACGCTCTTGGGCTTTGCTTCCTTTGGCATTGGCCCTGCTCCTCATAATATACACCTGCGTACCATAGTTCGCAATAAAGAAAAAAGCAAGGGATTTTTCCCCTCAGCTAAAAAAAACCGGAGCGCCTGCAAGGGAGTCCCGACAGGCGTTGAGATTCTCGCGATAATTATGTTCGAAAATATTTACAATAACTACCCCTTTTTGCCTAAGAAGCTGTTGCGCAGTTAAGTGTTCTTAATTTATAAGAAAATTACTTTGTTTTTTAACCCTTATTTATGTAGTTTATGTCTTTATATTATAGTGAACAATCATTTTATAAATATATTGACATACTGGCTCAATCCAATTAAAACCGCCAAAGGCGGTTTTAATTGGAGTTTGCTTTTTTTTAGCAACTTTTTTTTGTATTATTATATTAATCTAAAAAAAATTCAAAAAAAATCTTGACAACCAGTCGTAATCGTGGTAACGATATAATTATGACGCGCAACTATCGCCCCCGGCGCCGCATCCCAGGCTGGATGATCCCCCCCCTAGTGGGTGGGGCGACCGCCTGGGCCCTCTGCGCGTACGGCGCAACGGGATCGGCCACCCTCCTGGTGGCCGTCATCGGGTGCGCGTTGCGGCCAGATCTGGCCGTCCAACTCGGCCAGGGCCTATACCGGATGGTGCGGCTGGCCGTCTCCACGGCCACCGCGATCGCCGTCGGCATCGTCGAGTACCTGCAGGCGAACTGCTCCTGGTCATCCACCAGGGCCCAGGCCACCCGGGCCCGCGAACACATCGCAGCCCATCTCCACGGCATCGCCCACATCGGCATTTTCCCCATTATTTTCAGCACTTCCCTGCTGTAGCATCTCCCATCTCTAGTGTCTGTCCCCCACACCGCGGGGGTGGACGCCTCTTTTTGACCCTGTTGTAATCCGTCCTAACTAATGCCCCACTCCCGGATATCCACTATGCGGGGGATTGAGGGGCCTGTCACCCCGCTACGAGCGGGGGAGAGGAGATCAACATGAGCGGACACGGCAGTTCAACGGCGAGGGCTCAAGCGCGCAATCTGGGAATCTCATTTCTGGCTGGTTGGTCTGACGACGCCGTGCTGGCGCTGGCCAGCGGCCGTACCGGCTACGACTGCGGGGAGCGGTTTGATTCTCCGGAGGAGGTTCGGGAGTATATGCAGCTCGAGACGGTGGGGGACCTGGGCGACTACTGCGGCCCCCTTGATTTCACCCACCGAACTGGCCTGCATCAGATCGATCTGGACCAGATCGCCGAGGTGATTATCCGGACGCGGAGTCACTGCGCGTTCTGAAGCGGAGAGGGCGGGGGCTATCCAGCCCCCGCCCGGCACCGCCTGGAGACACGAAAAAATATGAAAATTCAGCCAACTCCGCCAAGCCCGTTCGACCGCCTGTCTACCGGTGGTGACGTGGCGATGACTCGCTTCCGGTTCATAGCCCATGCAATCCTGGATCTGGCGGGGGTGTTCCTCCTGACCACGCTGATGGTCTGGGTGATCATGGCCACGCTGATTCTAGGCCCGGCCCGGGCCGAAGTCTGTCTCATGGCGATGGTTGCCAAATTAATCCCCCTCCCCGGGGGGCTGGGACTGGCGCTGCCGTGCTGGCTACCCCGCGGAATTACCTGGATGGCGATCGGAACCTTGAAGGATCAGCCCCTGCCCTGGATTTTTTGGGGAGCCGGCGTGCTGGGGGCCGCAGCAGGATTTGCAGCCACCGCGGCCGCCCGCCGGTACTTCCTCAGGACTGGCGAGGCAGTTGGGCAATCTGAGTTCATCAGGGGAGCACAGGTCGATGAGGCATCTGCGCTGCAGGCCATGATCCCCAACCCCGGGCATCTCAGCGCCGGGGAAGTGCGGCTCCCCGTCGAACGAGAGACACATCACTTTTTTGTGGCGGCCTCCACTGGAGGCGGGAAAACCACGATCCTTCTTCAATGGCTGACGGCATTGCCCCCAGAGGTTCAGGCGCTCATCTATGACCCTGTTGGCGAAATTACCGCCAGGCTATGGCGGGCAGGGGACATCATTTTAAATCCTTTTGATTTACGAATGCTTCTTTGGACCTTTTGGGGAGAAATCAGAACGATAACTGATTATCTGTTTATGGCCGAAAGCCTCATTCCTATGGATCAGAAGTACATGGCGTTCATCCACCCGGCCAGGAAGGTTACCGCAGCGCTGCTGCAATTATGCAGCAGTTTTTCGGAGTTTCGAGCAGCCCTTCGGTTGACCCTCAGCAAACTGGCAAACTTACTGGTTGGCACCATTGCAGAGGGGATCATTAGCACAGATAACCGCGGTGCTCCAATCATTCAGTCAATCGTTAACACCAACCTAAATTTCATTAACTTTTTGGCGGATCCTGCTCCCGGAGAGCAGGCATTTTCCATCCGCGAATTTATCCGAAACGGCAAGGGGCGGATTTTCATGACCGCCCCCGAGGACCAGCGGCCCATCCTCAAGACTCTGATCGCTTTATGGCTGGATTTGGCGACCCTGGAACTTTTAAAACTGCCGCCAGACCCAAATCGCAGGATATTGTTCGTTCTCGAAGAGCTTGCCTCTCTACCGGCTCTGTCCGCATTACATGGGCTGGTCACCCGCGGCCGGAAATATGGTGGGTGCGCGGTCCTGGTGACTCAGGACCCGGGCCAGTTGGCCACCATATATGGGCCCGAACTCGCCCAGACCATTCTTCAAAACTGCGGAACCTGGGTCCTATTCAGGTCGAACAACGCCCAGGCCGCAAAATTCCTGGCAGATCAGGTGGGCCAGTTTGAAGAGATAGAAAAGACACAATCCTTGAGCGTTGGCCCTGGGGATGCGGCCCGGGACGGAGCTACCTATACCGCCCACAGGGTCACCAGGCCTGTATTACTTCCCAGCGAACTCCAGACTCTGCCGGATTTGACCGCATTTTTGTTACTTCACGGGAATTATCCCCGGACAAAAATCCACCTGACCTACCAAAATCTCCCGGAGGTGGCTCAAGCTTTAATGCTGAACCCAAAATTCGTTATTCCCCCAAAAGGGGTCCCCCTCCCATTGCCTGAGTCACCCGAACCCGATGCAGCGTCTGAGGACCCCATCCTCCCGACGCAGCCAGGCAAGGGGGGTTTTAAGAGCGCTATGAATAAGTTTAAGAAATCATTGGAGAAATAGGAGGTGAAAATGGACAAACAGCATGAACAGCAACAGGGTGAAGGGCAGGACGCTCAGGGAGCCCACCTGATCCCCCAGCGTAACCTGGGTCCAGGGGTCACCGTGGACCTGGCAATAGCCGACCACGGCCTGCGTAAAACTTGCGAATTCCTTTTTGGGCGTTTGGATTTCGAGCTTGAGAGGATCGTCAAGGCGCTCCCCCTGCCCCCCAGCTATCGCCGGCAGACCCTGGATGGGCTTACGGAGCTTTTAACCACTGCGCAGGCGGATCTTGACCGGGCGGCCGCCGAGTTACCTCAAGGGTCCGTGGCGGTGCAACACCAGGTCATCCCGGTGATCGTACATACCCCATACGCTGGACAGTTCCTGGAGGTTGTGCGTGCTGGGGACCGCGTTTTGACTGCGCTGCATGCCGCTTGGATACTGGGTCAACTGCCCGAGGAAAATTTTGAGGCCAGTTCCCGCCAAGTCCGGGGGCAATTGCACCAGCTGGCGGGCGCGGTGGACGCCCTGTTTAGAGCATGCCTGGGCAAAACGCGGCCCAGGCCCAGAAACGGGAATGGGGCTGGTGGCGACGGGAACGTCGGGGCGAGGGGAGGTGAGAAATGAACCGGACTGCGGCCATTGTAGTTGGTTGTTTGGGAGTGGTGGTTATTCTATTGTTTTTGTTACATAAATCTGAATTCCGAGCGGACTATCAGGTTCGCCAAGCCGAGCGGCGGCTGAATGCAGCGGAGTTTGACCGGGACTTCGGCCGAAGGTGGGATGGCACTCTGGCTCAACCCTCGCGGGAGTTTGGAGGAAGGCCGGCCCCCGAAGATCAGCAGATGCAGGAACTGCAAGCCCGGGCAGACGAGGCCCGGGAGGAGTTCAAGCGCCGCCAGCGAGAGTTGGAGCAACAGACGCAGGCCAGCCGGGTCACCGAGGATAAGCTCCGGAAAGACCTGAACAAATTCATCGAGGGAGAGGAACAGAAATGAAAATCAGGATGGGAATCGGGCTGGCGTTATGTTTGGTGCTGCTGGCGGCAGGAAACTCCGGCGCTTGGGCCGCGAACGCACCGCCGGTGACGGAAACGAATACGTACGTCATGGAATTTCTCAACGCCCAAGACAGGCCGGGGAATGACGGCGTTTATTACTGGGTTGATGGAATTGTCCAGATCCGGGCTAAGGGCAACAGCGCCCAAGGGTTCCAGGATGGTATACGCGCCCTGGATGCTGCGCTCTGGCAGATTTTGGGCGTGGTTGAATCTGGTAGCCCCGTGAATGGACTCGCCACTATTTTCTATCGGATGTCTAAGGGCAGGAAAGGGTACGAATAGACAAGCTGGAGGAAAGGGTAAATGAATAAGTCCTTGGGGTTGTTGTTAATTTTACTGATTTGCTGTCTGGGCTGCGGTGACAGTCATACCGTTGGCGTGGGGGGAGGATCATCACAAAAATCTGACGAACAGTCTCGGGACGCGATCCAGCGCAGCAGAAGGATGACGATCGATCGCCGCGCCTCGACCTCCATCAACGTGGCCGCCCGGCCGTTGATCCTGGAAACCTTCAGGGCTCAGTTGCAAGGCCGGGAACCGGAGATCCATGCGGGCATCCCGAACAAATGGCCCCATCGGCTTGACCACCTGGACCTGGCCTATCTGCTCACCCTGCCCGCAGAGCCCCTGATCGCCTGGCCCCTCAATCAGATGGGCAGCGATCTGCATCTGACTCAGATCGGGCGCCAATGGTGCGCCTGGCGGACGGCGCTGGCGGAGGTGGCGGGCCAGCTATTCCTGGACCTCTCCGTAAATCTGAGGGGGGAGATCATCGCTGATCGGGAGGCGGCCGTGAGCCGTATCTGGCAGGATTTTTTGCGGCGTGATCCCCTCAAAATCTCAGCAGCCATCAACGAGCGATTGGATCACTACCTCCATGGCGACTTTCTGGTGGAGGTCATCGGCGGTCCGCCGGGCTGGCAATTTCCGGTGGACGGGGTTCGGGTGCAGGGGTCCCCTGCGGGGATGGTGCTGGTCAGACATGGGGTCGAAGAATGGTCGGAGCGGCTCCTCTGCGGCCAGGCTGTTGATTTGACCCTGGCCTCCACCCGGGGGTTGCAGATGGACCGGGGCCATGCCATCGAAACGGGTGAGCACACCGTTGCCTCCCAGGATCTGCATGGCAACCTCGGGGTGGGCAAAAAATAGATAGGAGGAACAGATGATACGCACAATCGCACTGATAATTCTGGGGATTTGGATTTCGTTGCTTACCGGGTTCCTCGAACCCCGAGACATCGCTCAGGTATTTAGGGGTTTCGACAGGGGGCAAAAAGCAATTTCTAGTTTATTGCCCCATCAGGCTCCCCTGGCAGTCGCAGATGAGGATGATGAAGATGATGATTAATTTCACAATCTTAGCGGCAATTGCACTTTCCATCGCTTGGCATGAACTCTTCCATGCCCTGGCCCTATGGGCAGTCGGAGTCCCTGTTCGCCTTTTCCAGATTGGAGGGCCCCCGGTAATTTATCGCCGCGGACGCTTCTCCCTTGGTCTTAATCCGTTTATCGGTTGCGTGGGAGCGGATCTGGAAGGAGTCCCGAGGGCCGCGCAGGCTCTGTACTATGCGAGCGGGCCGGCGGGGTCCTTACTGCTGGGAATTGGCTCTATTCTGCTTGGAATCTCCGTAAACCTCTACAGCTTGAAGATGCTGGGCGTTGTCAGCCTGGCCATGGGCGTTTTCAACCTGGTCCCAATCCCGCCCTTGGACGGCTATCGCCTCGTGACCTTATTGGTGCGCATGCCTTATCGCGTACAAGTTCTATGGGCTTTGCTCGCGTGGGGGGCGGTGTTGGTTCAATGGGGCTTTGTGCACTTGTGCTAATTGCGGCTTTGGAAGGTGTGCGCCGTGGGAGCGGTTTGCTTCGTAGGGGGTTTTCTTGACCGGCGCACGAGATTTAACGGGCAGGCGGTGAAGGGTTGTTGCTCCGTAGGAGGTTTATTGACCCGCCCGCCTTTAGGCACGCTGTGCCTAAAGGCGGGCGGGGGAGGCGGATTGCTTGGTAATTCGCGTAGTTGTGTAGGTAAGACCAGGGGCCGCGGCGTGGCCACTGAGGCCAGCCATTGTGGCCAATATAGTGGCCATTTTGGCCCACGTGGTTAATGCCAGCCTCCCCCCGCGAAAGGATGAAAAGATGAATGCTCACTATGATTATGATCTTGATTTCGTTCGCCGGCATGCACCTGCCGAGGACCCTTCTTCGCTCCTAGGCTGGTTGGCCCGGCAACCCGTTGCAGTCGCTTGCGAAGCGGTCAAGTTGCAAACTGACTTGCTGCGCCAGCGGCGAACGGAGGCACCCAGGGAGCGCCAGGTGGAATTTCGGTTCGCAATGCTCCTAACCGCTATCGACAAGATGTTGAAAGCAGAACGAGGTTACCATCGCAAGGAAATTCCGGATCATCGAATGATGGCAAAGCTCGAAAATCTTCGTGTAGGCCGCATTAACGTCCAAAAAGCCGCCAAGCCTGCTGAGAAGGCGCGGATTCTCAAGTTGAGATACAGCGAACTAATTAAAAAGTTGAGGGGGGAGGGACTGTCTTGGCGAAAGGTTGCCACTTATCTGAGAAAGTACCATCGATTCAAGGTTGCCAGATCCTATTTAGAAAAGGTTTTTAAGGAGGAGGTGTACTCAAAATGAGCCCGACGCTGATCGCTTTCACCGTGGGCGTGTTCGTCGGAGTCCTGGGAGGGATTTTCATTATCGGCATCTTGCAAATGGCGAAAGAGGAGAGAGGTGACCACCATGCCCAAATTTACTGCGGCCGAAGCAGCGAAAGTTTTGCATGTTACGGAAGGGACGGTTCGGCGCTGGATTTCCCAGAGGAGATTGCGGGCGGTGCGGCGCAAAGTCATGCTGATCAACGCGGAGGATCTGTTGGAATTTCGAACTCCGGCAGAGAAGAGGGGAAAAACCAATGAGAAGCCTTTTTAGCCGCATCGTCACCCTGGCCTTCCTCACGGGGGCCATGGCCTGCGCCACTCTCTCCCCAATGCCTGAGTGCCTGGACAACGTGGACAGGCAGCCCCAGCGCCAGATCGTCTGGCGGCCCGTGTCCGGGGACCTCTTGCAGGCGATGAAATCCCAGATGGACCCGGCCTGGCGGAACGACCCCGGAGCCGTAGTGGAGGTAAACCCGGATAAGTGCATCGTCTATTCTCCCGAGCCCAAAACGTTTGGGGATTTGCTGGAGTTTTGGCGCCTGGGGGACGGGATCGAGCGCTGCTATCGCCCGCGCCGCCCTTTAGCCCTGGCAGACGTCGAAAGCGAAATGTCAAAGGAGATCACCGTCGTTCCCGATGCCAAAGAATTCAGAGTGAAGCCTGAATACCGGCGGTACGAGGTTTCGTTAACTCCGGTGCTTATGCCCAAAAAGAATGTGGGAGATTTGGCGGCCCTCCTGGACCCAGTAATGGACGAGATAAAGGATTATTACCGCTTATACGGCTTCTCCTTGCCCGACCCCTCAACCCAGCCGGTGAACTGTATGGTGGTGGCCCCGCGTGTTGAAAGCCACAAAGACCGGCTGGCAACAACCATCCTGGGGCATGAGTTCCTCCACTGCGTTTACGGCAGCTGGCATCCGGTCGATGACCGGGACCAACAGGAATTTGGGGTGCTGCACTACCAGCCTGAACTTAAGGAGGTGAGGCGCAACCTGGAGGAACTACTGAAGGAGAAGGGGGAATGATGAACCACTCTAAGACTTTCTTTATAGTCATGGTTCTATTTTGGGGATGTTCGGTGGTCGCATGCAGCTCATTGGACGGCCTCGTCGTGCTGAACCCCCAGAAATACTATTACGAAAAAGTGGTTTTACCGAGACGCGGCAGCACCAAAACTCCGGAGATCGTCCAAGCGGTTTTGAACAAGGACACCGCCATGGTGGAGGCTTTGGTAGCCAAGGGGGTAAAAATCGACGCCCCGGACCCGAACCGTCAGGGGTCATCGGCACTGAGAGTTGCGGTTATGCAAAATTTCGCTCCGGTTGTCCCGACTCTGCTAAAGGGGGGAGCGGATCCCAATTTCAAAAATCTGCACGGCCGCACTCCCGTCTTTTTCGCAGTTATGCACGGGTCCGACGACATCCTGGAGCAGTTGCTCAAGCATGGCGCTCGGGTAGATGGCACTTATTCTTTGGTTTTACGAGGCGTTCAGGGCAAATACACATTGCAGGATATAGCCCTGTACAACAGGGTAGGCACCAACCCCCAAAGAAACAAACAAGTTGCTGCAATCCTGACAAAACATGGCGCTCCCGGACCCAGGGGATTCGCAGCCGTTACAACAAACACATTAAATAAGGACAGTGTAGCCCGGCTCGAACGGGTGGCAAAATTCTTTCAGGAGGAATAGAGATGCTTATTATCCGGCTGTTTTTTGTATTGTCTGTATGTGTTTTTGGATTGAACGGCTGCGTCGCTACTGGGGCTTGGTTGCAACAAATGCACGAAGACGCCCAAGAAGGAGCCTCTAAGGTTAACAAACAGGTATATGAGGCCAAACAAAGGGCGGAAAAGGAGGCGCAGGAGCGCCAACACAACTACAACCAGGCCTGGGACGGAATAATTAAAGACTACCGGTTGAAGAACGCGCAAAAGAAATGGGCAGTTGAGGCTGAAAAACTTGAGACACGCGCCGCCAAGTATCGGGCCGAGGGAAAGAAGGCGGAGGTCATGTATTCAAAAGACGGGAAACCTCTCTGCGTTGTGGTGAGCGATCCCGAGAGTGAGCGGGCACATCAAAGAATGCTGGAACGAGAGAAAGCCCGGAAAAACCAAAATGAAGCAGCAAAGGAGGCGGCCCAATGAAAAAATACTTTCTCTTTATGATGGTTTTCTTGGCGTGCGTTGGAGGCCCATCGGCCGATGCGCTGGGCCAAGGGCAGGTGGGAGTTTACGAGAACAATAAAAGTTCGGGGACTTCCACTCACCAGGAAAAATCTAATTACATCGAACGGGGGGCCAGCCGGGGGAAGTCTAAAACCCAATCCTCTACGCAGTCCCGCAGATTCACGGTGGATCAGGAAGTCTCCGCCATCCCCCTGATTATCGAAGCCATCCGCGATTTCGAGCAGTATCTGCCGGGGTCTTTACGAGCCGGCACCCTCTTGTCCTATGTATCTTATCACGGTTTGCTCACCCGGCGTTCGCCGGTGTTTTGGGGGGCATATGGAACCCGCGAGCAAAGGGAGTGGTTCTTTGTGAATGTCGTTAATCGCAATGTATCTAATTACCAGATCAGTCAAGCCAAAGGCGGTTTGCTTCGAAGTGTGATTGGGCGACGTACGCCCGATGATGATGCTGATATTCTTCGTAAGTATGAAGAAATTAATAAACACTTGGTCTATCCCTATATTTACTACGCAGAGCTGATAGCACGATCCGTGGAGTTGCTGGAGGATGCGGCGAACCGCATGGGAGCCGCAGCGATTTATGGCGCTCCCGTAGTAAACTCTGTCAGCCAGGCAAAAGACGTAGCTATCGGAGCCGTAATCCTGGCTGCCAAGGATACAGAAACGCAAAACAGGATAAATGGACGTAAAGCAGAATTAGCAGCAAAGGTGCCCTGGTTATCGGGTAAAGTTGATCTAAAACTTAGTCCGGGATCGAAAGTTATTCCGATCAACATTAATTTCCAGACCGTAGGGGGTGCCGTAGAATTCACGGATAACACCTATAAACCTTTAACCATACAAGTCGGCCCTTTGCTGGTTATCCCCGAAACAAATGAAGTCTCCTATTACGGCAAACCCTATTTCAACACCGAGGGCGCCATGGGACGCACCGCAAAAATAATAATTCCCGGTCGGCGGATGTGCAGGCTGCCCAGGCTCAGGAGCAACGACTGCAGGAAACCAAAGGCATCCGGGGCGGGGTCAGCACCAGTTCCGAGACTCGTTCCACGAAGTCCTACCGGACAACGGCGCCGGTGCAATCAGGAGCTAAATAATGAAGAAAAAGGCCCTTGTGCTCCTGGGGTTAACCCTGTTTTTGTGGTCTGCCGTCGCCTGGGCCGGGTCCATCCGGGCCTATTTCTCTCCCGACGGCGGCTGCACCGGTGCCATTGTGCAGCAGATAAACCATGCCCGACAAGAAATTCTCATCCAGGCCTATTCGTTTACCAGCAAGCCCATTGCCCGGGCCCTGATGGGGGCGCAGCAGCGAGGTGTCGCGATCACTGCCTTAATGGACAAGTCAAACGAGATTCATAGATATGTGGCCACCCTTTTGAATAATGCGGGCATCAGGGTCTATATCGACGATAAGCACGCCATTGCCCACAACAAAATCATGATTATCGACAATCACGTGCTGATCACCGGGTCCTTCAATTTCACCAGGGCGGCGGAGCATGATAATGCTGAGAACCTCCTGATCTTGGACAACGTGCCCGACCTCATCCAGGCTTACCGGCAGAACTTTCAGAAGCACTTGAGACATTCTGTGGCCTATGTTGCCCGAACGGATAAAGAGCGCAGCCGTAGGAAGGCTGGGCATCTTAGATATCAAAGAATTCCCTTCTACAAAGAGCCTTATAAACCTTCAGCCGGGGGATTGATCCCGCTCTCAGGGTGAGAAATGACTTCTCAAGAAAAGATCATGAATCTGCTGAACAGCACGGTGACGGCCTTGATGTACGCCGTCGCCTCAAAGGACCCGTACACGGCCAAACATCAGCGCCGGGTGGCGTACATCTCCTGCGCCATCGCCCAGGAGATGGGGGAGGGAGCGGAATTTATCGAGGGAATGCGGGTCATGGGCTTGGTCCACGACTTGGGGAAAATCGCCATACCCAGCCAGATTCTAAGCAAGCCCGGACAGTTGAGCCGGCAGGAATTCGACCTGGTGAAAACTCACCCTGGGGTTGGCGCAGAAATTTTGGCAAAGATCGATTTCCCGTGGCCGGTGGCCCTGGCGGTATTGCAACACCACGAGAGGCTGGACGGCTCCGGCTACCCTTGCGGGTTGCCCGGAAGCCAAATTCTTCTTGAGGCCAAGATCCTGGCGGTGGCGGACGTGGTGGAAGCCATCACGTCCCACCGCCCTTACCGGCCGGCCATGGGCATAAAGAAGGCACTGGCAGAGATCTCCGAAAAGCAAGGGGAGTTGTTCGACCCTTGGGTGGTCGGGGCCTGTCTGAAGATCTTCGCCGCTTTGCCAAAGGACCAGGATGATCAATTTTTTAATGATCAATGCCTTAAGTACGGTGTGAATTGAGAGGTCAAAAAGAGGTGTACCGAGACTCATGCAATGCCGGCACATTGGCTGAGGACCTGCAGGTGAGCACCGACGAGGTAAAAGAAGGGGATTTTGCCAATGCTCCTCGCCAGGAGGGATATGGCCATGGCGGCAACGGTGCAGCCGGGGTGAGTGCTACGACCAGGCTGGATGCTCTGGATGATACCTGGCCGGTGATGGCTCCGCAGGCTTATCACGGTCTGGCGGGAGAGTTTGTGGAGATGGTGGACCCGCACACTGAATCTGACCCAGCGGCCGTGCTGGTGCAATTATTAATTGGATTCGGCAATCTAATCGGCCGGGGCGCCTATGCCTTAGTGGAGGCGGTTGTACATTACTGCAACCTCTTCGGCGTCGCGGTGGGGAAAACTTCCAGGGGGAGAAAAGGGACGAGCTGGGGGCAGGTCAAGGCTCCCCTCATCGCGGTTGACCAAGTCATGCCGGCCGACCAAAGCTGGCAGGCCCGGGTGAAATCAGGGTTAAGCAGCGGGGAGGGTCTGATCTACCAGGTAAGGGACCCATTTTACGAGACAGTGGCCAGGAAGGTGAAAGGGGAAACCGTTTACGAAAAGGAAATGGTCGATTCCGGCGAACCTGACAAGCGCCTTCTGGTGGTAGAGACGGAGTTCGCCAAGGTATTGAGGCAAATCGAGCGCCAAGGCAACGTCCTTAGCGTTGTCTGCCGGGACGCCTGGGATTCCGAAGGTTTAGGCACTCTGGTCAAGAATTCTCCCACCACCGCCACGGGCGCCCACATTTCGTTAATAGGCCACATAACCGCAGAGGAGCTGAAGCGCTACCTGACCCGGACCGAGGCCGCCAATGGCTTTGGGAATCGCATACTTTGGTTCTGCGTTCGACGGTCCAAGATCTTGCCGGAGGGTGGAAATATTAACGAAGTCGATTTTGCACCTTTCCTGAAGCGCTTAAAGAAGGCTGTGGCCTTTGCGAACAACGCCGGAGAAGTGAGTAGAACCCCCCAGGGCAAGGCTTTGTGGGCCCAGGTTTATCCCAAGTTGACTGAAGACGTGCCAGGGATGGTGGGAGCCCTAACCTCCCGGGCCGAGGCCCAGGTTCTGAGGCTTTCAATGATTTTTGCCCTATTGGACCGTACGGTCTTTGTGGGTCCCGAACACCTGCTGCCGGCCCTGGCCGTGTGGGACTATTGCGAAGCCTCAGTCAAGCATATCTTCGGCCAGGCCATAGGGGACCCGGTTGCGGATACGATTCTTAACGCGTTAAAAGCGGCCCCGGGTGGAATCACCCGCACCGAAGTGAACCATCTCTTCGGACGCCATGAATCTGCCGACCGCATCCAGCAAGGTATCCACGAACTGCTTAACCGCGGGTTGATCGTCATAGAAACAATTGCGACTGCCGGCAGACCGACAAATAGATTCATCCTGAAAAAAGGGATTAAACCATGACCCTTTTTTCGCACTTTTTTCGCAGTTTTTTCGCAGTGCAAACGCAGAGCTGGAGCCTTTTTTCGCTTAATTCGCTTTTTTCGCAATGTAAGTTGGAGAACAAATCATGAGCTTTCTTAAGATGGCTTTAACGGCGATGAAGACAGCTACTGCCGAGTATGAGGCGGAAGCCCAGGACCGCAGACTTGAAGACCAGAGGAAGAGATCTTCAGCCGCCCCCCGGGAGCGTATCCTGACCTGCGCCGACTGCCCCCATTTTAAGGCCAACCTTGGCCCGAACCCCAGGCAGGGTTGGGGCTTTTGCCGGAAGCTCGGACATGGCCGGTTCGCCTGCGCCATGGCCTGTGAGGCGAGCTTGGGCGATGTCTAGAGGGGCATTCGATGCAGCAAGGAACGAGCGCTGCAAACAAGCCGGGCTCCGCCTCAGCAAGCAGGGTGATCCCGAATAGTGGCAATAGCTGTTCGAGAAGGTCCGGGTGCTGAATAAGCCCTGGCTGACCTTCGATTTTTTCATGCGCAGCGACACTGATTGCAAGTTTTGGAGGGCAATTATGACAACGACTTTGGCGCCGGAGGAAACAGCCGGAAAGACGGACTCCGGTCTGGAACCCATCAAAAACCGGATCGGGCGCATCCTGGAAAATATGCCGCCATCGGCCGCACCTTCCCCACCGACCCCGGAGCAGGAGGAACAGGCCCTGCAACGGATTCTCCTGAGCAAAGGGGTGTTCCCGGTCCATCTGGGGGCTCGTCTTAACGACTTTCACAACCCCCCGGAGACGCCGCCCGTGTTTATTCACGGCGGCGCCGGGGTGGGGAAAACCCACCTTGCCGTGGCTTATCTGGTGCGGGAGATCCAGACCCGAGGGGAAGCCAGCAGAGTTTTTATCAGGAGCGTGGATCTGATGAACCGATTGAGGGACTCTTTTCGCAGTTCCTATAACCAGGCGGCTTCGGAAATTATCAGCGCCTCTTCCCGCTACCGCTTCCTGGTGATCGACGATCTGGGGGCGGGACGGCACACCGATCTAGTGCAGGAGGCCGTTTACGACCTTCTGGATTTCCGGGCCGGCCATCGGCTGCCGACTGTCATCACCAGCAACTTTTCCCTGGACCGGGTAGCGAACCATTACGGGGATTTCGGTGGGCGAATCGTCTCCCGGATCGTCGGCATGGGAGAGATCCTGACCCTAAAGGGCCGGGACCGGAGGCTTCCTGCCGGTCAGCCTGCGCCATGGCCTGTGAGGCGAGTTTGAGCGATGCATAGAGGGGCATTCAATGCCGCCAGGAAGGATCAATCTGCGGCGGCGTCAAAAAGAATCGTGGTAGGCGTAGCCGACATGAAGGTCAGCAACCATCCTGAGGACCTATTGGTGACGCATGCCCTGGGGTCTTGCATCGCCCTAGCGGTCTATGACCCCAGGGCCATGGTGGGTGGAATCCTCCATTACCTGCTGCCCGATTCTTCCCTGGACTTCTTGAAGGCTCAGAAACACCCGTACATCTTTGCCGACACCGGAATTCCCCGGCTCTTCAAGGAATGCTACAGCCTAGGCGCGGAGAAGCGCCGGACATTGGTGAAAGTTGCCGGGGGCGGTCAGATCCTGGGAGAACACGAGCCCTTCAATATCGGCCGGCGCAATTACGCGGCCTTGAGGAAGATATTTTTGAAGAACAACGTCCTTATCGGCAATGAAGACGTTGGAGGGACCAAACCCAGAACGATGTACCTGGAGATCGCCACCGGCAGGGTTTGGGTGAAGACCACGGGGAAAGAAATTATCGAGTTGTAGACCACGATGATCGGGGATGCCTAGATGCGACGTACAGCAACCATGGATTTGAGCCCTATCAAAGCCCACAGGAAACGTTGTCTGAAATGTGTCGGGGGAAGCTATAAGGCGGTGAGGGAGTGTCCCGAAACCGATTGCGAGAGTTACCCTTATAGGCTTGGTAAAAACCCGCACCGCAGGGGAGTGGGAGGTAACCCTTTGCTCAAGGAAAAGACCCCCCTAATTGACCCTCAACTCCCAACTTAAGTTAGGACTCTTTGCGAAAAAGGGTTGAACTTGGAAGGTCTCCTCCCATATAATTTTTCCATGCTCGGAAACATCCGGACTAAGGAAAAATGCCCTCGCTGCCGCGGGCGTTTTCAGGGGGAGCCCTTAACCTGCCCTGCCTGCGGGACCGTTCCAACCCGGTATTATATTGATTTCTTTTGGAAGAAAAAGAAGCACAAGCTCTATTCCGATGAGGACGGCTACCCCTTAAGTTCCTGGGAGCAATCCCACCGCCTCCTTACCCATATCCGCCATGAAATTGACCGGGAGAAAAAGAGCCAAGGTAAGTTCCGTTTCGACCCACGGAACTACGTGCGCCGGGACCTGAACGAGCTGAAATTTGAGAACTACATCCTTAAGTGGTTAGCCTGGCGGACCGAAGAAGTTGATCTGCCGGACGGCATTTCCAGATCATATTTAAAAGGTGCGGAGTCTTACGCCCGTAATCATTTGCTGCCCTTTTTTGGCGACATGAACATCAGGGAAATTGATGGAGCACAATTTGAAAGGTTTCGCCGCAAGCTTCCCCGTAACTTGAGCGCCAAGACAGTTCATAATATTTTTGGCCTGCTCCACAAAATCCTGCGGGACGCCAAGCGCGTGGGGGACATTCAATGCCTTCCCGAGTTCCCGGTAATAAAATTCGTTGTCCCCAGGATCAAATGGATCGACGAGGAAGACCAAGCCCGTATCCTGGCTGAAGTGCGTAATCCGGTTTATTACGCCCTGTTCCTCTTTTTGATGAAACAGGGTTGTCGGCCAAATGAGGCCCGGGCCCTTAAATGGGATCGGATAGATTTTGATCGCAACGTGGTGACAATTAATGCTGCCATCGATGAAGGCGTTTTTCGGGAGCGTACCAAGACCAGGGATGATCGGCCTCTCCCCCTCCATCCAGACGTCAGAGCAGCCCTAGAAGCCATTCCTACCCGGGCTCTGAGCGGCTTTGTTTTTACCTACCGGGGAGAACCGCTCAAGGAAAATACGGTCCAAGATTATTGGCGACGTGCTACCGCGAGGGCGGGGATTAAAATCAGCCTCTATCAAGGAACAAAACATTCGGGCGGGTCCCAGGCCATTAATGCCGGCGTAGATTTGAAGGTTATCCAGGAAATGATGGGTCACAAGGATCCACGCACCACGGCCCGCTATCTTGAAGTCTGCATTGAGAGAAAAAAATCTTATTGGGACCGTCCCAGGCCCCAAAGTGGCCCCGGCACAAAAAAGAAGAAAGGTAAGTTATTAGATTTCCAGAAGAAATAATAGAAGTGTGGTGGGTTCGAATCCCACCCCCTCCGCCATTATGAAAGTGGGCAGTGACCAGTGGTCAGTAATTAGTGAAAAAGACCGGGAACCGCCGGAGTACCTCATGGGACTCACCTATATCCATAAAAATTGCGAAATCTACCTGGGGGAGGAGAATACCTACCGGGAGGACATGACTTCTCTCCCTCTGGATTGTATTATTACAGAAGAGGAATATATCGCCCTGCCGCCGGAGAAAAAAAAGAACTACGAGGTCCTGGTGCCTAAGCCGGAAAAATAGGAGCCGGGGGCCAGGGAGCAGGGTGCAGGGGCGCATAGGGCGGGCATTGCCCGCCATTTTGATGTTTATCTCGATATCTTAATCCGCAATTTCTTGGCTAAGCGGGGTAAACCGGGTATATATAAAAGGTGTCCAAGCAGAGCTTGGACGGAAAATCTGCCTTCCCAAGCTGAGCTTGGGAACGAGAGGGAAAGTCCCCCTTTTCTAAAGGGGGATTTGGGGGGATTATGAGGCGATTGCTAATATCCCCCGCCCCCCTTTAGAAAAGGGGGGAGCAATATTGCTGAAGATAAAGTTTATCCTTAGCGGAGAGATGCCCGAGAGGCTGAAGGGGCACGATTGGAAATCGTGTGAGCGCCTAATAAGTGCTCCGAGGGTTCGAATCCCTCTCTCTCCGCCACTTGCATTTGTCAACAGCCGGGCCTACTTTTTCTCTGAGTTTTCAAAATAAGAAGGATTAGGGATATGCCTAACATCGTGCACTTTGAGATTCCCGCAGACGATGTGGAGCGCGCCCGGAAATTCTATGGAGAGCTGTTTGGCTGGAAGATCGAGAAATTCACCGGCCCCACCCCCATCGACTACTGGTCGATCACGACCGGCAAGGAAGCAGGCCAGATGGGCATCGACGGGGGCATGATGCAACGCCAGGACCCCCGGCAGCAGACCATCGTCTATATCGATGTGCCGTCGGTGGATGAATACATGGACAAGGCAAAGAAATTAGGCGGCAGCGTCTGCGTCCCCAAAATGGCGGTGCCCGGCATGGGCTACTTCGCCGTCTGTCTCGATCCGGAAAATAACGGTTTCGGTATTTGGGAGTGCGACGCCAACGCCAAGTAGATAGATAAGGTGTCCAAGCAGAGCTTGGACGGATAATCGGCGTTCCCCAGCAGAGCTGAGGAACGAGTGCAGCTAACTGGCCCCTGGCCCCTGGCCCCTGACCCCTGATCACTATGTCCTACCAAGTCCTGGCCCGGAAATGGCGACCGCAGACCTTTGAGGCAGTGGTGGGCCAGGAGCCCATCACCCGCACCCTGCAAAACGCCATCTCCCAGGGCCGCATCGCCCATGCCTTTTTGTTCAGCGGCCCCCGGGGAGTGGGGAAGACCTCGGTGGCCCGCATCCTGGCCAAGGCCCTGAACTGCCAGGCAGGCCCCACCCCCCACCCCTGCAACCAGTGCCAGTCCTGCCTGGAGATCACCCTTGGGTCCTCCATGGATGTCCTGGAAATCGACGGCGCGTCCAACCGGGGGATTGACGAAGTCCGGGACCTGCGGGAAAAGATCAAGTATCTGCCTACCCACGGCCAATATAAAGTTTATATAATTGATGAAGTGCATATGCTCACCAAGGAGGCCTTCAACGCCCTGTTGAAGACCCTGGAAGAGCCCCCGGCCCACGCGGTCTTTGTCCTGGCCACCACCGAGCCCCACAAGGTGCCGGCCACCATCCTCTCCCGCTGCCAGCGCTATGATTTCCGGCGCATTCCCACGGCCCTGATTAAATCGCACCTGGAGAAGCTGGCTGGCCAGGAAGGCTGGCAGATCGAGCCCGAGGGCCTGGCCCTGATCGCCCGGGAGGCGGAAGGGGGCCTCCGGGACGCCCAGGGCTTCCTGGACCAGGTGGTGACCTTCGGGGGCGAGAAGATCTCCGCCGCGGAGATCGCCCGCATCCTGGGGGTCACGGAGCGGGGCTCGCTGCTGAAGGCCCTCCAGGCCATTGTCCAGCGCCAGGGCCCGGCCCTGCTGGAACTGATCGACGATCTCTATAACCAGGGCCATGATTTGCAGCGCTTCTACCAGGATCTGACCTTATACGCCCGGCATCTCCTGCTGGCCGGGCTGCACCCCGAGGCCCGGCACCTGGTGGCGGTGGCCGACCAGGAGTTCGAAGAGATCGCCCAACTGGCCCGCCAGGCGCCCCCGGTGCACCTGCAGAACCTGCTCAGCGTCCTGCTCCAGGGGGAAGAGGAATTGAAACGGGCCCCCCAGCCCCGGCTGGCATTGGAGGTCCTGCTCCTGCGGTTGATCCACCTGGAGCCGGTGCAGCCGGTGAGCGCCTGGCTGGCCCGGTTGGAGGACCTGGAGAAGCGTTTGGGTTCGGGGCAGGGGAGGGTGTCAACTCCGCCTGCCAGGGCCGCCGCGGTGTCAGAAGCCGCGGCCCCGGCGCCGCCGGCGTCACCTGCTAAGGTAGTGGCCCCGGCGTCCCCGGCCGCAACTGCGCCCGCCGCGCCTACCGCTCCCGGAAACGATTCAGATTTGGCAGCCAGGTGGCAGCAGTTCTTGCAATATATCGAGGAGCAGGGAGAAGCTCCCCTCTATGGCAAGATTTCCCAATGCCGTTTGCTGGGCCTGACCGACCACCGCCTGCAAGTGGAAGCGGGACGCTCTTGGAACGCGGTGGGTGCCAGTCACGAAGCCCGTTTGCAGGAGTTGGCCCGGACCTTTTTCGGCCCCCAATATTCCGTAGAAATTAAGGCCCAGGAAAAAAAAAGGGCCGCTAAGGCCCCGGCTGCCGCCAAAAAGCCGGTGGACCTGGACACCCTCAAACAGCAGGCGTTAGAGATTTTCGGGGGCCAATGGGTCGCCCCCCCGGGGAAGGAGGAACCCCAGTGAAGAACCTGGCGGGCCTGATGAAACAGGCCCAGAAACTGCAATCCAAGATGGCGGAAATGCAGGCGGAGGTGGGCAACCGCACGGTCACCGCCCAGGCCGGCGGCGGCATGGTGGAGGCGGAAGTCAACGGCCGCCTGGAACTGGTGCGGCTGCGCATCGATCCGGAAGTGGCCACCCCTGATGACGTGGATATGCTCCAGGACCTGATCCTGGCCGCAGTCAACGAAGCCCTGAATCGGGCCCGGGAAATGATGGCCCAGGAAATGGCGAAGTTGACGGGGGGCATGCAGATTCCCGGCATGTTTTAGAGACAGGGGCAGGGGTCGGGGATCAGGGGCAAGATGGGATGGTACTGCTCCTTTTCCCTTAATTTTGTTGCCCCTGGATTATCCTAATCATTTGATCTTAAAGGTCTTTAACTCCCTCCCCCTTGAGGGGGGAGGGGTGGGGTGGGGGTGAAAACGCTGGCAATCACGCCAAGCTACTCATTCCTCTAACGGACATTATACGGGCAATACCTGCAAAAGATAACATCCCTAATCCATCGCTATTGAGGAACCGATGTCCAAAGGCGCATACCCCGCGGCGTTGCGACGCGTTATCGCCGCTTTGAGCAAATGGCCCGGAATTGGTGAAAAGACCGCGGCCCGCATGGCCATGTATCTGCTCCGGGCCCCTAAGGGGGAAGTGGGGGAACTGGCCCAAGCGTTGCTGGAGTTAAAGGAAAAGATACGGCTCTGCCGCCGCTGTTACGCGTTTGCCGATGCCGATCTCTGCCCCTTGTGCGCCGATCCCGAACGTCGCACCGGGCAGATCCTGGTGGTGGCGGACCCCGGGGACCTGCTGGCCCTGGAGAAAATCGGCTGGTTCCGGGGCCAATACCACGTCCTGGGGGGCCTGCTTTCGCCCCTGGAGGGCGTGGGCCCGGATGATCTGCGCATCCGGGAACTTTTGGAACGGGTCCGGGCGGAGGGCATTCAGGAAGTGATCCTGGCCCTGAACCCCAGTCTGGAAGGGGAGGCCACCACCACCTACCTGGGGCAGGAACTGCGCCCCCTGGGCGTGAAGGTGAGCCGCATCGCCTACGGCCTGCCCATGGGCGGCGATATCAAATACACCGACCAGCAGACCCTGAAAGAGGCCTTGAGCCATCGGGTGGAGGCGTAAGCAGGTGTCTACCCCTGGCCGCTCCCAGGAAATCAGCCCTACCGTCATCATGCGCAACGTCTACGGAGTATACCAATCCCTGGCCATGGTGGCGGGGATGGAACTGGACGTTTTCACTCCCCTGAAGGATGGTCCTCTGGATGCTGCCGCCTTGGCGCAAACCCTGGGGGTGCAGACGGCTAAATTGACGCCCCTGCTCTACGCCCTGGTGACCGCAGGCCTGCTGACGGTGGAGAACGGGACTTTCGCCAACACCGCTGAGTCCCAGGCCTTCCTGGTGCGGGGCCGCCCCCAATATCTGGGGGGCTTACACGGATTCTATAAGAAGTTGTGGCAGGCCACTTTTCAGACCGCGGCCAGCATCCGTACGGGCCAACCCCAGGCCAAGCTCGACTGGCTGGCTTTGCCCGGGGAGCAACTGGCCAACTATTTTCAGGGGCAATACCCCAGCAGCCTCCGGGCTGGCCGGGAACTGGCCGGGATCATTGATTTTTCCCGGTTTCAGAGCCTGCTGGACGCCGGAGGCGGGACCGGGGGAGTCTGCACCGGCATTTGCGAGGCCTACCCGGAGCTGCGCGGCACGGTGGCTGATTTGCCCGAAGTGGCCACTATTTCCCCTCGCTTCATTGCTGAAGCGAAGATGGCCGAGAGGATCGGGGTGGCCGCGGTGGACCTCACCGCCCAGCCGCCCGCGGGGCGCTATGACGCCGCGGTGGTGCGGGCCTTGCTCCAGGTGTTACCCGCAGTCCAGGCCCCAAAGGTAATACAAAATATTTATCAGGCCCTGGAGAGTGGCGGCGAAATCTATATTATCGGTAGCATCCTGGAGGACAACTGCCTGGGGCCGCCTGCATCCATCGGTTTCAGCCTGGTCTTCCTCAATCTCTATGATGACGGGCAATCGTATACGGAGCAAGAGCACCGGCAGTGGTTGGCTGCCGCGGGCTTCAAAGATATCTCCATCCAACATAACGCCACCATCGATGGCCTGGGGCTGGTGCGCGGCCGCAAACCGTAACGGCAAATACCATGATGCCCGTAATCTTCAGTGTGGACGTGGAGGACTGGTTCCACATCCTGGATGTGGGCGCGCCGGTCATAGAGGATTGGGAGCGCCTCCCCAGCCGGCTGGAGGCCAATTTCCGGCGGTTCCTGGACCTGGGCGCCGCCGCGGGGGTGCAGATTACCTGCTTTTTCCTGGGTTGGGCCGCGGCGCGGTTCCCGGCGTTGGTGCGGGAGGCCGCGGCCCAAGGCCACGAGGTAGCCTCCCACGGCTTCGGGCACCGGCTGGTGTACGAACAAAGCCCCAAGGAATTTTACGAAGATGTCCGTCGAGCCCGTCTGCTCCTGGAGGACCTCCTGGGCCAGCCGGTTCAGGGGTACCGTGGTCCGGGTTTTTCGGTGACCAAAGAGACCCCCTGGTTTTTTGAGGAACTGGTGAAAGCCGGTTATGCTTATGATTCCACCGTCTTTCCTGCGGCCCGGGGGCACGGCGGCCTGAAATTGGAGCGCTATGCCCCTTTTCGGATGCAGACCCCATCCGGTCCCCTGGTGGAGTTTCCGGTCACGGTGGTGGACGTGGGCGGCAGGCCCAGATGCTTTTTCGGGGGAGGCTACCTCCGGCTCTTTCCCTATGCCGTGGTGCGCCTGATGACCCGGCGGGTGCTCCGGGAGGGCCGGCCCGCGGTCTTTTATGCCCATCCCCGGGAAATCGACCCGGATCATCCCCGGCTGCCCATGAGCCTCAAGCGGCGGTTTAAATCTTACGTGGGGTTGAGGTCCATGAAGGGGAAAATCCGCCGGGTGCTCCAGGATTTTCCCATTACCAGCTTTGCCCGCTTCCTGGCGGATTTCGGGGAGTCCCTGGAGGAAATGAGTCCATGAAAATAATTGTTTTTCATATCCATTCAATAAGTTATCATATATTTGCAATATAGTTCTTGGGGATTGACGCATGCCTGCAGCCGCAGACCGCACCTCGGAATTTTTTCAGGCCTACGCCCGGGACTTCGACGCCATCTATGGCACTCGCAACACCTGGCTCAACCGGCTCATCAACACCTTTTTGCGCCGCAGCATGAAACTGCGCTATGAGGAGACCCTCAAGGGCTGCAGCCCCATTGCCGGGAAAACGGTGCTGGACGTGGGCTGCGGCCCGGGACATTACGCCGTGGCCCTGGCCCAAAAGGGCGCATCGTCCGTCCTGGGCCTGGACTTTGCCCCGGGGATGCTGGACCTGGCCCGGGTCCGGGCCGAACAAGCGGAAGTGGCAGAGCGCTGCCACTTTGAAGTTGCAGACTTTCTGACCTATCCCCTGCAAGAAACCTTTGATTATAGTGTAGTCATGGGCTTCATGGATTACGTGCGGGAGCCCGGGCCGGTGATCGCCAAGGTATTGCAGGCCACCCGGGGGAAGGCCTTTTTCAGTTTTCCCGCGGCCGGGGGCTTGCTGGCCTGGCAGCGGCGGCGGCGCTATCAGCGGCGCTGCGACCTATTCCTTTACTCCGAATCCGATCTGAAAAAATTGTTTGGCAAAACGGGAGTCCGATGGGAACTCAAACGCCTTGCAAGGGATTATTTCGTTACGGTATATTTATAGGCAAATTAGGAATAAAATGTATGTTCTACACAGTTCGATTGATTTCCAAAGAAGAAGCTATGGTGTGAATGCCCTTAGAATGAGGTGAGGGTCATGGAAGCGACGAACGATACGGAAGACCTGCTTCTTAAGGTCAAGGTTATCGCTGGAAGTCCCGAGGGTGATCTGCTGCGTAGGCTGGTAGACATCCTCTATGAGCGGAATGTAGCTCTGGAAGAGTACGATGATGAGCCGTTAACGCCGGAAGATTTGGAGGCGATTGAGAGGGGAAGGGAAGACATCAAACAAGGAAGATATCTCTCCCTGGAAGAATACCGGAGTGGCAAGCGTCTGTGAGATATACCGTCACCTTTGCCAAAGAGGCTATGCAGGCTCTAGACCGGATGGACAGAAAAACTGAAAAACGGATACAGGACCGGATTGATGAATTAGCAATCGACCCCTTTTCTTTTAGACTGTCGAAGCGATTGGTAACTACTTCAGAAGAACGTACATCTAGAGTGGGGAGTTGGCGCATTGTTTATCTGGTTCACGATTTAGACCGGAAAATTGAAGTTCTTGCCGTCCGGCCACGCCAGAAAGCCTACAAGAAGCTCTAGGCATTTTTAAACCAAAAGCTAAAAACCGTCCTTAAATGTTTGATCGCCGGCTCGTCCAAAACTTTGATTGGCTCTTCCTGGCCCTGGTGTTGATCATTGCCGCCATGGGTATCGTTAACCTCTATAGTGCCGGGTTCAACCGCACGCCCCTGGGAGCCACTCCCATCTATCTTAAGCAGATTTATTGGCTGGCGGTGGGGTTGATCCTCATGGGGGTGACGATACTCTATGACTACCGCCACCTGCAGAAGCTGGCCTACCCTTTGTATATCCTCACCATTATCTTGTTGCTGGCGGTGATGTTCGGCGGCAAAATGGTCTCCGGCTCCAGGCGCTGGCTGCCTCTGGGGCCCTTCGGATTTCAGCCCTCGGAACTGGCCAAGATCGCCATTATTCTGGTGATGGCCCGCTACTTCAACCGGCGGCTGCCCGGTCCGCCCATGCGTTTTAAGGAACTCCTGGCCCCCATGGGTCTGGTGCTGCTGCCGGTGCTGCTGATCGTCAAACAGCCGGATCTGGGCTCCGGCCTCTTGGTGCTGCTGGTGGCCCTGTCCATGATTCTTTTTGTGGGCGTCAACTGGCGGACGCTGCTGGGCAGCACCATGTCCCTGGTGCTGCTCTCCCCGCTGATCTGGCATTTCCTGAAGGACTATCAGCGTCAAAGGGTGTTGACTTTTCTCAACCCCGAGCATGACCCGCTGGGCGCGGGCTATCATATCATTCAGTCCAAGATTGCCGTGGGCTCCGGCCAGTTTTGGGGCAAGGGATTCCTTCACGGCACCCAGAGCCAGCTCCAGTTTCTGCCGGAGCAGCATACGGATTTCGTGTTCTCGGTCTTCGCCGAGGAGTGGGGTTTTGTCGGCTCGGTCTTTCTGCTCCTGCTGTTCACCGGGCTGACTCTCTGGGGTCTGCAGATCGCCCGGGATTGCAAGGAGAATTTCGGCCATCTTCTGGCCCTGGGGGTGGTCTCCCTGATCTTCTGGCAATTCTTCATTAACCTGGGGATGGTCACGGGCCTGCTGCCGGTGGTGGGCATTCCCTTACCCCTGTTCAGTTACGGCGGCTCCTCCTTAATCACCACTCTTCTGGGGGTGGGATTTCTCTTGAATATTCGTATGCGTCGCTTCCTTTTCGGGGGGTAAATTTTTTTGAAAATATTTTTTGACAGTGGGTTGAAAATAGGTTAAAAGTGGAATTCGTGAAAAGTTACACATGGATTTGTTCCCCTTAAATCCGCAAAGCTTTTGAAATCATAAATACTTAACAAGGTGGCAGCTCAGGATGATAGATTTTGACTGGACTTTAGGCGTACAAATCATCAATGTCTTGGTTTTGGTCTATCTTCTGAACCTGGTCCTGTACCGACCCATCCGCAAAAGCCTCAAAGATCGCCAGGAGCGGCTGCAGGCCTATGAAGCCGCGGTAGCCGAACTGGCGGAGAAGAGTCAAGGTCTTGCCGGAGAAATCCAGGAAAACCTGACTGCGGCCAGGCGCGCGGGGGTGGGCGAAAAAGAGGCCCGGCGTCAGCAAGGGGCCCAGGCCGAAGCTTCTCTGCTGGAGAAGGTGAAGCAGGAAGTGGACGCGGAATGGACCAAGGTGGAAAAGAAGATCAAAGAAGACATGAACAAGGCCCGGAAATCCTTAAAGGACCAGGCCCAATCCTTTGCCCAGGTGATGGCCGCGAAGATTTTGGGGAGGGAGCTCTCATGAACCTGGCGAAAAGAATTACGGGACTGGGGGCCCTGCTGATCGGGCCCATGTTGCTCCTGGCCGGCGTGGCTGGAGCCAGCGAGGCCGCCCACGGCGGCCACGGCGGCATTGATCCGGCCAAGGTGACGGACCTGATCCTGCGGACCGTTAACTTCGTGATCTTTGCCGGCATCCTCATCAAGTTGCTGGTCAAACCCGCCAAGGGCTTCTTCGCCAAACGGGCCCAGGATATCGCCCAATCCCTGGATGACCTGGAATCCCAGAAGGCTTCGGCCGCCAAGGCCCTGGCGGAAGCGGAAGCCAAGCTGGCGCAGGTGGCCGCGGAACGGGAAAAGATTATCCAGCAGTACATCGCCGAAGGCGAAATGGAGAAGGCCAAGATTCTGGAGAAAGCGGAAATGGTGGCGGCCCGCATCAAAGAGATGGCGGCCATGACCATTGACCAGGAGACCAAAAAGGCGGTTCAGGAATTGAAACAGGAGATCGCCGACCTGTCCACTAAGCTGGCCGAAGACCTCCTGAAAGAGAAAGTCACCTACGCCGACCAGTTGCAGTTGGTGGAGGAATATTTGAAGAAGGTGGTGGAAGCCCATTGATCGACATGACCGTACCCCGACGCTATGCCAAAGCCCTGCTCACTTTGGGCAAGGATGACGGCAATTACAAGGCCTACGGGGAAGGGCTGCAAGGCTTCGCCCTTCTCCTGGAGCGGGAGCCGGAGCTCAAAGATGCCCTGCTCAATCCTATCTATGGCCGGGAGGACCGCCGCAAGCTGCTCCTCCGGATGATCGATCTTTTACAGATGGCCCCCATGGTGGGCAATCTGCTGAAGTTGTTGTTCGACAAGCATCGGTTGGGGGCCGTGGCCGGAGTCTCCCAGGCCTACCAGCAACTGATGGATGAATTGGAAAAAGTGAGCCGGGCCCGGGTCAAGGCCGCCATCGCCTTGGATGAAGGCGCCAAGGAGAGGCTGAAGAAGACCCTGGAGAAACTCACCGGCACCACCGTAGTGATGGAAGTCGAGGAAGATCCCGCGATCATCGGCGGGGTCCTGGCCCGGGTGGGAGACCTGGTGCTGGATGGCAGCGTGCGGACGCAGCTCTTTTCCTTAAAGGAATCATTAATAAAAGGCGAGGTCTTATAAATGGAAATCAGAGCCGAGGAAATCAGCCAAATTATTCGCTCCCAAATCCGGGATTATGAAAAGAAGGTGGAGGTGGCCGAAACCGGCACCGTCCTGTCCGTGGGTGACGGCATCGCCCGGGTCCACGGAGTTGAGAAATGCATGGCCATGGAGCTCCTGGAGTTCCCTGGCAGCATTTTCGGGATCGCCCTTAACCTGGAAGAGGACAACGTCGGTGTGGCCATCTTGGGTGAAGACACCCACATCAAAGAAGGCGACATCGTTAAACGGACCGGCCGTATCGCCCAGGTGCCCGTAGGCGACGCAGTCCTGGGCCGGGTCATCGACCCGGTGGGCAACCCCCTGGACGGCAAAGGCCCCATCGAAACCAAGGAATTCCGGCGCATTGAGGTCAAGGCCCCCGGCGTCATCGAGCGCCAGCCGGTGAATGAGCCTATGTACACCGGTTACAAGGCCATCGACGCCATGACTCCGGTAGGCCGCGGCCAGCGGGAACTGGTGATCGGCGACCGCCAGATCGGCAAAACCGCCCTCTGCGTCGACGCCATCATCAACCAGAAAGACTCCGGCGTGCTCTGCATTTACGTGGCCGTGGGTCAGAAGAAATCCACCGTGGCCCAGGTGGTGGACGCGCTGGAGCGCCACGGCGCCATGAAGCACACCATCGTGGTCAATGCGTCGGCTTCCGAGCCCGCGCCCATGCAGTACGTCGCCGCTTACTCCGGCTGCGCCATGGGCGAGTACTACCGGGATACCGGCCGCCACGCCCTGATCATTTATGACGATCTCACCAAGCAGGCCCAGGCTTACCGGCAGATCTCCCTGCTGCTCCGCCGGCCGCCGGGACGTGAGGCCTATCCTGGTGACATCTTCTATAACCACTCCCGCTTGTTGGAGCGGTCCGCCAAATTGAACGACGCCCTGGGAGGGGGGTCAATGACGGCTCTGCCTATTATTGAGACCCAGCAGGGCGACGTGTCGGCCTACATTCCCACCAACGTTATTTCCATCACCGACGGCCAGGTGTACCTGGAGCCGGCTCTGTTCTTCTCCGGCGTCCGGCCCGCCATCAACGTCGGTCTGTCCGTGTCCCGGGTCGGTGGCGCCGCCCAGTGCAAGGCCATGAAACAGGTGGCCGGCTCCCTGCGGCTGGATTTGGCCCAGTACCGGGAACTGGCCGCGTTCGCCCAGTTCGGCTCCGAACTGGACAAGGCCACCCAGCAGCAGCTCAACCGGGGCGTGCGGCTGGTGGAAATCCTGAAGCAGCCGCAGTATGAGCCGCTGCCCATGGAAAAAGAGATCTCCATCCTTTACGCCGGCACCCGGGGCTTCCTGGATAAGTATCCCCTGGACGTGCTGGCGGCTTACGAGCAGCAGCTCTATAGCTTCATGGAGTCCAAATACTCAGACGTCCTGGCCGACATCAAGGATTACAAAGAGTTCACCCCGGAACTCGATGCCCGGATGAAGTCGGTGCTGGAAGAGTTCGACACCGTATTCCAGCCCGCCACGGCGTAAGTTCGGGAGTACAGGATGGCGACGCTACGAGATATCAGAAATAAGATCGCCGCGGTCAAAAAGACCCAGCAGATCACCAAGGCCATGAATATGGTCTCCGCCGCCAAGCTGCGGGGCGCCCAGTCGCGCATGGAAGGGTTCCGGCCTTATGCCGAAGCCTTCTCCATGATGCTGGGCAATATGGCGGGGCGGGTGGAGCCCGATATTCACCCCTTCTTCCAGAAGACGGAGCCGGTGACCAGGGTGGGTTTGGTATTGATGACCTCGGACCGGGGTTTGTGCGGCAGTTTTAACGTCAACCTCATCAACACCGCGGTGAAATTCATGCGTGAGAAGGAAGCCGCGGGCATTGATGTTTCCCTGATCTGCGTGGGCCGCAAGGGCCGGGATTTTTTCCGGCGCCGCAAGATCGAGATGGCCGCCCAATACGTGGATGTCTGGAATAAGTTCGACTTCTCCAATGCGGTGACGGTGGCCCGGGAGATCATGAACATCTTCCTCTCCGGCGAGGTGCAGGAAGTGCACCTGGTTTACGCCACCTTCATCAACATGGCGATTCAAAAGCCCAAGATGGTGCAGCTCCTGCCCATTCAGCCGGAAGAGACTACGGAAGAGGCGGCGGAGGCCGGGGCGAAGGTTGAATATCTTTTTGAACCGCCCATGGAGCAGTTCCTGGAGTTCCTGCTGCCCAAGTATATCAACGTGCAGGTGTACCACGGCTTCCTGGAAAACAACGCCAGCGAGCACGCGGCCCGGATGACCGCCATGGACAACGCCCAGAGCAACTGCAAAGAGATGATCACCCAGCTTACCCTGGTGATGAACAAGGCCCGGCAGGCGGCCATTACCAAAGAACTGATGGATATCGTGGGCGGGGCTGAGGCCCTTAAAGGCTAAGGCCGCCCGGATTAGGAGGATTGGGAAAATATGAATATCGGTAGAATCGCCCGCGTTATCGGTCCGGTAGTGGACGTGGAATTCGAGGAAGGCAAACTGCCGGCCATCAAAAACGGTTTGCTCATCAGCAACCCGGCCATCGACGATATGGAAGACAACCTGGTGGTGGAAGTGGCCCAGCATCTGGGGAACAACATGGTCCGCACCATCGCCATGGACACCACCGACGGTCTGGTCCGGGGCATGCCCGTGAAAGACACCGGCAACCCCATCATGGTGCCCGTGGGCCACGAGGCCCTGGGCCGGGTGCTCAACGTGGTGGGCCGCCCCGTGGACGGCCTGGGACCGGTGGACGCCAAAAACATGTCCCCCATTCACCGGGCTGCGCCCGCGTTCGTGGACCAGGACACCACAGTTAAAGTATTAGAGACCGGCGTTAAGGTTATCGACCTGCTGGTTCCCTTCCCCCGTGGCGGTAAAATGGGCATGTTCGGCGGCGCCGGCGTGGGCAAGACCGTCGTCATGATGGAAATGATCCACAACATCGCCATGCACCACGGCGGCATCTCGGTGTTCGCCGGTGTGGGCGAGCGGACCCGTGAAGGCAACGACCTTTACCTGGAAATGAAACACTCCGGGGTTCTCCCCAAGGCCGCTTTGATCTATGGGCAGATGACCGAGCCCCCTGGAGCCCGGGCCCGCGTGGCCTTGACCGCTCTCACCGCCGCGGAATACTTCCGGGACGTGGAAGGCCAGGACACCCTGCTCTTCATCGATAACATCTTCCGTTTCACCCAGGCGGGTTCCGAAGTATCGGCGCTGTTGGGCCGCATGCCCTCCGCCGTAGGTTACCAGCCCACCCTGGGCACCGACCTCGGTGAACTGCAGGAACGGATCACCTCCACCAAGAAAGGTTCGGTCACTTCCGTACAGTGCATCTACGTGCCCGCTGACGACTTGACCGACCCGGCCCCGGCCACCACCTTCGCCCACTTGGACGGCACCGTGGTTTTGAGCCGCCAGATCGCCGAGCTGGGCATTTACCCCGCGGTGGATCCCTTGGACTCCACCTCCCGCATCCTGGACCCCCAGGTGCTGGGTGAGGAGCATTACGCGGTGGCCCGGCAGGTGCAGCAGATCCTGCAGAAGTACAAGGACCTCCAGGACATCATCGCCATCCTGGGGATTGACGAACTCTCCGACGAAGACAAACTCACCGTGGCCCGGGCCCGGAAGATTCAGCGCTTCCTCTCCCAGCCCTTCTTCGTGGCCGCCCAGTTCACCGGCATGGAAGGCAAATTCGTGTCGGTGCCGGATACGGTGCGCAGCTTCAAGGAGATCATCGATGGCAAACACGACGACCTGCCGGAGCAGGCCTTCTACATGGTGGGAGCCATTGAAGAAGCGGTGGCCAAGGCCGAAAAGCTGGCCGCAGTCTAAGGCGGGAGGGTGTAACCCATGGCAGAAAAACAACTCCTGTTGGAGGTAGTGACTCCCGACCGCAAGGTGCTGTCCACCGATGCGGATGTGGTGGTGTGCCCGGGAGTGGAAGGCCAGTTCGGCGTCCTGGTGGGCCACATCCCCTTCCTGAGCGCCCTGGACATCGGCGAGATGTACTATAAGCTCGGCGGCAAGACGGAGTACCTGGCGGTGAGCGGCGGTTTCGCCGAAGTCACCGGTTCCAAGGTGACCATCGTCGCCGAATCCGCCGAAGTCGGCCACGAAATCGACGTGGAACGGGCGAAACGGGCTAAGGAACGGGCCGAGAAACGGATGGCCGCAGGCAAGACCGCGGACCTCGACTGGGCCCGGGCCGAAGCCGCCCTGCGCCGCTCCCTGGTCCGCGCCAAGGTGGCCGCCCGGTAAGGCACCGATAATCAGACAATCAATCCAAAGGCAAGCCCGGAAACCCGGGCTTGCCTTTTCATTTTTACAAATTACCGGTTATTATATATCCTTAATGGGTAATCATTTTGATACCGAGTTGCATTCTAACGGCGTGGGTTTGTAGGGGGGCACCCATGTGTGCCCCCTGGACGTTCGCAAAAGCACAATCCTTCGCTTTCTAAAGATAAATTATGATAATAGAATTAACGCAGGGGTATTGCGGCCGCCGGGGCGGACACACGGGTCCGCCCCTACAGAAAAATTGCCGTTAGATTGCAACTCGGTATGAGAAACCATATCCTGGTGGCACAGGCGTCCCACCTGTGCTCTATCCCAGGGGATTCCCAGATAAAGTTGGTAGCCGCAGACGTTAGCCTGTCTCGACTTGGAAACGTTGGGCAAAAAAGCGCAGGCTAAAGCCTGCGGCTACCAGCGAATGATAATGACGTGTCATGAAGATAACCTATGATCCAGAAGTGGATGTGCTGAGAATAATATTCAGCAATGCCCCCATCGAAGAAAGCGATGAGGACAAGCCCGGCGTGATCATTGACTATGACAAAGACGGCAATGTCGTGGGGATGGAGATTTTGGATGCCTCCAAGCGCATGGATAATCCCCGGGCGGTGGATTATGCGGTGATGGATTAATTATTCTTTATGAATAAGAGTGAAAACATCCTATATCATTATACCTCCCTTGATGGTTTGTTGGGAATTATCAAGGACAAAGCTATTTGGGCAACTAATATCCTTTATTTAAATGATGCCAGCGAGATAAATTATTCAAAGAGATTGCTTATTGATCAGATTTATGCGTATAAGAATGATATCCTAATGGATAAGGAATCTATTTATAAGCTAAAATTTATTGATAAATTAATTGATAATATCAATGAATATATTACCGATAAAGAACATTCTGGGTTTTTTGTATGTTCTTTTTCAGAAAAGAAAGATCTATTAAGCCAATGGCGCGGGTATTGTCCAGAAGGTATCGGATTAAGTCTATGATTCAGTTTAAGAAAAATGAGAGAAGTTAGTAGATATAATGAATGTTCTTTAAATAAATGTATCTATGAAGAGCAAAGACAACAAAGTCAGATAAGAGGGATTATTGATAAAATATTTGTACAATTCGATGCAACGCGTTTTGAAGAAGATCGTGAAGGATAAGAATTTATTTTATTCGTTGATTTATATATAGATTTCTTAAAATTAGCTCCAACTTTCAAGCATCCGAAATTTAAGGAGGAAAAAGAATGGAGGATAATTAAGAGTCTGAAACCTAAAGAAGATAGTGAATTAATTAAATACCGGTCAGGCCAATCAATGATTGTCCCCTTTATAGAAATTCCTTTGCCAAAGGAAGAAGATAATTTAATTATAGATGAGATTATGGTGGGGCCAACGCATGATCGTAATCTTTCAAAAGCCTCTGTGGAAATGTTATTAAGTTCAAAGAATGTGAAATTTGATAAAGTTCAATATTCGACAATTCCTTACAGAAATTGGTGATTGAAGAGGAATCTTTGATAATCTCTGGCATAAAGAGTGCATAAAGATAAAGGATGGAGATGCTAACCGAAAAAATCACTGCCGTCATCCTGGCTGCGGGGCAGGGGACCCGCATGAAATCCAGCCACCCCAAGGTGTTGCACCAGATCCTGGGGCGGCCCATGATTACCTATCTTTTGGATACCCTTATCAATCTGGGAATCGGAGATATCCTGCTGGTGGTGGGTTATCAGGCTGAGAAAGTCCAGGAGGCCCTGAAGGATTACCCGGTGCGCTTCGTGGTCCAGGAGCCCCAGTTGGGCACGGGCCACGCGGTACAGGTGGCCATGGCCGCGGTGCCTGAAGAAACCCGAGAGGTTATGGTCCTCTGCGGCGACGCGCCCTTGATCTCCGGAGATAGCATCCAGGCACTCCGGCAGTTGCATAAAAACCAAGAGGCCGTAGTGATCATTCAGACCGTAGTCCTCCCGGACGGCCTGCACTACGGCCGGGTGGTGCGGGATGAGGCGGGCCGGGTCACTGCGGTGCTGCAATCCAAGGATTCCAAAGACCGCCCGGAGATTCTGGCGATTCGCGAGATCAATACTGGAGTGTATGTCTTTGACAATCCCTTTCTCCGGGAAGCCTTACAAAAAATCCCCAAGAGCCCGGTCACCGGGGAAATCTATCTCACCGACCTGATTCATATTGCCCGGGAGCAGGGCCGGGTGGTGGAGGCCCTCATCGACCCGGATGTCGATAAACTTCTGGGCATTAACAGCCGGGCGGAGCTGGCCGCGGCCACCCAGACGGTGAAACGCCAGATCAATGCCCGGCACATGGACGGGGGCGTCACTCTTATCGACCCGGAGTCCACCTACATTGAGCCCCTGGTGCGCATCGGCCGGGACACGGTGATCTATCCCAACGTCTATCTCCAGGGCCGGACCGTCATCGGCGAGAACTGCCTCATCGAGTCCACCGTGAAGATCGTGGATTCGACCCTGGAAGACGGGGTCCATATCAAGATGGGCTGCGTCATCAACCAGAGCCGCATTGCGGAAGGAGCAGATATGGGACCCTTTGCCCATCTCCGTCCCGGCGCCGACCTGCGGCAACGGGTGCACGTGGGCAATTTCGTGGAGGTGAAAAAATCGGTGCTCCATGAAGGGGTGAAGGCCGGGCACCTCACCTACCTGGGGGACGCGGACGTGGGGCCGGGCACCAACGTGGGCGCGGGCACCATTACCTGCAATTATGACGGCGTTAAGAAGCATAAAACCACGATAGAAGAGGGGGCTTTTATCGGCAGCAATACTGCCCTGGTGGCGCCGGTGACCATCGGCAAAGGCGCTTACGTGGGCGCCGGCTCCACCATTACCAAGGACGTGCCCCCGGATAAATTGGGTATCGGCAGAGCGCGGCAGGTAAATCTGGAGCGGCGGTTCATCGCCAGGAAAAAGGAAGAATAAGCAGTGGCCAGTGGCCAGTGGTCAGAATTATAGGGCGGCCTGTGGCCGGCGTCAGGAAACGGTGGACGCAGCTCGTCCTATTGCTGGCTACCTTGGGACTATGTCTGGGGGTCCTGCTAATTTGCGGTTATGCGCTTGTTGCCAAGCCGAACTATGAGGGGTTGAACTTCGTGCAGCGCTTCGTGGTGGGGCGGGCGCTGGCCCAATGGGAAAGGCAGGTGGAGGCTCTGCCGGAGGATCAGCGGGTCCTGGTGGATTATGACTATCTGCTGGGAAAGTTGAATTTTCTTGAGAAAATGGTGGTGCGGCGGATTTTTACCATTCCTCCGGGGGAATTGGGCTTCCAGGGGCCGTTCCATGGCCTGAAGAAGCCGGTTAACCTGGTCAAGATCGCTCCCTGGACTTATAAACAATATGGCCGGGAACTGTCCACCGGCACCCAATATTGTCCCGAAGCATCCTATAACGACTACTTGCGGATGATGGCGCAGATGCGCCGGGACCTGGGCCGGGAGTTATTCATTGAAAGCGGCTACCGGTCACCCGGCTTCCAGGCCTTTAATTTTCTCCGTTATCTGGTTATAAGCCACGATTATTCTTTAATGAGAACCGCCCGGCTGAATGCCCTGCCCGGCTACAGCGAACACGGCGATCCGGTCAATAATGCCCTTGATTTTATCAACGCCGAGGGCATCAGCGGGGAGAACCCGGGGCAGACCGCAGAGGACTTCGAGAGGCTGCCAGAGTATCAGTGGCTGCTTAAGCATGCCCATGAATTCAATTTTTACCTGTCTTATCCCCGGGGCAATCCCTGGGGAATCTCCTTTGAACCCTGGCACTGGCATTGGGAGAAGCCCTCTCCTGATCAGGAGATTAAAACAAAATGAAGAGAGCCTCTGGCAAAATTGTCATCCTGAGGGACCGGCTCAGCATGACAAAGTAATTCAAATCAAGGGAAAATTGAGGTCTATATGTGCGGCATTATCGGTTATTTGGGGCCCCAGGAGGCCATGCCCATCATCCTGGACGGCCTGAAACGTTTGGAATATAGGGGGTACGATTCCGCGGGCATGGCGGTCATCGGCGACCATGGGATGGCCATCCGCCGCAGCCTGGGGAAGTTGAAGGAACTGGAGAACAAGCTGCGCCAGGACCCCCTGCCGGGTCAGGTGGGCATCGGCCACACCCGTTGGGCCACCCACGGCCGGCCCTCCGAGGCCAACGCCCATCCTCACCAGGTGGGGGAGATCGCGGTGGTGCATAACGGCATCATCGAAAACTACCTGGAGCTCAAAGAGCAGTTGCTCAAAGAAGGCCATCGCTTCGCGTCGGAGACGGACACGGAGATCGTTTCCCATCTTATTGTTAAGCACTTGCAGCAGGGCGCGGCCTACCTGGAGGCCGTGCGCCTGGCCTTAAAAGAGATCAGAGGCTCTTATGCCCTGGTGATCATCAATGCCCGGGAGCCCCGCATGCTGGTGGCTGCGCGCAAGGAGAGCCCCCTGATTCTGGGTCTGGGAGAGGGAGAATATTTCCTGGCCTCGGACATCCCGGCCATCCTTCCCTACACCCGGCGGGTGATCTTTCTGGAAGACCACGACCTGGTGGTGGTGCAAGACGGCCAATATTTGCTCCAGGACCAGGAAGGGCAAAAGCTGGATAGGCCGGTCAACCAAATCAATTGGAGCCCGGCCATGGCGGAGAAGGCGGGCTACAAGCATTTCATGCAGAAAGAAATCTTCGAGCAGCCCCGTGCCCTCATCGACACCTTCCGGGGCCGCATCAACCCGGACCTGGGGGAAGTGGTCCTGGAGGAAATCTCCCTGACCCCCGAGGACATCCGGGGTTTGAAGAAGGTCTTTCTGGTGGCCTGCGGTACCTCCTACCATGCGGCCATGGTGGGTAAACAGATCATCGAAAGCCTCTGCCGCCTGCCCGTGGAGGTGGACCTGGGCTCAGAATTCCGCTATCGCCAGCCCCTGGTGGATGCAGGGACCTTGCTCATTCCCATCTCCCAATCCGGAGAGACCGCGGATACCCGGGCGGGCCTCTCCGCGGGCAAGGAATTGGGGGCCAAGACCCTGGCCATCGTCAACGCCGTGGGCTCCAGCATCGCCCGGGACGCGGGCAGCGTCTTTTATACCCACGCGGGCCCGGAGATCGGGGTGGCCTCCACCAAGGCCTTTACCACCCAACTGGTGGCGCTCTATCTCATCGCCCTGTACCTGGCCCAACACCTGGGAAGGCTCGACCGCTCTGAGATCCGCCAGCGCTTGGCCCAGCTACTGAAACTTCCCACCTGGGTCCAGGAGACCCTGGACCGGGATCATGAAATCCGGGAAATCGCCCGGCGCTATATGACCGCCCATAATTTCCTCTACCTGGGCCGCAGCCTCCATTACCCCATCGCCCTGGAGGGGGCCCTGAAACTCAAGGAAATCTCCTATATCCACGCGGAAGGTTACGCTGCCGGGGAGATGAAACACGGCCCCATCGCCCTGATCGATGAGAAGATGCCGGTGGTGGTGCTGGCCAGCCGCAGCCCGGTCCTGGAGAAGGTCCAGGGCAATATCGAGGAAGTGGCGGCCCGGGGGGGCCGCATCATCGCCCTCACTGAGAGCGACAATTACCTGGTGCAAGAACGGGTGGAAAGCGTCATCACCGTGCCCGCCGTGCCCCTGGAGCTCTCTCCCATCGTCCTGGTGGTGCCTTTGCAGCTCCTGGCCTACCATATCGCCGATCTGAGGGGCACCGACGTGGACCAGCCCCGCAACCTGGCCAAGAGCGTCACGGTGGAATAAAGGGATTCACCACAGAGACACAAAGAGCACGGAGGAACACAGAGAAAATATTTGAGGTCCGGCGGAACCGCCGGACCTCAATTTTTTTCCCCTCTGTGTATCTCTGTGTCCTCTGTGCCTCTGTGGTGAATCTTTATTTTTGCTTTTCCAGCGCAAAGCGCGGGCGGCGGATGGATTCGCCCCGGCAGAGGGGGCAGCGGGAGGGGCTGGTGAGGCGCTCCCGCTTCTTGAAACTGAAGCCGCAGTGTTTGCAGGCCGCCGGGGTCACCTGAAAATGGCAGCCCGGGCCGGGTGCCCGGGCGAGATGCTCCAGGTGGGACAAAACCTCCTTTTCCGGCAGGGACAGGAGCTGGGAGATTTCCAGGGCGGAAAGGGGCTGCTCCAGGAGCAGTTCTCTGATGGCCTGGCGGGAGGTGGTGGCGCTTTCCCGGGGTGTGGGCGGCTGCTTTGCCATGGGGCTATTCCGAAAAGATTTGCCTCACGCAAAGGCGCAAAGGCGCAAAGGAAAGACGCAAAAGGTTTTAAAAGTGGTAGCACAGGCTTTCCAGCCTGTGCGGATTGAGGGGCGGGCGAGGACGCCCACCCTTACCGGACCTTTCACAATTCGGTGTTAGCCGCGGCTCTTAAGGACTGTCCGGGTTCATTGCTTAGTAACTACCCCGCAAGCGATTCTCGCACCGGCATTGCCCGCGGGATCGGTCATGTAATCATCGGGCCCCGCATGGATTACCAGCGAAGTGCCGCCCGGGTGGAACAGGGAATTCTCCCCCGGTTTCAGGGTTACCAGGGAGGCAACGGCCTCCAGGGTGTCCTTGCCATCCGCCCCCACCACCAGGTTGGGCAGATCGCCGGCATGGGGCCCTGCCGGGTTTTTCAAGCCGTGATGCTTATGGAAGGGATTAAAGTGGCCGCCCGCAGTCATAAAATCAGGGGGATCGCACAGGCCTTTTTCATGGATATGAAAGGCATGCGTGCCCGGGGGCAGGTTTTCCACCGTGAGGGTGATCTTCACGCCTTTAGAAGTCTCTTCCAATTGGGCCTGGCCCACCTTCTGGCCCTGGGAGTTGATCAGAGTGGCCTTGGCCTTCGGGGCCGGGGATTCCCCGCATCCCCAGATAAACAAGAGAAAAAAAGCCATTAACACCGGCAGCAGGGCGCGATATTTCACGGTTTGCCTCCTTGCAGTCATAGAAGAGACTTAAATTTGCTAAGAAAGCTAATCACTGGGAAAGGGGTTGACAATAGGGCTGCCGGAAAAGGCCGCGCTCAAGCCCGTCCCCAACGGGAACGCAGCCAGGGGACCGCGGTGGTTAGAAGATAGAGGCCGGCCAGCAGCAGCACGATGGTGGCTCCGGAAGGAAAATCCAGGAGATAGGAGAGCCAGAGCCCTCCAACCACGCTGCCCGCGGCCACCGCGGTGGAAACCAGGATCATGCTGCGGACGCGGCCGGTCAGGTTCTGGGCCGTGGCCCCGGGGATGACCAGCAGGGCCGAAACCAGGATGATGCCCACCAGGTAAATGGAGATGATGACCGCCAGGGCCAGCATGATCAGAAACAGGTAGCGCAAGGCCCGCACCGGCACCCCGCTGACCCAGGCCATCTCTTCGTCAAAGCTTAAAAAGACCAGTTCCTTGTAAGACCCGAGGATAACCGCCAGGACCGCGACGCTGACCCCGAAGATTTCCCAGACCTGCTTGGAGCCGATGGCCAGGATGTTGCCAAAGAGAAAGCCGAAGACGTCCACGTTATAGGTGCGGGAGAGGTGGAGGAAGACCAGCCCCAGGGCCATGGAGGCCGCGAAGAAGATGCCGATGGCAGTATCCTCCTCCACCCGGCTGTGGGTTTGGGCCCACTCGATGGCCATGGCCACCAGCACCGCAAAGCCGACGCCGGTCCACAGGGGATCAACGGCCAGCCAGAACCCCAGGGCCACTCCGCCGAACGCGGAATGGGAAATACCCACGCCGATGAAGGCCATGCGCCGCAGGATCACAAAGACGGAGAGCACCCCGCACAGCAGGCTGACCATGATTCCCGCCAGCAGCGCCCGTTGCAGGAAGCCCAGGGACAGCAGATCAATCATCGTGCACCTTCACCACCCGGTGGGGAATCTCCCCATGGAAGAGATATTCCACACTGCAGCCGAACGCGCTTTCCAGGGGAAGGCGCCCGATGGGAGGAGCCTGATGCACGTGGATGCGGCGGTTGATGC
>JAKAKP010000088.1 GCA_021813445.1 Deltaproteobacteria bacterium
GCCTGGGAGAATGACCGGAACAACCGACAATCAAAAATAAATTGGCGTTTCTCTACCGCCGATGCCAGGATAAAGCTTAAGCACCTTTATCCGAAACTATAATTGTTACATGGTACTAGTCTCCGCTTCCGGTTAATCATCATTATCTTCCTGGCCATTTTACCTTTGGCGGGCTTGATTATATACAATGACCTGGAACGGCGGCAGGAGGCCACCCAAAACTGTGAACGAGAACTCCTACAGGTGGTGCAAAACTGTGATTCCGATTTCACCCATACCATCCAGCAAACCAAGCAGTTACTGACGACATTGGCAGAATTTCCCGCGCTCAAACACTACGATGCCGCGGCCTGCTCCCGCCTTTTCGCCAAGATAATCCGGGCGGATTCAATCTATCACAACATTATGGCTACCCGGGCGGATGGAGAAATATTTGCCAGCGCTCAACCGTTACACCCTGGAGGTCTTCACAATTTATCCGACCGCCTCTATTTCAAGCGGATCTTGCAGACCAAGCAGTTCTCATCCGGGGAACTGGTATTCGGCCGCGCCCTGGGCGTGGCCACACTCCCGGTGGCCTCCCCTATCCTCGGTCCCTCCGGACAGCTATTGGGGATGGTGGCCGCGGGTTTGAATTTAGAACGACTCGGGCGCATTTTTCAGATCAACGGCATCTCCCCGGGCGTCTCTTTCACTGTTATCGATAACCGGGGCAGAATCATGTTCCGGCACCCGGATCCGGAGAAATGGGTGGGCCAGGATGTGGCCCATGCGGAGATTGTCCGCATCATTCTGGCGCAAAAACAAGGAATGGTTAGGGCCAAGGGTATGGACGGCCCGGAGAATTTGTACGCGTTTTTGCCTCTCGGCGGCAAGTCCCAGGAAGGATATGTCTTTTCCGGTATTCCCTTGCACGCCATCCTGACCCCGGCGCGCAAGGCGCTGATCCGCAATCTGACCTCCCTGGGAGTGGTCACGGTTCTGGCTTTAATCTTCGCCTGGCTACTCGGCTTTCTCTTTCTCATCCGCCGCTTAAACGTCCTGACTAACACCGCCAGGAACCTGGCCGCGGGCGATCTCAGGGCCCGCACCGGCCTGAATTACGGCAAAGGTCAGATCGACCAGTTGGCCCGCGCCTTTGATGAAATGGCGGACACTTTGCAGAAGCGGGAGATGGAGAGGCGTCAGTCCGAGGAAGAACTGCGCCGGAGCGAAGAGAAATACCGGCTCCTGGTTAATCAAGTTCCTGCGGTGGTGTATAAAGGATACCTGGATTGGAGCCTCGAGTGCTTTGATGATAAGATCGAGAAACTCACCGGCTATTCCAAGGAGGACTTCAATGCCCGCCGGGTCACCTGGCTCGACCTGATATTCCCGGAAGACATTGAGGAAGCCAAGAAGCGCTTTGCCGGGGCGGGCCCCGACGATCGCTTTTGCCTTAGTGAATGCCGCATCCGCCAAAAATCCGGAGAGGTTTGCTGGATCCAACTTCGCAATCAAATAGTCGACGACCCCGAGGGGAATCCCGATTATATCAGCGGCGTTTTTTTCGACATCACCGAGCGCCGGCAACTGGAAGAGCAACTGGCCCATGCCCAGAAGATGGAGGCCGTCGGTCTTTTGGCCGGGGGCATCGCCCACGACTTCAACAACCTGCTGTCGGCCATCATAGGCTATAGCGAAATCATGATGCTGGATCTGGATGTTGACGAACCCCTCCATCAATGCGCCGTGGAGGTCATGAAGGCGGCCGACCAGGGCGCCGCCCTGACCAAGAAACTTCTGGCCTTTAGCCGCAAGCAGATCTTGCAGCCCCGGCTGATTAATTTTAACGCCGTAATCACAGATATGGAAAAAATGTTGCGGCGCCTGCTGGGCGAGGATCTGGATCTGGTCACCTATTATGAGGAGAATCTGGATTTGGTGAAGGCCGATCCCGGTCAGATCGAACAAATCCTTATGAACCTGGCGGTCAACGCCCGGGATGCCATGCCCGACGGCGGCAAATTGACCATCGAAACTGCCAAGATCTATTTAGATGAATCTTATGCCCAAAGCCACGCGGAGGTCACCCCCGGCCCTTACGTGATGATGGCAGTCACTGATAATGGTGCGGGCATGGATGCGGAAAGACTTTCCCACATCTTCGAACCCTTCTTCACCACCAAAGAGAGCGGCAAAGGCACCGGTTTGGGGCTGGCCACGGTTTATGGCATTGTCAAACAAAGCGGAGGGCACATCTGGGTTTATAGCGAGCTCGGCCGGGGAACCACTTTCAAGGTCTATTTTCCCCGGACCTGGGAAGGCGCAGTGCCTGAGACGCCGCAGCCTGAGCGCGCCGCGCTCGCCCCCATCAGCGGCAAGGAAACCATCCTTCTGGTGGAAGACGATACCGCGGTGAAGGGCATGGTTGCCAGAGCTCTCAGGAAATACGGCTATACCGTGTGGGAAGCCAACGATGGCAAAGGAGCTTTAGATATTTGCGAAAAAGAAAAGGGGATCATCCACCTGTTGCTCACGGATGTGGTGATGCCGCAAATGGGTGGCCGGGAACTGGCCGAACGCGTAGTCCAATTGCGCCCCGAAATTAAGGTGCTCTATATGTCAGGTTACACCACCAACGCCGTGGTGCACCACGGCGTTTTGGATGCAGGGATAAATTTTATCCAAAAGCCCGTAAAAATTCTCAGTCTCCTCCAAAAGGTGCGGGAGGTCCTGGAGACTGAGACGCCTTCTTGAAACCCGGCCAGCAGCCTGCCTGCTTCCCGCCTTTCCTTACATTTTTCTGCAACTATTCCTGCCTGCGATTTCTCCATTCCCGCATGGAGAAATTTCCCAGCGCTTCAGGCAGTTAACTATTAATTCAATATAGTTAAGATTATATAGATAGAGCCTCAAACTGGCCCTCCCCTTTTTTGGTTGACAACTTATTATCTAGACATTATCTTTTCCATACAGAAAGTCACCTAAATGATAATGACCCTGCTGTCTTCAAATCTAATTTCAGGCTTTTGGTCCCGAGGTCAGATGATTTGATTTTGGCGCGGCAGGCTTTTGGCTTGACAATTTAGTATCTATACGGTAGAGTTTCCATAATCCAATTGGACAGATGAGGCAAAGGCCAACCTGCAAATTTTCAGGAAATCACCCTCAGGATAAAGATTAACTGAATTTGGCCAGGCGGACCACGGGTATCAATACCCAATCAGGGATCAGGGAAAATACCTATTAGCCTTTTTTGACACCATCTTTTGCGTCCTCCATCAGACGCATCGCGCCCGAAAATACCGCTGACCATACACGGATTGTTGCAATACGGACACTTCGCTTTTGGTGAGAATTAATTATGGATACAAGAGAAATAATCCGCTTGTTGAATATTATTAAAGCCAAGATGCCCGAGGCTTATAGGCAATTAATTTCACTGATTAAATGCTTAGCCATGTAACTCGATTCGGTTGAAACAATTTAATCTGGACAGGTAACGGCTTTTGGCCCTGCCCTGCTTATATCGGGGCAGGGCTTTTTTTCGGCGGCCTGCCGGCGAGCTTAACCGCCGGATAATATAAATAATTTCCAGGAGGGGTCGTCATGTTGCAGCTAAGTCCCTCAAACGGTTTGGTGGTTGTGAGCGTTGTGGTGCGGGAAACTGATTTACTTGGCCGCGGCCAAAACAGCAAATCCCTTTGCCGTTCTCTTTAACAGGAGGAGTGACCTAATGCCGAAGATATCAACCTCTAACTTGGTTCTGGGGACGTTGATCATCATCCTGAGCCTCGCCTGCGGTCTCTCATCCATGTCCTTGGCGGCAGACAAGACCTCTTCCCTCTCCATCCAGGGCACCAGCACCGTTCCTGGAAATAGCCAGTCGCAATACACCGCCTATTTTAATGGCAGCAAGGTTAATGCTTCCTGGTCGCTGTCTTCCACCGAGTATGCTTCCATCAGCTCCAGCGGCCTCCTGACCACTAAAAAGGTAACAAGAAATCAAACCGTTACCGTCAGGGCCAGTTACGGCGATTATCGAGCTTACAAATCGGTGACCATTACTCCCACCGGCACCATCGTGTCCCTAACCGGCCTGACCCTGTCCGGTCCGAGTTCGGTAAATTCCGGAGCTACGGCAAGCTACACGGCCACCGCCACTTTCAGCAACAATACCACCCAAAACGTTACTGCCTCTGCGAGCTGGAGCGTCTCTCCGGCCCTGGGAACCATCTCCAGCGGCAACTATACTCCTGGTACGGTTTCCGCCAATCAAACCGTCACCATTGGAGCCAGCTACACTTCTGGCGGGGTGACGAAATCTGGCAGCGTTGCGGTAACGGTCGTCCCGGCCACCGCCAGCAGCGGCAGCTACCAGGTCTTTGCCTTTAACGACCTGGGGATGCACTGCTATGATTCTGACTTCTCGGTGGCCGCGGTGCTGCCGCTCTATAACGTGCTGCACGGCCAGGTCATCCTGAAAGGCCTTAACCCCCAGATCATGACCAGCGGCAGCGCCAACCTTACCTACCAGGCAGTGGCCGATCCCACTGGCTCCATCAACACCACCAGCGCCGGCAAGACCAACTTCTGGACCTACGTGCAGCAGCTCTTCGGCATTTCCCTGCCGGTGGATACGGGTATCAAGGGCCAGAAGATGCCGGGGGCCGCCAATACCCCGCAGCCCTTTGCCAGCCCCTATGACACCGCCATGAACTGGTTCAGCGCTGAGGGTATTCCCATCACCTGCATCGATGACGCCAATAAGTTCAATGCCGAAGCGCTCATGCGGGTAACCGCCAGGAACCCCAGCGGCACCGTGTTATCCACCCTGGATACCGTGGTGCCGGCATCCAATGAGATGAACTGCAACAGCTGTCACAACACCGGCGGCGTCGCGGCCGGCAGCTCCCAGATGAGCAAGTACGGGATTACGGCCTGGAGCACCAACACCGATCCAGCCAAACAGGTCAAACAGAACGTCTTAATCCTGCATGACGCCATGAATAAGACCAATCTGATGTCCAGCCAACCGGTGCTTTGCGCCTCGTGCCACTACTCGGCGGCCCTGGACCTGGGCCATACCGGGCCCACGGGCTCGCAGGTGGGGCACAAGTACCTCTCCCGGGCTATGCATCAGCACCACGGCCTGACTATCGACGGCCAGGTCCCGTCTGCTGGCAATCCGGCCATCGTTTCCGCCACCGGCACTTCGGCCTGCTACTTGTGCCATCCGGGGCAGAACACCCAATGTCTGCGGGGGGTCATGGCCACCGCGGGTCTGACCTGTGAAAACTGCCATGGCGATATGTTGGCCGTGGGCGGTTACTATAACCTGAAAACCACCGGCGCGCCGCGCAATCCATGGCTGGACGAACCCAAGTGCCAGTCCTGCCACACCGGCGACGCCGTCAACCATCTGGGCACCGGCATCATCGGCACCCAGGCCTACGACCCCAGCGATCCCGCGGCGACGCCCATCATTGCCACCAACACCCGGTTTGCAGAAAACAACGCCACCACCCTCTACCGCAACAGCACGGGGATGGGCGGCGTGGCCTGCGAATCCTGCCACGGCAGCCCACACGCCATATGGCCGGTAAAGGCCGGGGCCAATGACAACATTGCGGCCATCCAGATCCAGGGCCACACCGGTGAAATCTCCGAGTGCACCGCGTGCCATGGCACCGGCCTCTCCCGCACCCTAAACGGCCCCCACGGCATGCATAATGTCAATGACCCCAACTGGTGGAACGGTGGCCATGAAAGCTTCGCCAAGGGTAATAATTGTAAGACCTGCCATGGCATCGACGGCCTGGGCACAGTGCTCTCCAAGGCCAAGGCCAACCGGACCTTCGGCAGCAGAACCATCACTGCCGGTACGCCCGTGGCCTGTAATATGTGCCATGCCAATTACATTAACGGCGGCGGTTGATCCGCTCTAACCCTTGCCTGGCTGCGACCGGCCTCCCCTGGAGGGCGGCCGGTCTCTCCCGGTTTATCACAGCTAAAAGAGGTTGCGGCCATAACCGGCCGTAACCTCTTCTTTCCCTTCTCTCTTTTTTTAACCCCCTGCCAAATCAAGCCGATTACATAAGCAGGAGAAATCCTTCGCCCGTTATTATCCTGCCGGGAGAGTCGGGACAATTGATCAGCGCCATTAACAGCGGCCTTTCCGGTCTCGTAGTCCATAGCGCCATGGTCTCCACCGCGGCCGGCAACCTGGCCAACCTCAACACTACCAGTTACAAGAGCATCCGTCTGGACCTGGGGACTCTCGGGGCTGCCTCCCAGCCGGGAGGCGACGTGGGCCAAGGCGCACAAGTACTGTCAACGTCCCGGGATTTCTCGTCCGGCGCCCTGGTCAATACCGGCAATGAATGGGACCTGGCCATCCAGGGGAATGGCTTTTTCAAGGTGCGGCAGGGAAACCAGGATGTCTATACCCGGGACGGCTCCTTCCGCCTGGATCAGGACCGCTACCTGGTTGACGCTCAGGGCAACCGGCTCCAGCCGGACTTGCAGCTGCCCCAGGGGACCGCGTCGATCCGGGTGGACGGAAACGGACATCTGACGGCCCTGGATGCCAGCGGCGACACCTTGGCCAGCGCGGATATCCCCTATCCACCTTCGCCAACGCTCAAGGCCTGCAGAGTATTGGCAATAATGATTATCTGCCCACTGCGGCTTCCGGCGCCCCTTTGGACACGACCGCGGGGACCGGAGGCGCCGGCGCCTTGACCCAGGGAGCGCTGGAGGGCTCAAATGTGGACCCTGCGCAGGAGATGGTCAATCTGATGATCGGGCAGCAGGGTTTCGCTGCCAGCATCAAAGTAATGCAGACCACCGCGGCGATGCTCGGCACTGTCCTCGATATCCGGGCGTGACCAACAATTACCGATTTTTGTCCTTGAACAATAAAAGCGGCCCGCAGGCCGCTTCTTATTTCTCAGGGAGAGTTTGAGGTACAGCTTTCCTTCTCTGGGGCCCCTACCCGTGCCCCGCCAACTCTTCTCTTAATCTCTGGCAATGAAAGCTAATCATTCTGGATTTTCTCAGGGTTCTCGGCCTCATCCGCCGGCCCCAATATTTTTTTCCCTCCCGTAGAGATCGCGGCCGGAGTCCCTTGGGGCATATCCAATACCTTGCGTACCCGGCTGGCCAGGATATTGGGGGTAAAGGGCTTAGCCAGAAAGGCTATGCCCGGGTCCAGCACCCCATGATGGGAGATGGCATTTTCCGCGTAGCCGGAGATATACAAGACCTTCATCTCCGGGTAGCGGGCAGTCAGTTGTTCCGCCAGCTGCTTGCCGCTCATGCCGGGCATTACCACGTCGGTGAGAAGTAAATGGATGTGGCCTTCCATTCCTTCACAAATAGTCAGCGCCTCTTTAGGGCTCGCGGCCGTGATAACCTGGTAGCCGTTCTGCTCCAACGCGGCGCAGGCCAATTCCCGCACCACTTTCTCGTCTTCCACCAACAGGATGGTTTCCCAGCCCTGCCGGTAAGCACTGGTTTCCGGCCGGGATTTTTCCACTTCCAGGGCGGAAGTGGCCACGGGCAGGTAGAGCTTGAAAGTAGTGCCCCATTTGGGCTCGCTGTAAACCCAGATATAGCCGCCGCTCTGCTTGACGATGCCGTAAACCGTGGACAGGCCCAGACCCGTGCCCTGGTTGCTGCCTTTGGTGGTAAAAAAGGGCTCGAAGATGTGGGCCATGGTCTCTTCGTCCATGCCCTCCCCGTTATCGCTTACTGCCAGCATGACATAAGCGCCGGGCTGGAAGTTGACGTCCCGGTAGCCATAGGCCCCATCCAACTCCACGTTGGCCGTCTCAATGGTCAGCTTGCCACCATTGGGCATGGCATCCCGGGCGTTGACCGCCAGATTGATGACCACCTGCTCGATCTGCGCGGGATCGGCTTCCGCCGACCCCAACCCGGCCTCCAGGTTGGTGACCAGATAGATGTCTTCGCCGATTAACCGTTGCAGGAGCTTCTCCATGTCCCGCACCACGGTATTGAGGTTAAGTTTTTTGGGCTGCAAAATCTGTTTGCGGCTGAAGGCCAGCAACTGCCGGGTCAGGGACGCGGCCCTCTCCCCTGCTTTCCTGATTTCTTCCACTTCCCGGCGTTGGGGGTCTTGGGGGTCGCTGCGCACCAACAAAAGTTCGGCATAACCGATAATGCCGGTGAGGAGATTATTGAAGTCATGGGCCACGCCACCCGCGAGCCGTCCCACGGCTTCCATCTTCTGGGCCTGGAGAAGCTGTGCCTGGCTTTGGCGCAGGGCCTCCTCGGTTTCTTTGGTGTGGGTGATGTCATAGAAGACGCCGCTGATATAGGCAAAATCTCCCTGAGTATCGCAGATGATCTGGCTTCTTTCCTGGATCCAGATGATTTTGCCGTCCTTGGCCTTGATCCGGTATTCACGAGTATAGGATCTCGTCCCCTTCAATGCTGCCGTAACCACTTTTTGGGCGCCGGGGAGATCCTCCGGGAGGATCAGATTCGACCATTTTAAGAGTCGGGAATCGAAATCCTCTTTAAGGTAACCGGTCATGCCCTCGATCTTGCCATCGAAGAAATCCACCGTCCAATCGCCGTAACCCGTAAAGACCAGAGCCGGGATATTGCTCACCAGCAGACGGTATTGTTCTTCACTTTCCCGGAGCGCTTCAGCCGCGCGCTGCCGCGTCGTCACATTTTTCAGGGAGAGAACCAGGAATTCCACCTCTGCCTGTTTGTTCAAAATGGGAACTAAGGTCCAGTCCCAATAAGTCACGCCCCACTCGGGATGATCCGGGAAAGTATAAGGCCGGGCAAAGGTCTGGTAGGCCGTTTTGCTGGCCACGGCCTTGGCAAAAACGTCCCGGGCCAGGCTGGGATAAAGATCAAAATGATTCTTGCCGGGAAAATCGGAGACGTCCCGCTGCGCAGCCCGGGCGTAAGCCTGGTTCACCCGGATATAATTGAAATTACGGTCCAGGACGACCAGGGGGGTGATGGTGTGCTCAAAGAAGGCATCCAGGAGCCAGGATTTTGCCAACAGCTCTTCTTCCGCGTTCTTGCGGGCCGTGGAGTCATTGCCGATGCATAATATTTCGCTAAGCTGCCCCTTCTCATCCCGGATGGCCTTGTAGGTCCAGGCGACCCAGGCCCTTTCCCCATGGCGGCGCAAGTGTTCGTTTTCACCATTGGGGTACTCCTCCGGATAAGCCAAGAGTTGCGCCATCGCCCCGGCCAGGTCCCGGCCCTGGCTGTCGGTGGCCGGCACAATGGTGCCCACCGCCGCCCGGTCCAGGATCTCCTCTTCGGTATAGCCGAAGAAAATCTGGGCAAACTCGTTAAAAAAGGTGATCCGCCCTTGGGGGTCCAGACGCATGATAATACTGTTGGCGTTTTCCACCAGTTCCCGGTACTTGGCTTCACTCCGGGCCAGGGCGTCGTTGGTGCGTTGGATGGAGCGGAACAGGGGGGCGATCCAGGCGATGCCTAGAAGCAGGAGGGCCGAAGTGGCCAGGGCCACCCACTCAATGGTGATGGGTGCAAGTAGGATCGGCCCCGTAATTTCCGATTGCCAATAGCTGAGGGCCCGGCGCAGGGCCATGAGCAGCAGGGCCACCGTGATCAGCCACCAGGCCAGGCGGCGTCCGGTAACCGGAATCAACCGCAGCGCCAAAATGGCCGCCACCCCTTGTAAAACTATAGATAATATCAGAATGGTGCTGACTTCCATACTAGCCTCGTTCGATCATTTTCCCTTAATAAACATCTAAAACCGGGGGCCCCGGAAATCCGCCCTCCTTAAACGCACCGCTGATAGCGTTCAAAGGAAGAAAAACATGTGAAAATTATCACTAGAAGGCCCTACGATTATATATATGCCGCGAGTTCTCGTGGTTATCAAAGCTTGCTGGAGGTTCTCCTAGAAAATGGAGTGAAAGAGGGGTAGATTCAGGGATTCCAGTAAGTTGAAATTATCGAGGTGACTGCGGGTGCTGATTAACGTGCTGAGATTCCCGGCCTCCGATTAGAGAATTATAGTAATATAGTATAGTTAATTAAAACAATTGGTTATTTAAAATTAGGCCCTACAACTTGTTAGGAAATTGTTAATATTATGCATGATTTTCCTTAAATATACAAGTCTGCCAAATAAAAATATCTTAGTTTCAATGTATTGTGCATTTTAAGATTTAATTTAACTTAATTTCATAATTCATGAACAATCTTTTAAATTCTTGGGCATGGATTTAATTTGGTGCAGTTCCCCTCGTGCTCCGGCTTCCTGGGAAGGATAGCGGAGATGTTCCGGTTTATTTATTGGGGTTAGCTATAAGGGCCCTCGGCGAGTTAAGGCTGCTCCCCCTCTACTTCTTTTCGCCGTCCCTGGGCGATGGCCGTGACCTTTTCCCGGACGATCCCCCGCATATTGATCAAGTCCAGGCTCATGGCGCAGGCCATCAGGTAACTTTTAATCCTGCTGGGATTTTGCCTCCACATCCCCAACAACTGTTCCCAGAACTGAAGGCGGGACGGCAAACTGATTCCATGCCACCAAAGGATCTTAATAAAGCCCAGGATCTCATAGAAACCTTTCCGCCAAGACATCTTTCTGTCAGGGAGATCGCGTCCCGGCGGCGGCTTCTGGTTAGCTGCGGCCAAAGCCCGGCGCGTCGGCCGCATATCCAGGTAGAAACGGTAGGCCCTCCCCAGAAAACGGGAAGGTTCGTAGAGATATTCCCAGGCATCCAAATATTCTTGCAAAATCTCTGCTTCCGGCCGATCCGGATGATAATTCATGGCGCCGAAGGTTCCCCCCCAGTCGGGAAGCACATCACTGCGCAGCCTTCCTTCTTTTTTCAATCGTTTCGCCAGCTTGCTATTTGGCGGCACTTGCAGTAGCCCGAGCATGGCTATGGGGATGGCAGCCTGTTCCATAAAAGCACAGATTCGCTGGCCCACACCCTGGGTCTCCCCGTCAAGTCCGAAGATAAAACTACCCATCACGGTCATGCCGTTGCGTTTGATATTGTTGACCGATTCCAACAAGGGGTTCCGGATATTGTGGTACTTGCCGCTGATATTGAGCGCGGTCACATCCGGAGACTCGAGGCCGATAAAGACATTTCCCAGGTTAGCCTCGGTCATGAGGTCGATCATTGCCAAATCCTGGCCGAGATCCACAGACGCTTGGGTCTGAAACACGAAGGGCGCACCCCTGCTATCGGACCAAAGGAGCAATTCCTGCAAGAGCTCCCGGGCGTACTTCTTACTGCCGATAAAGTTGTCGTCGCAAAAAAACACATTCCCTGTCGCCCCCAGCCTTCGAAGGTTTTCCAATTCGGCGATGACCTGCCCGGGGGTTTTGTGTCGGAGTCTTCTCCCGAAGAGGCTCACCACATCGCAAAATTCGCAGTCAAAAGGGCAGCCCCTGGTGGTCTGAATGGCTAAGTGGGCATAGTCGTTTATCCGCAACAGGTCAAACCTAGGAATCGGCGATGTAGTCAAATCTGGCTTCTCCTGGCTTTCGATCACTCCGGTCCTGCCTGCTCGCATAGCCTGCAGCAGCAATGGAATCGTGTTCTCCCCTTCCCCTCGCACCACGAAATCGCATCCCGCAGCCAGGGCCTCTTCAGGCAGGGAAGTCGGATACGGTCCTCCGGCCACCACGGTTTTCCCCCGTTGTTTGCCTTCCCTAACCAAGGCCAGGAAGCCTTCCTTCTGGATGTACATAGAAGAAAGCAAAATCACATCGGCCCACTGCCAATCCTCTCCCTTCATCCCGCCGGTGTTGAGATCAGCCAAACGCAGTTCCCATTCTGCCGGCAACAGCGCGGCCACCGTGAGCAGACCCAAAGGGGGCAGACTGGTCTTGGCGCCCATCAGTGCGCTGCATCTTTGGAAACTCCAAAAGGAAAGGGGAAATTCTGGACAGATCAACAAGGCCCGCATTATGTTATTTCTCCTGCCTCCCGGCGATACCGCAGCTTATGGCGCCGGGGGCGATCGTATTGGGTTAAGTGCTTCTTCGCTGCGCTCAGAATGACAATTCCAGGTCTAAACTCGGTTCGAAAAGTTGTGGGAGTAACTGCACCTGCTCAAGCTGGAAAATATAGGAGACAACGATACTTATGCCATTCTATCCCGTCGCTGATACATATTTTCCCCGACTACGCAAAGAAGTAAGTATCTCCTCAGCCGGCTGGGATTGCGGCGATAGATATCCGCTAGTTGCCGCCAGAATTGTCCCCGGAAATCCGCCTGTACTCCCTGTCGCCATAAAAATTTGAAGATCGCGCTTAATACCCGGAAGCCGGTTGGTTTTCCTGAAGTGCCATCTTCTCGCACTGGCCGGGACTGCCTTTCCTCCTCCAACCCCAGGGCTTTGCGGGTGGGGCGCATGGCCAGAATATGGCGGTGGGCGCGGCGCAAAAAGTTTGAAGGTTCGCAGAGATAGCTAATCCCCCGGGCATATTCCGCCAGGATCTCCTCTTCGGAGCGGGTGGGGAGATAATTGAGGCGGCCCCCCTCCATGTCGCCGCTGGTCATATCCTCCCGCAGACGCCCTTCCTTCTGCAGACGGCGCCATAGGGCAGTGTTGGGAAAGACCTGGAGAGTGTTCAGAGTCACCAGGGGAATATGGTTGCGCTCCACAAAGGCGCAAATGCGATCCACCGCTCCTGATTCTTCCCCGTCAAAACCGATCATAAAACTGGCCATCACACCCAGGCCCCGGGTCATCATGTTGGCCAGTGATTGATCCAATGGATTCTGAATATTCTGGTGTTTCCGGGTAGTCGCCAGCACCTTGGTGTCGGGTGTCTCCACCCCCACAATGACGGAGACGAAATTTGCCGCAGTCAGCAGGTCAACCAAGCCCGGGTCCTGCCCTAAATTGATGGAGGCCTGGGTCCAGAAATCGAAGGGTTCGCCACGGTTCTTCATCCAGGGAATGAGTTTCTCCAGAAAGGCAGTGACAAGAGCCTTATTGCCGATGAAATTGTCATCCGCGAAAAAGACATCGCCCCGCCAGCCGATCTGATAAAGAGCCTCCAGTTCAGCCAGCACCTGGTCGGCTTCTTTGTAGCGGGGCTTACGGCCATAAAGCTCTACAACGTCGCAGAATTCGCATTGGAAAGGACACCCCCGGGAAGTCTGCAGGCACATGGTGAGATAATCAGAAGGGCGGACCAGGTCATAGCGAGGCAGAGGGGAAGCAGTCATCTCCGGCTTACCAGAAGTCTCCAGCACCATATGGACTTTACCATCCTCAAGAGCCTTGAGCAGCTCATCCACCAGGTTTTCTGCCTCGCCCCGGACCAGGAAATCCGCACCCGCAGCCAACACTTGCTCGGGCACCGAGCTAGCGTAAGGCCCGCCTATCACCATGGTTTTTCCCCTGGCCTTCCCTTCCTGGATGAGGGCCAGGAGGCTGGTTTTCTGGGCCAGCATGCCGGTCAGCAACACCATATCGGCCCATTGCCAGTCTTCCTCGGTTAGGGGACGTGTATTTAAATCCGCCAGGCGCAGTTGCCATTCAGGGGGAAGCAGCGCGGCCACGGTCAGCAGCCCTAAAGGGGGGGCCATGGCTCGGGCGCCCTGGTACTCCAGGGAAGGTTTAAATGACCAGAATGAATCGAGATACAGTGGGTTGACGAGCAGCGCTTTAGTCATGGGTTTAGGGCCTCTAGGTTTGCAACACGTTTTCCCGCACCTGCCGCCGGAACGCGAACAGAGTTTCCCCCAGCGCGCAATGATTCAGGTAGCGCATCTTGCGGCTGGGGTTTTTTTGGAGGACCGTCAGTAATTGTCTCCAGAATTGCCCCCGGAAGGAGGGCCGGATTCCCTGCCGCCAGATCAGCCTCAATAAAGGGCCAAGCCATTGTTGTTTGATGGTTTTCTGGGTTGAGTCCCGTGGGCCCGCGACCCCTTCTGTTTTTTCCTCGACGCCCAGGGCGCGCCGCGTGGGGCGCATATGCAAGATGACCTCCAAGGAGCGGCGCAGATAAGCAGACGGCTCATAAAGCCGCTCAATGGCCTGGCGGTACTCTGCCAGGATTTCCGCCTCCGGCCTGGTGGGGATGAAGTTGATTTCCCTGCTGGAGATGTCGCCGGCCGCGCCTTTTCCCTCCAGAAGCCGGCCTTCCTCCTGAAGACGCCGCCAGAGGCTGGTGTTGGGGATGGCCTGGAGGAGATTCACCATGACCATGGGAATATGAAGTTCCTCCACAAAATTGCGGATACGCTCCCCCGCCCCCGTTTCTTCGCCGTCAAAACCGATAATAAAGCTGGCAACCAGGGAAAGACCGTTTTTATTAATCGCCTCCAGAGATTCCGCCAGGGGGTTGCGGAGATTGTGGTATTTCCGGCTTAATCCCAAAGATGCAGCGTCAGTGGATTCCACGCCCACGAAGACGAAGCCGAAATTGGCCGCGGTCATCTGGTCCATCAACTCCTGGTCTTGGCCCAGGTTCACCGAGGCCTGCGTCCAAAAGCCAAAGGGTTCACCGTGGCTTTTCATCCAGGGCGTCAGTTGCTCCAGGATCGCCAGGGCATGTTGCCGGTTGCCGATAAAATTGTCGTCGCTGATAAATATCCCTTTGCGCCAGCCCAGGCGGTAAACAGCTTCCAGTTCCCTGATCACCTGCTCCGGCTTCTTATACCGGGGTTTGCGGCCGAAAAGGCTGACCACGTCGCAAAATTCACAGTCATAAGGGCACCCCCGGGAGGTTTGGATGCTCATTATCGTGTAATCTTCAAGACTCAGTAGATCGTAGCGGGGAACGGGCGACATGCTCATCTCCAGCTTGCCGTCCTCCTGGAAAACCCCCTGCTTTTCCCCCGCTGCCAGGGCCGCCAGAAAACGGGGCATGGTGCCCTCCGCCTCTCCCCGGAAGAGAAAATCCGCGCCGGCGTCCAAAAGGTCCTGGGACAGGGAGGTGGCGTAAGGGCCGCCCACGGCCACGGCCTTCCCCCGGGACTTGGCGTCACGGATCAGGGAGATCATGCTCTCCCGCTGCGCCAACATCCCGGTGATCATCACCAGGTCTGCCCAGTTCCAGGCCTCAAGGGGCAGCGCCTGGGTATTCAGGTCCACCAGCCGCAATTCCCAGGCCGGGGGAAGGAGCGCGGCCACGGTGATCAGTCCCAGGGGCGGGGCCAGGGCCTTGGTGCCGTCAACCTGAATACTTTCCTTTAAGGTCCAAAATGAATAGGGAAACCGAGGGTTGAGCAGCAAGGTTCTCATGAGTTGTTCCTTAATTAATTCTGGGGAAGACCTTTTCCCCGGAGAAAGGATCTTGTATCAATCACCCGCTGATTCTTATCCACCACCATAGCTGGAAAGTTTCCAGGTTGCAACAAAACAAAGTCGCGCCGTGCCTTTATCTGTCTGCGGATTGCGGCGTCGAAAGGCGCAAAAAAAGGACAATCCACCCGCTCCGCGGTTCTTGGGCCCTCGGTCTGCAAAGGCGGATTAAATGGGGTCAGGTAGCGCCCCCCGGCCAGAAACTCGGGAGTAAAATGGCGCTTATCCACCACCAGAAAGGAGACCTGATACTTCCGGCAAAAATCCCGGACCACCTGGGGGTCGGCCGCATAATAGGCCTTGAAGAAATCTTCCAAACGGGGCCTGATTCGCCGCCAGTAGCCCCGGCTCCAAGGATGGGCCAGCTCATAGTTCACCAGGACCTTGCGCTGGGCAAAAGTGGGGACGTTGTCCATCAGGTCGGGGTGCCCGGCGATGAGCGCGTCTTTGGGAGTCTGGGCCAGGACGGCGTACAGCGGGCGGTACATGGAAAAGTCTTTCAACCCTACATCTTTCAGGCGCACCCCCGACCCGATTACCACCAGCGCCACCAGCGCCGCGAGCAGCCACCGGGGCCAGGACCGGAGCCCCAGGGCCTTGTCCAGACACAGGGCCAGGCCCAGGCAATAGCAGAGGTTCAGGGTATAGATGAGATAGCGGTCCGGGATAAACAGCTTGAGTAAAAAGATCCGGGCCAGAAAATAGAGGAGCAGGGAGGAAACCAGCAGATAACCGAAGGGCTGCAGCTTATCTTTCAATACCTGCCAATCAAGGGCCTTTCCTCCCCAAATCACCACCCCTGATAGCAAGACGCTCCCCAGAACTCCGCCTGTAACCCCCGTATCGAAGGGAGCGATGTCCTTCCAGGGCCCAAGCAATGCCGCCAACAGGGAGGGCACGGGCAGGATGGCAAAGCGGCCCTGGGCAGCAAATTCCGGGCGATTCGCCATGTCGGCCGCGCTCACCAAGGGGCCGAAGCCCGCGGCGTCGTATTGGTGGTTCATCAGCCAGACCAAACCTGCGCCCACGGCCACAATGAGCAGGTGGCCCCAGGTGATGCAGGAAGATGCGCCCCCTCTCCTGCCGCGGCCCGCCAGCCAGGCCAGCACCGTAGCGCCTGCGGCCACCAGAAAGATATAGGGAATAAAGAGGGCCTGGAGCAGCAGGGCCAGGGCTAAGCCCCAGGGACTGCCCGCCAGCCAGCACAGGGCATAAAAGGCCAGCAGGGGCGCAGCAAAGGACCGGGCCAGCCCCCCGGACAGGTTGTCCAGGAAGAAGGGCATCAGCCAGTATACCCCGAGGGTGCACCAGGCCAGCCGCCGGGAGCCCAGGCAGGCGCCGATCCGGAAAAGGCACCAACCCAGAAAGACGAACAACAGCCCCGGCAGCCATTTGGAAAAAATCAGGGGGCCCACCCCGGCGGCGGGCAGTGGATATAAGCCCTTGCCCCAGAGAGAGAGGCTGATGAAGGATAAGCCCGGCAGCAATTTGGCAAAAGTCTGGGGCTCCAGCAGGGGGGAGGCCAGCCGGTAAAGTCCCTTTACCCCCCAGGGCACGTAAGCCCGGGCATAAGCAGTCAGCAAATCCCCTTGAAAAAGCCCGGGGTCCTCCCACTGCTGCATCCAATAAATCTGCTGCCGCACGTCATCATTGATGACCCAGTGGTTGGTCAAAGCCTGGAAATGGGCAAAAACAAAGATAGCCGCGGAAAGGATGATTACCAGAACCCGGTCAGTCCAGGGGGTAGTGGCCGGCAGCCGGGCAGCGGCAGCGGGGTTAGATTTCCTTTTCAAAGATGCGGAAAGTCTTGTAATGCTCGGCGCCGACGAACCTGAAGGCCCTGATGTAGTGCTTCAGGTTCTCCGGAATCAGGGAAAGGTCGACGAATTCCAAAGGGGTTTCCCGGGCCCCGTCCACGTAACTCTTGAGGATCAGGGCATGGTGCAGCTTCCGCCCCTGGTAGCGCTGCCGCACTCCCAGCACCAAGGCCCGGGCCTTCTTGACGGGCTGATATTTGGCTGCATAAAGGAGACGCAACTTCTTCCAGAGGGACAATCTCCCGTTAAAAGTCTTCACCAGGGGATTGAGATCGGGAAGAACGATGGAGAATGCTACCAAATCGTCCCCATCCAACAGGAGCTTCACTAAATTAGGACGCAGTAAGGGCTTTAGCTCTTCATAAAACGCATTAAATTGCTTACGGGTGAGGGGAATGTGGCACCAGTTGGAGCTCCAGGCCTCATTAAAGAGCTCATAGACTTCTTCCCGCCGCCGCTCCAGGTCCCGGGGGTTCAGTCGCTCCAGCCGCAGATTCTGGCCCTGGAGAATTTCCTCGATTTTCGCTTCCAGGGGCTCCAGCGGGAACCGTTGCGTCAGACGCAGGGCATAAAAATCAAAGGTCTTGCGAAATGCGAGTTCCTCTAAAAATTGGACATAGTACGCCGGATTATGGGTCTGGAACATGGCCGGGATGGAATCGAACCCCTCCACCAGCAGCCCCACTTCATCATAAATGGAGAAGCTCAAGGGGCCTAAGAGCCGCGTCCGGCCCCGCTCCCGCAACCATGCGGCCGCGGCTTCGAAGAGGGCCGCAGCCACCGGGGGTTCCTGGATGCATTCGAAAAATCCGAAGAATCCGGTTATCCGGTCATACCGCGCATCATAAAGGCGGTTGATGTGGGCGGAGATGCGCCCTGCAGGCCGCCCTTCGTAATAGGCCAGGAAATATTGGGCCTCACCATTCTCGAAGAAAGGTCCCTGCTTGGGATCCAGGAAGGCCCGTTGGTGTTCCAGGAGGGGTGGCACCCAAAAGGGGTCGTTTTGGTAGATACGCCAGGGGAGACGGAGAAATTCCTCCATTTCTCCTTCCCCCTGCACGGGAATGACTCGGATGTCGCTCGGTTTATCAGTGGAAGGCACAGGATTAACGGGGTTTGCGCACGACAATGCGCACTTTCATGCCCTCTTTGAGGGTCAGGTCGGGGTTAGGCACTTGGACTTCCGCTTCATAGTAAGAGGGCTGTTCCAGACCCGGCTTGAGCGGCACCCAGGAAAGACGGCTGATCCGGGCCTCAAATTTGCGCCCCGGAAGGGACTCCGGGTAGATTTCCGCCAGGTCTCCCACCCGCAGCCGCAAGGACTCCATTTCGTGGACCTGGCCTTTGACCACCAGGGGGTCCATTACTCCTACCTGAAAGGCCACGGTATTGGGCGCCAGTTCGGCGTCTACCCGCAGATCTGGGTGCACAAAGAGCACATAACCGTTAATGGGGGCCTTAAGGACCGCCTCTTTCGGCAAGTGGGCGGCACTCATGGATTTGCCCATCTCGTGCTTTAAGATCTGCAGGTCTTCAGAAGCTAATTCCTGTTCCTGGTGCAGGTTGGCCTGCACGGCATTCCGCTGCTTTGACAGCTGGTTGTAATCTTTTTGGGCCTGGGCCAAGGCCTGGGCGGGAGCCAGTTTTTGGGCCGCCAACTGGCTGATCTCCCGGCGTTTGGCCGCGGCCTGGTCCAGGGCCCTTTGCACGTCGGCCAGCCGCATTTCCAGGTCTTTGATTTGGGGCGGGGACAGGCGCCGCCGCAGCTTCATGGTGGCCTCTGGAGTAAGGCGATATCGGGCCAGAACCTCTCCCGCCTTGACCTGCTGCCCGGCCTGCACCTGAAGGGAAGTGATGATGCCACCGAAAGGCATGATCACCTGCCGCTTGAGGGGACAGGAAAATTTCCCCATAAAAGAAATTTCATGCTCCGGGGCTGCCACCGGAGGGGGCGTCTTGACCTTACTTTCTCCAGCCGCCTTCTCCGAGCTGTTGCCCCTGGAGGCGAGGCCCCCCAGAGCCAGAAAGGTCAGAAAGACAGCTCCGGCAAGCCAGACAGCCCGTTTATTGCTGCCAAGAATTCGCATCCACATAGCTCGCATCCAAGTCTCCAGAAAGTTGCCGCAGCCTGATTACCGCCAGATTGTAGTCCAGGTCCTTAAGAAAAGCGTTTTTCTGGGACTCCATCAGTCCCTTGCGCCCGTCCAGATATACAGCCAGAGGTTCTCCGCCGGAATGATAACGGATATCGGCCTGCCGTTCTTTGAGGCGCGCCAGTTCTTCCTGGGCTTGGGCCGATTTCCGGGAAGCATCCGCGGACCGTACGTTTTCCTGGGCCTCCTGCCACTGGTCGGTCAGGAGCAGCCCTTTCTCTTTCGTTTCCGCCTCAAATTCTCTCATGATGGTTTTCTGCCGGGAGACATTGCGCAAACGTTTAAATCCGTCCCAAACCGGCACTTCCAGCCCCATGGAAACAAACAGGCCCCGGGAAGAGGAACTTAAGGGGTCAGGAGTCTGGGCGCCCATGAAAAAAGAGGGAAGTAATTTGGCCTTGGCCAGCAAAATATTATACCTTTGCAGCTCTTGCTTTAGGGCTCCGATCTTGAGCTCGTAAGAATGGTTCTTGGCCTGGTCCAGGCTGGCTGCGGCCGGATCAAAGGCTCCAGTGACCTGGCGCTTCGCATCTTTGCAGTCCACCTCCAGAGACTGGCCTGGTTTCATGCCGATGAAGGCCTGCAAATTATCCCGGAGCCGCTTCTGGGAATAGGCAATATGTTCTTTTTCGGCCTGGGCTCCGGCCAACTCCTGCTCGGCCACCTTGAGCTCCAGAGAGGTGACGGTGCCCAACTGCATCCGCTTTTGTAAAAAAACCAGATTCTGCCGGTTTAGATCGATGAGGTCATCCTGACGGGCCGCGGCTTTTTGCAGGGCCTCCATCTCCAGGTACATCTTGGCCAGTTTGCGGATCCCTTCGGAAATGACTTGCATATGGGCCAGTATGGCTATTTGCGTAATTATCTTCCTGGCCTGCAGGCTGAAATAGGACTCAATGGGATTATAATTGCTGCTGACAAAATTCAGGGAATAAGCCTTGCTGCTGATATCCCGGGGCTGGTTGACATAGTATTGGGTGCGGAAGGTTACGGGGGGGATGAATTCATACTTGCTGTCTTTTTCATCCAGCCGTTTGACCTCAATTTCCAGGGAACTTTTGGTGAAATAAGGGGACTTCCTGATGGCCAGCCGCACCGCTCGATCAAAGTTCAGGGGACCGGTGACGGCTTCGGCCTCCTGCGTGCCGGCCCCGCTGGCGGCTTCATTGCCTTGGGCCGTCAACACCGCGGCCCCCAGGGCCGTTGCCAGAAAAATCACCGCCAGGGCAAAGGAAACCTTTCCCCGCAACCGCGCCCTAGTCTTCCCCGGGTGCGGCCTTGTTGGGCTCTGGCTGGCCGCATTCCCAGGATCAATTTTCATTGAGGATGCCGTCTTCCAGAGAAAATACGCGGGTACAGCGGGAAGCCACTTCCGCATCGTGGGTCACTACGATCAAGGCAGTATCTCCGGTAGCCACGATCTGTTCAAAATGCTCCATAACCATGTGGCCGTTAGCGCGATCAAGATGGCCGGTGGGTTCGTCAGCCAGGATGACCAGGGGTTGATTGACCAGGGCCCGGGCAATTGCCACCCGTTGTCGTTCTCCCCCGGAAAGGTAATTCGCCGGATGATGGATCCGGTGGGCCAGGTTCACCCTCTCCAGGGCCGCCAGGATTCTCGCGGGCCGTTCCTGGCGCTCGACTTTGGCGTACACCAGGGGGAACTCCAGGTTTTCATAGACCGTGGAGTTTTCAAACAGGTCGCAATTCTGAAAGACAAAGCCCACCCGCCGGCGGCGAAACTCCGCTTGGGCCGCCCGGCTCAAGTCGAGCATATTCTGCCCCATAAACTGATAATTTCCTGAGGAAGCCGGCAGCAGCAGCCCCAGAATAAAAAGCAGGGTGGACTTGCCCGAGCCGGAGGGGCCCATCACCGCCAGCATCTCTCCCGGGCGCACTTCCAGGTTGACGCCCCGGAGCACAGGGATGACCCCGTGGCCGTTGCTGTAATGCTTGGACAGGCGAGTGACCTGGATCAAAGGGCGGTCATTCCGGGCGGCAACAAATTCCTTACTCATAGCGAATGGCGCTTACCACTTCCATCCGGCTGGCCTGCAGGGAGGGATAAATCCCCGCAGCCACCCCCAGTCCCACAGCCACCAGGAGTCCCAAGATGACGCACATCAGAAACAGACCCTGTCCCGGATGGCTGTGGATCATTAAACTGGTGACCTCCACGGACACCCACCCCAGAGCGCTGCCCAACAGGGAGGCGGCCACGCTGAGGCATACGGCCTCTGCCAGGAACTGGGCCATAATGGCCTGATCCTCAGCGCCCATGGCCTTTTTCAAGCCGATTTCCCGGGTGCGGGAGCGGACCGCGGCCATCATCACCGTCCAGATGCCCACTCCTCCCAGAATCAAGGTGGCCACAATGGAACTGTAAATGAACAACTCCACCCACCAGGCTATCGCCTTTACCCGCTGCAGTTGATCCCAAAGCACCTCCACCTTGAGACCTTGTACCGGCTGCACCGCCAGAATGGCTCCAGGAATAAGAGGCGCAACTTTCTCCACGTCTTCCCAGGTGCGGCACCGCAAATAAATGCGGTTCGCCGGGCTGACCCCTTGGATGCGGTCTTCGGCGGTGGTCAAAGGCACAAAGGCAAAATGGGTGTAATCCCCCAGCCCCGCACCGTTTAAAACGGCAGTTACCGTGTAGAGTTCTTGCTGAATGGAGATTTTGGAACCCTTAACATCTTTACGGCCAAAAATGCTGCGGGCCAATTCCGAACCTAAGATGACCACCCGCTTGCGGTCTTTCATGTCCTGGGCGGTGAAAAACTGGCCTTTCCCGGGGGATAGGCCGTTGACCTTCCAGAAGGATTCATCCACCCCCAGCATGGAGCAGTTGAAATCTTGCCCTTCCCAACTGCCGACCACCCAGGGATGGTGTACCGTCAGGCTCGCATCCCTCACCCCCGGCAGCTTCCGCAAAGCCTCCACCGAAGAGGAATAAAACCATTGATGTTCAAAGGAGGGACGCCTATCGAAGTAAACCCGGATAAGAGTAGCTTTGCCCAGCAGTTCCAGATCGTGGTTAAAATTTTTCTTAAGGTCCCGGCCCATGGTGATAATGGTGATGAAACCGGCGGTGCCGATGGCGATAGCCAATATTACCCCCCAATAGCGCCGCCGGTGGCGCAACAACTGCCGGATGCTGACCCGCATTAAGTCACCGAGTCTCACAGGAAAAGATCTCCTCATTATAACTCGGCAAAAATCTTTGATTTCTCGAATCAAATGCGCAGGCTCTGGGACGAAAAATCGTCTTTTGCCAGAAAAGGCTCTCGACCTTCTAAATCCCTAGACCGGATCCGGTGTTTTCTGGCCAGCCGATCCAGGACTTCGAGGACGAATTCTATCTGCCGATCTTCATGAGTGCTCATATAGGCAGTACGAATCACGGCTTGTCCTTTGGGTACCGCCGGGAAAATGGCTGGCAGGGCAAACACGCCTTCTTGGAACAGGTCCCGGGCAAAATCAAAGGCCTTCTGGTCGTCCCCGATATAGATAGGAATGATGGGGGTTTTGGAGTCCTTAGTAATGAGACCGATCTCGCGGTAGCCGGCATGCACTCTTCTGGCAATCTCCCAAAGGCGGCTCACCCGCTCCGGTTCTTTTTCCAATACGTCCAGGCAACCCAGCACCGTGGCTGCATTACTGGCAGGCAAAGCCGCGGAAAAGATCAGGGGCCGGGAGTTGTGGCGCAAATATTCCAGGACATCTTCATCGTCCGCGGCAATGAACCCCCCCACCGACGCCAGGGCCTTGCTGAAAGTGCCCATGATGAAGTCCACCTGGCTGCTCAGGCCGAAGTGGGCCACTGTGCCCCGGCCACCGGGACCCATCACCCCCAAACCATGGGCATCGTCCAGATAGATGAGCAGGTCCGGATATTCCGCTTTCAATCGCACCAGTTCTGGTAGAGGAGACATATCACCGGACATGCTGAACACCCCTTCGGTGATCAGCAGCACCAGGGATTGGCTGTTTTTCTCCTTGATGGAAGCGAGTTTCCGAACTGCGGCCTCAACATCGTTATGGGCAAAAGGGATCAGGCGGGCCCGGGAGGCCTGGCAACCTTCAAAGATGCTGGCATGGTTTTCACGGTCGCACAAGATGACATCTTGAGGCGTCAGCAAACAGGCGATGGCTCCCAGATTGGTGCTGAAGCCGGTGACGTGCACCACCGCTTTCTTCTTGTGGACGAAAGCCGCCAGACGCTCTTCCAAGACTTCATGCAAAACCAGATTGCCGCAAAGGAATCGGGACCCCCCCGCCCCTGTGCCCCATCTGCGCATGGCCTTTGCGGATGCTTCCATTACCCGGGGGTCATGGCTCAATCCCAGGTAATCGTTAGAACCGATCATAACCAACCGTCGTCCGTCCACTTCCACCTCAGTCCCCCAGGACCGGGATAACGGACGGAAATAAGGGTAATAACCCTCATTTTTGGCGGATTGCACGTGGCGCGCGAAAGGTTGGCAGCGAGTTTTTAGAGACATATCAAGAATCTGTTCCTCCCCCGTATGTCCTTATCGTTTTAATGGTATCTGCGGAAAAAGTCAACCGTATATCGCCAGGTCTTTAGTTAGGCAGCAAGACCTTTTCCCCCTGAGAACGACTTGATGCCGCCTACCATAAACGAATTTTAGGATCCAAGTCGACTAGCCCCCCGGCAAGCACTTGGATTCGCAAACCTACTGGCCTCCCTTCTTCTGGTAAATTAAGTCTATCCCTTTTGTACCTATAGTAAGGGATAATTTGTTTTTATACCAGAATAAAAAGACCTATGGAAAGAAAAATATCTATAATTATCGCCCTTGTTAAACTACCGGGGCTCAGGACTTCCCAATAATTTTGATTTTCCTTTGCAAAACAACTACCTATGAGACTGTTCCCGGCTCGCTTCCCCACTACCGGCAAGAAAACGGCGGATGTTCACCGCCTCCCCCCAGGTAAGATGCAGGCGCTCCGGATACCAGAACTCTGGCGGCACCTGCGCCTGCGCGCCCCCCGGTGCGGATGCCGCGACCTGATCCAGGTGTTGATAAAAATTCCGGGACGCCCGGCTCATCCGTCCATAGAGCCTCTCCCAGTGCGGCAGGCTGCAGATCTGGCCTCCCACCATAACCGCCAGGACCGCCAGTGGCAAAAGCCGGACCACGGTGCTGGACCGCATCTGCCTTTGGAGAATGCTCCAGGCCGCGCCCAAGAGCAACAGGGTCCCCATCAGTGTGTACACCGCGTAACGGGGGGCAAAGGCCTGGTTCACTCCTCTCTGATAGCGGGCCAGGGACACCAGAAAGATGGGCAAGGCATTGAAAATCAGGGCCCAAAGCCCTAACCGCTTCTCCTTGACATTACCCCGGCGCCAGATCAGGGCCACGCTCAAAACCAGAGCCGCGGCTCCCGCGATGTGGGCCCAAACCGGAAAATGGTAGTGCCCCCAAAACAGATACATGAAAGGGGAGAGAAAAGCTCCCACAAACCAGTGCACCAGATAAAGGGGTCCGGGCAGGCCTTCCCAAATCCCCCGGTTGGTATAGGAGGTAGCCGCAAAGCCCGCATAATGAAAGTACCCCAGGGAAAAAGCCAGGAAAGCCAGCCCCACCGCCGCGCTCACCGCCCAGAATCGGCGCCGCTGCTCTTTGCCTCCCAGGATGGCGATGTACAGAGGCAAGCTCCAGACCGCCAACAGAGTAAAATTCCAGGAAACCAAGGAAAGCCAGACGCACAGGCTGATGCCCGCCAACGCGGCCCGGGAGGAGGTATCCAGATAATGCCGGGTCAACAGCAGGGCCAGCAGGAAAAGGTTGAAACAGAGCAAGGCATTATTGTAGAAGGCCACATCGGTCAGGCTGGTATGGGCCGCGGCGCCGCCGTAAAACAACCCCAGGACCAAGGCTGCGACCGGAGGGAAGTGCTGCCGCAAAAACAGGTAGAACTGAAAGGCCAGCACCCCGCTGAGCAGGCAGTTAATCAGCAGCAGAGTGGAGTACCCCTCTCCGAAGGTATGAGCCAGGCCGTAATAGACCGCCCGGGACAACGGCATCCAGACTTCCCCGTCGGGCATGGCCAAGAACTGCCAAAAGGAATGGCTCACCAATTGGGCCAGGAGGGGCCAGTCGTCTTCCATAAAAAAATAGTGACCGGGACGCCAGAATAAGACTACTGGCAGGACCAGGAAGAGCAAGGCCACCAATGCCAGATAAATACCCCGGGGATGGGATGGTTCACGTCTCACGAGATTCTCTTCCGCGACTATTATACTAATTTGATGTCAAACATAGAGTTATGTTTTGGTAGGGCGGGCCTCCGTGCCCGCCTGTGGCCCGCAGCACTATGATTCATTTTTCAAAACTCTACCTTTGATGTCAAATTGGTATTAATATGCGGCCCTTAAAAACACCGCTTTCCCCTCTTTGTCCAAAGAAGGGCTTATCCCTGCCGGGCTTATTATACCGGACCCGGATTTTTGCCTATCCAGCTTAATAAAGCTCTTCCCTGGTATGTTTTCGGCGCAAATTAATTAAAAATTAATGAAGATAAGAGCCAGGGGCTCTCCTTCCAGGTGTCTTGCCACCGCCAGTCACTGGCCGCGGTACCTGGATGAAAATGATAGCGGTCTCTCCTTCCCCCCTGCTCAGTCTCCGGTATGGCTCTAGCCTAGATCTATGGCAGTAGAGTTGCTTTTTGCCGGTGACTCCTGTATGAAGTGAAGGAAGCGCACGATTGCGCAATATATCAGAGGCACGAACAGGGGGAAAGAATTTGTTGGCCGGGAAAAAGGTGCTGGTGGTCATGCCCGCTTACAATGCCGCCCGCACCCTGGAACGCACTTTTCAAGACATTCCCTTCGATATCGTGGACGAAGTTTTGCTGGTGGATGACGCGTCCCGTGACGAAACCCTGGAAATCGCACGCCGTCTGGGCATCCGCTGTTTTTTGCACGAACGCAACCTGGGTTATGGCCGCAACCAAAAGACCTGCTACACCGAAGCCCTGGCCTCAGACGCGGACATCGTGGTCATGCTCCACCCGGATTATCAATATTCTCCCAAGATCATTCCCGCGCTGGCCGGGTTGGTGGCCAGCGGCGAATATGACGCGGCCCTGGGCTCCCGCATCCTGGGGGGCAAGGCCCGCCAAGGCGGCATGCCCGTCTATAAATATCTGGCCAACCGTTTCCTCACTGCGTTCGAGAATCTGCTCCTGGGGGCCAAGCTCTCGGAATACCACACCGGTTTCCGGGCCTTTTCCCGCCAGGTGCTGGAGACCCTGCCCCTCTGGGAAAACTCCGACGATTTTGTCTTCGATAATGAAATGCTGGCCCAAACCATCTTTTTCGGCTTCCGGGTGGGAGAAGTCTCCTGCCCTACCCGCTATTTCCCGGAGGCCTCTTCCATCAATTTCACCCGGAGCGTGAAATACGGTCTGGGGGTGTTGGCTACTTCGGTGAAGTTTTTTCTGCAGAAGCAGGGCTGGGGGCAATACCGCATCTTTTCTGCCGCCGGCCGGGGCCTCCAGAACCAGTCCTATTATACCCAGCACCCGGCCGGTGACGCGGGCTAGCCCCTGCCGCCCCAACGAAGTTCAAGGTTCAAGGTTCAAAGTTCAAAGTTGGGTCAACCTTAACCCACCGAACGTAAAGCAATTACATATCCGAAATATATTTTTTGTAGGGGCGAACCTTGTGATCGCCCAGGCGCATCGAGGGCAAACACAAGATTCCCCCCAGCTTGTCAGCCAAAAAGTCTTACCCGGCGCAGTTCCCAACATTGAACCTTGAACTTTGAACTTTGATCTTTGAACTTTGAACTAATCCCCTACCCTTTCGTCACCACCACCTGGCCATAAAGTTCCGACAAGGTTATCCCCTCCACTGGCCCGGTTTTCTTAAGCCAGGTCATAAAGGCGCGGATTTTGGCGATCAGCCGTTCCACCGTGGCTTCGTCGGGGAATTGGGGGCTGCCCCCGGGGGCAATTTCCGAAGAATGGAAAAACAGGTTGAGCACCCTGCCTCCTCGCCGCCGGTGCAGCGATGCTGCCAGGCGCATGGACGCCAGGGGATACCAGACGGGGTGGATACCCGCGGCCAGCACGTAACGGAACCGGGAGAGAAGACGCCTTCCTATAGTGCCGGGAAGGGCTTGAGATAAGAGGTGAATTAGTCGGGGGGTGCCGGCCAGCACCGGCACCATGGTCAGGGGCGCCTCCACCAGGGGCAGCCCGGTATGGCCGGGCACCGCCAAGGGAAAGGGATCGCTGGGCGCCAGGAAATGCGGGGGCCCCCCGGCTTTTTGGTCCAGGGGCACCATGCTGCTGTCCACCCGCAAACCCATCTCCGGCAGCAGGGAGAGCAGCCCCGGCCCCCAGTCAAACCGGCCCATGCGGAAGGAGCGGGGCGTCACCCCCAAATTCTCCCGGATGGAGCCCACCAGATTAGCCAGTTTTTCCTTGAGGATGGACAGAGGCATCTTTTCCGAAGGCACCGGTTCCGGTTCAGGAAAATCTGCCAGTGGGGGAGTATTCCAGGGGTGGAGGTGGGCGCCGATCTCGGTGCCGTAATGGTCCCGCCAATACTCCAGGACCCGGCGGGACGAGGGGTCCCGGACCGCGTGGTAGGTGACCAGCAAGGTCAAGGGGAAGCCGAACTCCCGGGGAATGAACTCCAGGCGCCGCAGATGCGCCACATTGCTGACCCCCGGGGGCACCTGGGCGTATTCCCCGGAAAAAAGCCCCTCTTCCTCCACGTCGATGCTGATAACCAGCTTCATTTTCAAAAACCTTACCACCAAGAACAAAGAGCACCAAGGGTCACAAAGTAGAAGAATTTTATGCAGGCGGGGAACCCGCCAACATAAAAATATTCTTTGTGATTCTTTGTGTCCTTTGTGCCTTTGTGGTTAATTTTTTAATTTTATTTTCGCAAATCCAGGGCTACCTTCATGCTCTTATAGCGGCGCTTGTCGAAGGCCGCCTGGAAGGCCTGGCGGTACTCGGCCAGGGGGAAGGTATGGGTGAGCAGTCCCTGCGCCGGGTAACCGCCCCGAGACAGCAGGTCCACCGCCATCTCATAAGTGCGGACTCTTTGCCCTTGAAAATAGCCGTGACCGTACATGGCGGTGCCGGTGAGCTTAAGCTCCCGGAACCAGACACTGGAGAGATCCACCCGGGGCATCATCCCCGCGGTGCCCACCAGCACATAGGTCCCCCGGGCCCTCAGGGCCAACACTCCCTCCTGCATGGAACTGTTGCTGCCCACGCAGTCAAAGAAGAAGTCCGCGCCCCCTTCCAGGTTGCCGCCCCCCAGGGTGGTGGACAGCATCCTGGCCCCCACCGCCGCGGCCAACTCTTCCCGGCCGGGAGACATCAAGATGGTGTCCGCGCCTCCGGCCCGGGCCAGGTCCTCCTGGAAAGCATAACGGGCCACGGCCACCAGCCGGGCGCCGGGAACCAGGAGCCGCACCAGGCGCAGCAGGTGCTGGCCGATGATGCCCGCACCGTAAACCACCACGGTGTCCCCGTCCCCGGGCAGATGATCCAGGACCGGCTGCAGGGCCGAAGCCAGGGAATCCGTGAGCACTGCCGCGTCATCGGCCAGGTTGGCCGGCAGCCGTACCAGCCGGCTGGGATGTGCGGCCATGAATTCCGCCATGCCGCCCCCTGCGTCCCGGTTGAAGCCGATGGTCACCCCAGGGGCCAATCGCCCCTGGGTAAAATTCTCGCAGAGATTATACTCCCCCCGGGAGCAATAGCGGCAGGGCGGCAGGTCCCGGACCTCGCAAGGGAGCACCGGCTCCACCACTACCCGCTCCCCCTCCCGCCATTCCGAGCCGGGGGGAGCCTCCGCCACTTCCGCCAGCGCCTCGTGGCCCAACACCGCGGGAAACGAGCCATAGGGCTCCAGCAGATAGGACTCCGCGCCCTTCAGCAGGTTCAGGTCCGAACCGCAAATACCGCAGAAACGGTTGCGCAGGATGATCCACTCCGGTCCCGGAGGAGTCAGGGAAAGCTCCCGGAGACTGAGGGACGATAAAACCGGCACGAACCGCCGGGGCCCGAAGCGGTAGTAGAACCGGGATAAGAGATACCTGGGAATGGACTGGGTATAGACCAGGGCGCGCATTAGGATTTACCAGGGGTTAGGATTCAGGCCTAAGGCGAATAAATATTTTTCAAAAGGCCACGGACCATTTATTATTACCATGGAATTTGCCCCGGGGGCCGCGTCTTGTCAAGGTTATTCGCGGAAGTTTGCTTGGATATTGAAGTAAATGGGTATAATATAACACGTTAAGACTTAAGAACTTTGCACCTCAGGAAACATAATGGCAGAACATAGCAGGGTGGCTCTGGGGGTGGTGCTGAAAAGCATGCGCCGCCTGGCCCGTCATCCCTGGATCTATTCAAAGCTTGTAGCGGCCCAAGGGGAAAAATGGCTTTTCGACCGCTTTTATCCTCCTTCCCAGGAGGGCAGAGCGCGGCGCATCCGCAAGGTGAGCCTCAGGATTACCGATCTTTGCAATCTCCGCTGCCACACCTGCGGTCAATGGGGCGACCAGGGGTTTCTCCGGGGGCAGGATCTCAAGGAATTTAAAAAACGGGAAGTCCCGGTCGACCGTTACCTGGAAGTAATGGAGGACCTGCGGCGTCATGGCCACCGCCCTGAGATCTACCTTTGGGGCGGCGAACCCATGCTCTATGAAGGCACGCTGAAGGTTATCGATGCTGCCGCCTCGCTGGGCATGCCCGCCTCAATGGCCACCAACGGCACCCGCATCGCCGCGGTCGCCGACCACTTGGTTAAGGCTCCCTTATTCCTGATGCAGGTCTCCATCGACGGCCACACGGCCGCGCTGCATAACCGGGCCCGCCCCGGAGTGGGAGGGGCCAACAATTTCGCGGACATCCAGGCCGGACTGGCCGCGGTGCGCCAGGCCCGGAATAGAAACGGCTCGGGCGGCCTGCCCCTGATCGCCTCCCTCACCACCATCTCTAAAGAGAATTACCGGCACCTGGTGGACATCTATGAGGCCTTCCGGGACAAGGTGGATCTCTTTGTCTTTTATCTGGCCTGGTGGATCGACCGCAAGAACGCCAGGGCCCACGCCGAAGATTTTTCCCGGCGCTTCGGGTTCGTTCCCACCCGGCCCTGGGGCTGGGTGGCCGACTGGAAACCGGACGACTACCAGGAGTTGCACCGGCAGTTGCAGGAACTGCTCAAACGCTCCCGCTCCTGGTCGGCCCCGCCGGTCACCGTGATCCCCCCCATCTTTGGCGAGGAGAATCTGCGCACCTATTACACCGACCACCGGGCCCGGTTCGGCTTTGACCGCTGCCTCTCCATCTACCAGTTCGTGGAAATCAACAGCAACGGCGATCTCTCCCCCTGCCGGGACTACCACGATTACGTGGTGGGCAACATCAAGGAGGCCACCATCACTGAGCTATGGAATTCTCCGGCTTACCGGAAATTCCGCCGCAGCCTGGCCACCGACGGCCTGATGCCCGTCTGTTCCCGCTGTTGCGGTTTGATGGGATATTAGGCTTCCGGACTACCATATGCCTAAGTTCTCCCCTTCTCGTCCCGCGCGTATCGTCCTGCTCTTGGAGGATCTGAAATTCGGGGGCACCCAGCGCCAGGCCCTGGAATTGGCCCGGGGTCTGGACCGGACCCGCTTTAAACCCGAACTCTGGATCATGGCCGGTGGCGAAGATCTGGACCCCCTGGCCCGATCCTGGGGCATTCCCCTGGCCCGGTTCTCATCCGGCAAAAAGCCCGGCCCTGTGGGTCTGGCCCGCCTCTGGCGGCGCTTGCAAAAAACTCCCCCTGACCTGCTCCTGGCCCTGACCGCGTTGCCCAATATCTGGGGCCGGATCCTGGGGCGGTTATCCGGAGCGCCCCTGGTGGTGGGAAATGTGCGCGGCCTGTTGCCCGGGGTGCAATTTGAACGTTGGCTCTGGCCTCTGGCAAGCCATATTCTTTGTAATACCCAGAGCATACCGCCCATTCTTAATAATGATTGTAAGATTTGTTCCAGCCGGGTGACCGTGATTCCCAACGGCGTGGATACGGATTTCTTCCGCCCCCCCCGGCGCCCCCCGGCGGATGACCCCATCATCCTTTCCGTAGCCCGCATGGTCCCGGAAAAAGATCATGTAACCCTCATCCGGGCCTTTTGCCTGGTGAGCCGGGACCACCCCGACACCCAACTCTGCCTGGTGGGGGATGGCCCCCTGAAACCGGCCATGGAGCAACTGGCGCAGCAAATCATACCTTCCGGCCGGGTCCAGTTTCTGCCGGGCCGCGCGGACCTGCGGCCCCTGCTGGAGCAAGCCTCTCTCTTCGCACTCAGTTCCCGCCACGAGGCCTTCCCCAATGTCGTCCTGGAGGCCATGGCCATGGGCCTGCCGGTTGTGGCTACCAAGGTTGGCGGCCTCCCGGAACTGGTCATCCCCGGAGAAACCGGCTGGCTCGCGCCTGCCGGTAACGCCCCGGCCCTGGCCGCAGCCATGTCCCAGTTGCTGGGCGACCCTAAGACCCGCCAGGCCATGGGCCGCGCTGGCAGAGAAAGAGTGGAGCAAAATTTTTCCCTGGAGGCCATGATACGCCGCCATGAAGAGGTCTTTGAGTCCCTTCTGGCGCACAAGGCTCGCCAGGATCTTTCCCGGCAAAAGCCGTGTGCCACCCCCATAAAGCGCCAACAAATATCTAAGGCAGAGAAAGGGACGCTGGCAGGTAAGGAGATGGCCATTGCTGCCACGCCCTGGGAATCGCCCCTGGCGGTCAAGTCCGGACCGCGGGTGGCCTATCTCCTCCTCTGGTTTCCCGAGCCTACCCAGACCTTTATCCTGGACGAAGTGAACACCCTGCAGCGTCTGGGGCTGGACCTGCAAGTCTATACCTTCTATGGGCCGCGGCCTCCCGGCCGCATTGCGGGCATGGAGCCGGTCCTGGCGCCGGTGCACCACCTTGGCTTGGCTTCCTTTGGGACCTTAATTTTGCAGGTTTTGCGCCTCTGCCGGGATCACCGCTCGTTGGCCCGGCGAGTCCTGGCTGAGACCCTGGTGCGCGGCTGGCGCGATCTGGAGACCGCGGGGGAGGCCTTCTGGTCCACCCTGGCCGGGGTGCACCTGGCGCCCATTTTTACCCAGCTCAATGTGGATCATTTGCACGCACCCTGGGCCAACGGCCCGGCTACCGGGGCCTGGGTGGCCTCCCGCCTGAGCGGCATCCCCTTCAGCTTCTGCGCCCATGCCCACGATATTTTCCCGCCGGACGGGGCCCTGGCGGAGAAGATTCGGGCCGCCAGCTTCATCCGGGTGGCCTCCGCGGCCAACCGCAATTATTTGCAGGCGGTGGAGCCGGACGCGGCCGTGAAAATCAAGGCCCTCCATTGCGGCATGCCCTTGAGCGCGGCTCCGGCGCCCCGCCCGGCCTGGCAGCCCCCTTATCAGCTCCTGGGCCTCGGCCGCCTGATCCCCAAGAAGGGATTCCCAATCCTCCTCCAGGCCTGCCGGGAACTGGCCGCTCATGGCTTGGATTTTCACCTCACCCTGGCAGGAGACGGCCCCCAGCGCCGGGAACTGGGGGAGATGGTGCAGGAATATGGTTTATCCGGCCGCGTGCACTTTCCGGGGTTTGTCCCGCACCGGCAGGTGCCGGCGCTGCTGCAGCGGGCCCACTTGTTCATTATGCCCAGCATTATCGACCCTCATGGCGACCGGGACGGCATTCCCACGGTGATCATGGAGGCCCTGGCCCACGAAGTGCCGGTGGTGTCCACCGACGTCTGCGGCATCTCCGAGATCGTCTTGCCGGGGAAAAGCGGCTGGTTGATCCCCCCGGAAGACCCCCAGGCCCTGGTCCGGGCCATCCGGGAAGCCCTGGAAAACCCCGCCGAGGCCCGCCGCCGCGGCCAGGCCGGCAAGCGCCTGGTGGCCCAGGAATTCGACTCCCGCAGAAATTACGGCAGATTAAAGGAATGGTTGGAAAAATATTCTCTAGAAGATAAGGACTGTTGGGAAAAGACGAATACAACTTGCAATCGAGTAAGGAATAAAATGTAGGGGCGAACCTGGTGTTCGCCCCTACGACATGATATCCATTTAACAACTACAAGCCGTTTCAAAACCTCAAATAACCCTGAATGGTTATTCTGGGCGCCGCGAAGAATCTCGTATTTTCAAAGGGTTGAGATCCTTCACTGCGTTTAGGATGACAGGAAAAGAGGTTTTGAAATGGCTTTAAGAAGTTATCATCCTTCTCCCGGCCTAATAATCCAATTTTCCTCGCCGGATAAACTGCTCCACCTGCCTGAAAATCTCCCCATTGCCGCAAAAATTGGCGCGGCGGATGCGATCCTGAAACTCTCCCAGCCGCGACTCGAATTCCGGGATAAGCTCCGGCTGCAGATACGCCCCCCTGGCGAAATGCCCGTAGCCTAGGCGCTCGATATAAAAAGCGTTGAGAAACTGCTCGAACGCGCTCTTGATGGGGAAGGAGATTACCGGCTTGCCGTAATACAGGGCCTCGGAAATCATGGAGTGGCCGCCCCCGCAGACCACGTAGGCGCAGCCGGCCAGATCGTCCAGGAACCCTTCCTCCGACTTCCTCTTGTACAGGAGGTTCCCTTCCCGCCCCTCTTTGGGCACCCCATAGACGATCACCGGCCGCTCCAGGGCCGTCACAAAGGCCAGAAACTTGCGGAAGTCGGTAATATAGCTCTGGTAGACCAGGACGTGGCCCTTATCTGTCGGCTGCCGGGCTAACACCGTGTCCCGGAGCAGCGGCGGCAGAATTTTTGCCCTCAGTCCGGGGCTCACCTGCGGCTGGAAAAAGGAGATCACCAGATAGTCCGTGGCCCGGCTGAAGAGCAGCCGCACCGACAGGGCCGTGGCCAGATAACTGGGGTACTCCCCCCGGGGGATGGGATGGCGGCAAGCGGTGATGACGTGCTGGTGGTCGATGGAGAGGCACGGCACCCCCAACCGCCGGCAGGCCCGGGGCAGGAAAAACTCGTAGTCGCTGATCACCGCGTCCGGCTGAAAATCCGCCATCAGCTTCAGGACCCGGCCCATGATGGCCTTTCTATCCCGCAGCACCGGATAATTGAGCTTCACCGTGGCCCAGGTGTCCACCCGGTGCTTGGTGAACACGGTCCCCAGGCTGGGGATGTCCACTACCGGGTACTCTACCTCTAAAATCGCGGGTCCCGCTTCATGGCTGACAAAAATAAACTCGTGCTCCGGGAAGCGCCGGGCAATGGTCAACGCCCGAATCGCATGCCCATGTGCGGTGCCGTGGACGCCGTAGAGAATTTTGGCCATAGTGTAAGAGATATCTGAGGTGGCAGTCTAATGTAATGCTTTAAAAGTTCAAAGTTCAAGGTTCAAGGTTCAAGATTAAGATAGCAACGCCTATTTTTTTTAATAATTTGTGGTAGGCCGGAGGCGGAGCATGACTGTTGCGTTCCGGTTACCCGGTGGCACAGGCGTCTCGCCTGTGTGAGACTGGAGCGGGCGGGGACGCCCGCCCCTACGGGTCCCTGCCCTTCTCCCAGACCCCCTTCACCACCCGCATAAAAAGTAGGGTGCGCCTTGCGCGCCATTTTTTTTCTGGTTCCCAAGCTGAGCTTGGGAACCCTATTTATTGGCAAAGCTTGGCTTTGCCAACGATACCATTGTATTAATCAGAAGCGATGCTTAGGAATAACTAAGACCAAGCAAAGCTTGGCCAATAATTACGTTCCCAAGTACAACTTGGGAACGAGAATAACATCCGTAACAATCGGCCTCGCATTACTACTTTTCCGTTACTGGATTACCTGATACATTCCCGGGGCCTTTGGGTCACGGGCCTTGAATCCGAATGGTTCATAATATTTTTCGAGTCCCTTTGCCGCCATCAGACCCACAAATGCTCCGGATTTGGCGCTTTTCTTAATATAGTTCATTAATTCTTGCATCAATGCCTTTCCTAATCCTTGATTCTGAAAGTCCGGATGGACCATCAAATCTTGAATATAGAAATATAGCCCGTCGTCGCCGACGATACGCCCCAACCCAACTACATCGGCATTCTCAATAGCAACTACAGAAAATAAGGAATTCTTCAGAGCCGCATCTATTGCCTCTTCATCAGTCTTCAACCAGCCGACTGACTCTCTCAGTCTCGTATATTCGGATAGAATCGGTGATCGGCGTTCGATTCGCAAAGATATCTCTCTTCCGGCTCTCGAGGCGCAGGGCGCGTCTTACGCGCCAATTCTTCTATCTTCTCAAGAAAATACAAAGTTAATGGTACGTGAGACGCACCCTACAAGTCTTACCTTATAAATACCCCGTGATCAGCAAATCCGGCCCTATCCTTCGAATGCTCAAATCCCTGGCCTGCAAAGCGTTCCCCAGGTGCTTCACCCCCATGCCGGCCAGCATACCCGGGGCGCTTGTCCCTCCTAAAATCTTGGGCGCGTAGAAAAAATAGAACTTATCCACCAGCCGCCGGTCGAAAAAGGACCCCAGGGTCTCCGCCCCCCCTTCCACCAGAAGGCTCTGGACCTGGCGCTGCCCCAGTTCTTCCAGAAGGGGAGGCAAGGCCACCTTGCCGTTGGTCTCGGCGGGCATGACCAGGACCTCTGCGCCCAAATCCCGGAGGGCCAGGATCTGGTCCTTCGGAGCCGCGGGCGTGCACGCGATCCAGGTGGGCGCCGGAGAATCGAGATGCAGCAGCCGGGCCTGAAGGGAGAGCCGCAGGCGGCTGTCCAGGATGATGCGGATGGGGTCTTTATGAAGGTTTTCGGTTTTCGGTTTTCGGTTTTCGGAGTTTTTAGTGCCTGCAAGTCTCATATCCTGCACTGCGCCCGTGACTCCCTCATCCAAACCCATATATGGGGTTGGGGGAGAGGGGGCAGGGGTCTGTGACCCCTGCCCCCCTCTCCCACTCTTTTTTCCCCTTCCCCCCAGCCTGACGGTGAGTTGGGGGTCATCGGCGATGACCGTTCCCACGCCCACCAGGATGGCGTCCACCTGGTGGCGCAATTGGTGGCCGAAAGCCCGGGCCTCCTCCCCGGTGAGCCACTGGCTCTCCCCGGTGACGGTGGCGATCTTGCCGTCCAGGGAGCACGCGGCCTTGGCGATAACGAAGGGGAAGCCCGTTTCCACCCAGTGAAACCAGGCCTCGTTCAGCCGCCGGGCCTCGCCGGCCAGCAGGCCGATTTCCACCTGCAGCCCTCTAGCCTGCAAAAATTCGGCGCCGCCGCCGTTCACCCGGGGGTTGGGATCCCGGGTGGCAATAACCACCCGGCGGATGCCCGCCTGGAGCACCGCCTGGGTGCAAGGCGGCGTGCGGCCCTGATGGTTGCAGGGCTCCAGGGTGACGTAAAGGTCCGCGCCCCGGGCCGCGGCCCCGGCCTTTCTTAACGCCTCCACCTCGGCGTGGGGCAGCCCGTAGGCCCGGTGGTAGCCCCGGCCCAGAATCTGCCCTTCCTTGACCACCACCGCCCCCACCATGGGGTTGGGGGAGACCCAGCCCGCGCCCCGGGCCGCCAGGCGTAGCGCCAGCTTCATGTACGCTTGGTCATTCATAAAAAAGATTAACCACAGAGGCACAGAGAGCACAGAGTTTCACAGAGGGAAATATTTAATTTAGGCGGAAACCGCCTAAATTAAAAAAATTCTCTGTGAACCTCTGTGTCCTCCGTGTCTCTGTGGTGAAATTATTTCTCCCCCTCCTTCCGGGTGGCCAGGAGCTTACGGATTTCGTCCATGAAGTCCGTGGCGTCGGTGAAGTGGCGATACACGGACGCGAAGCGCACAAAGGCCACTTCGTCCCACTGCCGCAGCTGGTTCATCACTTTTTCGCCGATCCAAGTGGAGGGGATTTCCCGCTGGCCACTCTCCAGCATCTCCCGTTCCAGCTGGTCCAGGAAATTTTCGATGGCGTCGATGGAGACCGGCCGCTTTTCGCAGGCCTTTTTGATGCCCTCGTAGATTTTCGGCCGCTGGTAGGTCTCCCGGCGGCCGTCCTTCTTGACGATCAAGGGCATGGTCTCTTCCACCTGTTCGTAGGTGGTGAAGCGGCGCTGGCAGTTGAGGCATTCCCGCCGCCGGCGGATGGCGTTGGCCTCCCGGGAAGGCCGGGAGTCCACGACCTTATTGTTGGTGCTGTGGCAGTATGGGCAGCGCATGGCGGTATTTTATACTAAGGATTGGATATTGTGAAATTAAATAGCTGTCAGCTTTCAGCTATCAGCGATCAGCTAAAAAACCTCACCACAGAGGCACAGAGAACACAGAGTTGCACGGAGATTAATTTGGCCCTTGGCGCCAGGCGCCAAGGGCCAAATTAATTTCTTGGTGAATCTTTGTGCCCTCTGTGTCTCTGTGGTGAGAATTTCTTTTAGCTGATAGCTGAAAGCTACCCGATCTGCCATTCTTCCGCGAAGAGGGGGTATTGTTCGGTGAATTCCCGCACCTGGGACTCCAGGCGGCTGAGCAGCGCAGTATCTTTGGGGTTGCTCAGGGCCTGGTGCATGAAATCGGCGACAATCGCCATCTCCTTTTCCTTCATCCCCCGGGTGGTGAGGGCCGGGGTTCCCACCCGGATGCCGCTGGTGATGGTGGGCGGCCGGGAATCGAAGGGAATGGCGTTCTTGTTCACCGTGATGCCCGCCTGATCCAGGGCCTTTTCCGCGTCTCTGCCGGTGAGGCCGGTGGCGGCCAGATCCACCAGGATCATATGGGTGTCGGTGCCTCCGGCCACCAGCCGGTAGCCCCGCTTCAGAAACTCCCGGGCCAGGGTCCGGGCATTGCTGATGATCTGCTCCTGGTAGCGTTTAAACTTGGGGGCCAGGGCCTCCTTAAAGGCTACGGCCTTGGCCGCGATGATATGCATCAAAGGGCCGCCCTGCATGCCGGGGAAGATCTGGCTGTCCAGGGCCTTGCCGTATTTTTCCTGGGCCAGAATCAGACCGCCCCGGGGACCACGCAGGGTTTTATGGGTAGTGGAAGTGACAAAATCGGCCACCGGCACGGGGTCGGGGTGCAGGCCCACGGCGATGAGACCGGCGATATGGGCCATGTCCACCAGCAGATAGGCCTCCACTTCCCGGGCAATCTCGGCAAAGCGGGCGAAATTCATGGCCCGGGGATAGGCGCTGGCCCCGGCGATGATCATTTTCGGGCGGTGGCGTAAAGCCAGTTCATGCACCGCGTCAAAATCTACCTGTTCGCTATGGCGGTCCACCCCGTAAGTCACGGCCTTGAACATGCGTCCGGAAAAGTTTACGGCCGCGCCATGGCTCAGATGCCCCCCATGGGCCAGGTCCATGCCCATGATGGTGTCGCCGAACTGCAGATAGCTGAAGTAAATGGCCATATTGGCCTGGGTGCCGGAATGGGGCTGGACATTGGCATAGGGAGCCCCGAAGAGCTCTTTCACCCGGCTCAAGGCCAGATTTTCGGCGGTATCCACATATTCGCAGCCGCCGTAAAAGCGGCGGCCCGGGTAGCCCTCCGCGTATTTATGCGTAAGGATTGACCCCTGGGCCTCCAGCACCGCGGCACTGACGAAGTTCTCAGACGCGATCAACTCCAATTTATGGAGTTGGCGTTGCCGCTCCCGTTCAATCACCGCAAAAATTTCAGGGTCCGTGTGAGCCAAATCGTCCATTATGTCATTTCCGCCGGAGGACGAGCCTCTCGGGCCAATTGTTCTATGAGATTGAGCCGTTCCTGGTGACGGCCGCCTTCGAATGGGGTCTGCAGCCAGGCCCGGACAATCTCTTTACCCAAATCCGGGCCGATAATCCTGCCGCCCATGACCAGCAGATTGGAATCATTATGGCGGCGGCTCAACATCGCGGTATAGATATCGTGGCACAAAGCCGCGCGGATGCCGGCAAAGCGATTGGCCACGATGCTCATGCCCAGGCCGGTGCCGCAGATCAATATGCCCCGGCAGTTGGGCCGGGCCAGGAGAGCGTCCACCACTCTTTTGCCGTATAGGGGATAATGCACCGATTCCGTACCGGAGGCGCACCCCAGGTCAGTCACCGGCAGCTGCAATTCCTGCAACAGTCTGAGAATTACGGTTTTCAGGCCGTGACCGGCGTGATCGCAAGCAATGGCAATCACTTCCGGATCAAGTCCTGGCTTTGATGAAACTGATGACATCCTGGACGGTCCTCATTTTTTCCGCTTCTTCATCCGCGATCTCAAAGCCGAATTCCTCTTCCATGGCCATGATCAATTCCACCAAGTCCAGGGAATCCGCGCCCAGGTCGTCCACGAACACCGCTTCGGGGGTCACTTCAGCCCGATCTACCCCTAATTTGTCCACAATGATGTCAATCACTTTCTCTTCCACTGCGCCCATGGGCAAAAACCTCCTTAGGATCTTAAACCATCAACATGCCGCCGTTCACGTGCAAGACCTGGCCGGTCATATAGGCCGCGGCGTCTCCGGCCAGGAAGACCACCGCCTGGGCCACCTCTTCCGGGGTGCCGAAGCGGTTCAAAGGAATCTGGGCCTGCATTTCTGCCCTTACTTTCTCTGGCAGGGCCGCGGTCATCTCCGTTTCGATGAACCCCGGGGCCACTGCGTTCACGGTAATATTGCGGGAGGCCAGCTCCCGGGCCACCGTTTTGGTCAGCCCGATCAGGCCCGCCTTGGAGGCCACGTAATTGGCCTGGCCGGCATTGCCCATCACCCCCACCACGGAGGCGATGTTGATGATGCGCCCGCCGCGCTGCTTGATCATGGGCTTGGCCGCGGCCCGGATGCAGTTATAAGCCCCCTTGAGGTTGACCTCCAGGACCTGGTCCCATTCAGTCTCTTTCATGCGCATCACCAGGTTGTCCCGGGTGATGCCCGCGTTATTCACCAAAATATCCAGGCGGCCGCTTGCCTGAATGATCTGATCGATCCCCTGCTGCACTGCGGCCTGGTCGGCCACATTAAATTGCAGCAAATGGCCCGCCGCACCCCGGGCCTCCACCTCCTTCCGGGTATCTTCGGCTTCGGCGCCGATCACTACGTCATTGAGGTAGAGAGCCAGGCCAGGCTGGGCCAAGGCCAGGGCAATGGCCCGGCCAATGCCCCGGGCCGCGCCGGTGATTAGAGCTATGCGTAAATTTTCGGTCATGAGATTTACTTGGGACTATTCTTTGATCTTACCGCCGCTCCAAGGGGTGAGGTTCGTTTAAGTCCAGTCAAATTTAACTAAATTAAATAAAACGAATCGCCGGAAATTGAAAGAGGTTTGTTACAATTTTTTCAATCCGTATAATTTGGAGCGGGTCTGGCATTTCCTTTTTGATCTCTTCCCCTTTCCTCTTTTCGCCCTTTTCTCACTCGCTCCTGGATTTCTTTATTTCCTGGATCAGGGCCGGGAGGATTTCCATGAGGTCTCCCACCAGGCCCACATCCGCTACCTGGAAGATCGGCGCCGCCGGGTCCTTGTTGATGGCCACGATAAAGTCCGAAGACTGCATGCCCACCAGATGCTGGGCTGCGCCGCTGATGCCGCAGGCGATATAGATTCTGGGAGACACAGTCTTGCCGGTCTGCCCGATCTGGTGCGCGTAGGAGATCCAGCCCGCATCCACCGCGGCCCGGGTGGCCCCCAGGGCCGCGCCCAATAAGTCCGCCAGCTCTTCCAGCAGCCGGAAATTTTTCGCTTCTTTCAGCCCCCGGCCCCCGGCGACGATGACTTCCGCCGCGGACAGGGCCACCCGCTCCTTGATTTCGGCCACGGTGGCCATAAACCGGCTGCGCCGGGCCGCCGCACCTGGGTCAAAATCCACCCGCACCACCTGGCCGTCCCCCTGATAACCCTCGGACCAGGGCTTGAAGGTGCCGGGCCGGGCCGTGGCCATCTGGGGAAAAGACCGGGGAGTGATGATGGTGGCCATGATATTTCCGCCGAACGCGGGACGGGTCTGCTGCAGGAGCCGTTTTTCCACGTCAATGGAGAACGCGGTGCAATCCGCGGTGAGACCGGTTTTCAGAGCCGCGGCCACCCCGGGGATAAAGGCCCGGCCCGCGTAAGTGGCCCCAGCCAGAATGATTTCCGGCTGATACTGCCGGGCCAGGGTGGTGAGGGCCGCGGCGTAGGGCTCCTCCAGAAATTCTCCCAATACCGGGTGTTCTAGAAGATAAACTTTGTCCCCGCCCCGGTTGAGCAGCGAGGAAGCCAGGCTTTCCACCTTTTCCCCGAAAAGCACGGCGCTGACCTTGACCTGTAAGGTCTCCGCCAGCCGCCGGGCTTCCCCCAACAATTCCAGGGCTACTGGGGCCAGCTCGCCGTGGCGCTGCTCCGCAAAGACCCAGATGCCGTCCGGGGGAATGCCCAGCCGGGAAGAAGGTCCTTCTCCCGCATCCGGGGGCAGACTTAAGGCTCCGAAGCCGCAGGCATCGACGCAGGCGCCGCACAGGGTGCAGCCCTCGCCGATGACCAGATTCTCCCCTTCCAGGCGCAAGACCCCGAAGAGGCAGGTCTCCACACACAGGCCGCAGGCCGTGCATTTGTCGGCAGCAAAGATAATGCTCATAATTTGCTCGGTTGTCTCAGAACCTTTTCAAAACTTTTTATAAGCCAATTCAAAACCGCAACTTGCCCTAACCTGTCATTCTGAGCGGAGCAAGAATCTCGTATTTTCGAGGCGTTGAGATCCTTCACTGCGTTCAGGATGACCAAACAGAGGTTTTGAACCAGCTTCTACACTGCAATTTGCTCACAACCGCTAACTAATCGAAAAATATGGTTATAAAGTCCCCTTTCCTAAAGGGGGATTTAGGAGGATTATCGAGGCGTCACTTAATCCCCCCTGCCCCCCTTTAGAAAAGGGGGGAAGCATTGGCTTTTCCTATCTCCCCTCTACCTTTAGCCAATCGGTGCGTTTTTTGAGATATCTCACGCCCAGGTAAATGGTAAGGCTCAGGCCGAACATGATGGCCCAGCGCGCGTCCAGCCCCAGGCGCCCGCGGCTACATAATTCCCCGGTTATTTTCAACACCGTGAAGACCGCGATCATGGCGAAAAAGCCGGAGTATTCCTTGCGGATCGCGGTTTTCCAGGAGAAGGGCAGATGCGGCTTCCGCCAATTCCCGAATTTAGGGATAAAGGCCGGAGTTTTGTTAGCCCACTCCATAAAGGCTTCCCCGAATTTCTCCTGCAGAAATTCCTCTTCCGCAAACATGATCCGTTCGTAATAGAGCCAGAGGATCAAGATGATGAGCACGGTAAACCACCACATCCCCCAAAACAGGGCAATCCCCAGCCACATGAGGAAGTTCCCCAGATACAGGGGGTGCCGCGCCAGGGAATAGGTGCCCGTGGTATTCAAAACGTCCGCTACCTGGCCCTTGGTGTTGCGCCCGGAAGTGCCTACAGGCACGTAGCCGCCGGTGTAGAAGCGAATCCCCAGCCCCAGAAAAGAGACAGCCAGGCAGAAATTCTCCCATGTCTCGGCGGGCAGCTCGCGGCCATAGGGGTGGCGCAGACTGCCCAGAGCCAGGAGAAACAGGGCGATCAATAATAAGGGGAGATAGCTCCGCCAGCGGAACAGCCACTCCCCGGATTTTCTAAATTCTTCTCTGAGGGCCATTAAATGCCGTTTTCCGTTTGCCGTTTTCCGTGAACGGCATATCTAATAGTCTGCTGAAAAAAAGTTTTGGCCCTAATTAAAAGCAGTTCTTATCCCCCCCTTTGCAAAAGGGGGGTTAGGGGGGATTTATAGGCGCTCGAAATCCCCTTAATCCCCCTTTTTCAAAGGGGGACTTTTTAATTCCCGTTCTCAAGTTACACTTGGAAACAAGGGCTTTAGGGTGTGTCTTACGCACCATCTTTGGTGCGTGAGACGCACCCTACAAAAGCTTATAGGGCGTGCCGTGCACGCCGCATTCCGGCGGCCGCGGGCCGCCCTATAAATGTCCTGCGCCTTTGCTCTTTGCGCCTTGGCGTCTTTGCGTGAATTAATCCGCGGCCTTGGACCTTTCCTGCAGCCGCTGCCAGAGCCGGGCGGCCAGGTCCGGCGCAGAACCTTCCCAGGTCTCGGACTCGCCCCGGGCCGGGGGCGCAAAGACCTTCACCACCTGGGTAAAAGAGCCGCAGAGGCCCACGTCGTCGGTCTGTAAGCCCAAATCCGCCTGGCCCCAGACCGGGATAGCTTCCTTCTTGGCCCGGAGCTTGGCCCTAAAAGACGGCACCCGGGGCTCGTTGATCTCCTTGACCACGGTGATCAGGGCCGGCAGCGTTACCTCCACCGCGTCGTAGCCGTGGTCCAGGAGCCGCTCCACCTCCACTTTGCCGTCCCCGGCGAAAGTCAATTTCCGGGCCCAGGACGCAAAGGGGATATTCAAAATCGCGGCCAGCATGGGCCCCACCTGGGCGGTGTCCCCGTCAATGGCCTGCTTGCCGCAGAAGATCAAATCCGGGTCCCCCAGCTTCTCGATGGCCTTGGCCAGGGTCAGGGCGGTGGCCCAGGTGTCCGCGCCCGCAAAGGCCCGGTCCGACAGGAGCACCGCGGCGTCCGCGCCGAAACCCAGGGCCTCCCGCAGGGCCTCTTCCGCCTGGGGCGGGCCCATGGTGATCACCCTGACCGTGCCGCCCCGGGCGTCCTTGACCCTTAAGCCCTCTTCCAGGGCATAGAGGTCAAAGGGATTGATGATGGACTTAATCCCTTCCCGCTTCAGGGTATGGGTCACCGGGTCCAGGCGCACGTCCTGGGTTTCGGGCACTTGTTTGATGCAAACGACGATTTTCATAGTGGTCAGTGATCGGTGGCCAGTGGTCAGTATTAAAAACTCTCTATAAAACTCGTTCCCAAGTTGTTCTTGCTAACTGGTCTTGAGGCCAAGCTGCGCTTCGGGCACAAAGCGCAGCTTTGAAAATACAGGGGTTCCCAAGTTCAACTTGGGAACCAGAAGAATCTTTTTTGTCATGCTGAGCGCCGCGAAGCATCTGGTGGCACAGGCTTTCTAGCCTGTGCGGGATTTTCAGCACAGCCTGGAAAGGCTGTGCCACCAAAAAAAGAGATTCTTCGGTCGCCTGCGGCTCCCTCAGAATGGCAATAATTGGAACTGGCCCCTACCTCCTGGCCCCTGATCCCTATTGCTTCTGGCCACTGACCACTGGCCACTGGCCGCTTCTTTTTTCCTGGTCCCTGCCCCCTGGCCCCTATTTCTTCTTGGCGTATTCTTTATTCAGCGCCAGGCCGATGATGTTGCGCATGATCTGGTTGGTGCCTTCGTAGATCTGCAAAATCTTTGCGTCCCGCATCATCTTTTCCACCGGGTACTCCCGCATGTAGCCATGGCCGCCCATGACCTGGACCGCGTCCACGGTCACCTGCATGGCCATATCCGTGGGGAAGAGCTTGGCCATGGCTGAAACTTTGGTGTGATCCTTGGGCTTGGTGTCGATGTACCGGGCCACGGAGTAGACCAAAGCCCGGGCCGCCTCCAGCTTGGTGGCCATGTCCGCCAGGAGGTGCTGCACCGCCTGGAAGGAGAAAATGGGCACGCCGAATTGCTGGCGTTCCTTGGCGAAGTTGGCGGCTTCGTCCAACGCTTCCTGGGCCAGGCCCACGGCCAGGGCCCCCACGCCGGGCCGGGCCAGGTCCAGGGTCTTCATGGTGAGGATGAAGCCCAGGCCCTCTTTGCCCAGCAGGCGGTCTTTGGGGATGCGGCAGTCTTCCAGGATCACCTCCCGGGTGACCGAGGCCCGGATGCCCATTTTCTGCTCTTTCTTGCCGAAGGAAATGCCGGGGTCGCTTTTCTCCACCAGCAGGGCGCTGGCCCCCCGTACTCCCTTGGTCTTGTCGGTGAGGGCGATGACCGTATAAAATTCCGCCTCGCCGGCATTGGTGATCCACTGCTTATTGCCGTTCAAGACGTAATAATCGCCGTCTTTCACCGCGGTGGCGGCCACCGCGCCTGCGTCGCTGCCCGCCTGGGGCTCGGTAAGGGCAAACGCCATCAGGGCCTCGCCCTTGGCCAGGGGCGGCAGATAACGGCTTTTCTGCTCTGGCGTGCCGTACATCAGCAGGGGATAGGCCCCCAGAAAGCTGGCCGCATAGGTGGTGGCCACCCCCACGCAGCCGGCAGCCAGGGCCTCCAGGACCAGGCAGTTCTCCATGGTGCCCAGCCCCAGGCCCCCGTATTCCTCGGGGATGATGGTGCCGCAGAGGTCCGCCTGGGCCAGGTCTTTGATGATCTCCGTGGGGAAGATCTCTTCCTCGTCCAGCTTGGCCCGGACGGGTTTGATGCGCTCAGCCGCGATTTCCCGGGCCAGGTCCTGGAGCAGCCGCTGCTCTTCGGTGAGCAGGTAATCCACGGGGGCTTACTCCGCAGCCTTGGGCAGCACCAGCTTGCCTTTGTAAAAACCGCAATGGGGGCAGGCATGGTGGGGCAAGCGCAGTTCGTTGCACTTGGGGCAGTTAGACAGATGCGGCAGGGTCACGTGGTCGTGGGAACGCCGCATCCCCTTCTTGGAAATGGATTTTTTTCGTTTCGGTAAAGGCATGGTCCGACTCCTATTTTTAACCACAAAGACACCAAGGCACCAAGGCACCAAGAATCACAAAGTAATGATTTTTTCTTTTGGCGCTAAAGCGCCAAAAGAAAATTATTTCTTGGTGTCTCTTTGTGTCTTTGTGCCTTTGTGGTTAATTATTTTTGCACGTACACGCTTCCCGGTTGAGCACCGCGCCGCAGCGGGGGCAGATGCCCTTACAGTCCTCGGAGCACAGAGGTTTCAGCGGCAGCATGAGGATGATTTGCTCCCGGATGATGGCCTCCAGGTCCAGGGTCTCCCCGGTATAGTAGTCCAGGTCCAGGTCCGGCGCGGAGATTTCTTCGTCCTCACTGCCCGGGGTCCCGGGGCCGGGCACCAGGAGCAGGTCGAAGTCTGCGTCCGCGGGCAGCGCAAAATTCTCCAGGCAGCGGCTGCAAGCCAGTTGCAGATGTCCCTTAAGCGCGCCTCGCACTAGGATATCCCGGCCGTGTTTCTCCAGGCGCACGCTGCCGCTGATGGCCGCGGTGGAGAACTCCAGTCCCGGGTCCTCTTCCCGCCACCGGGAAAAATATTGTTCTCCCAGGTCTACCTCCACCTCCAACCCTTCCGGGGGGATGGAGGTAAGGGGGACGCGCAGGGACTTTTTCTTCACCATTGCTGACTTTCAAACCAGGCCCAAATAATCCTTGGGCCGAAGCTATAAACAATTTATTATAGATAACTAGGCCCGGCTGTCAAGGATGGAAAAGCTGGGGGAATAGAAAGGGATTTGCAATCATATAAGCCCTTTCAAAACCTAAACTGCCCCTGAACTGTCATTCTGAGCGGGGCGAAGAATCTCGTATTTTCGAAGCGTTGAGATCCTTCACTGCGTTCAGGATGACAGAAAAGAGGTTTTAAAATGGCTTTTAGCAGGCGATTTCCCTTAATCTAAGGCCTGGGCTTCTGCAGATTGCCGATCCAGGTGCTTCAGCAAAAAAATGCCTTCCCCAGCGCGAGCTTGAGAACGAAAAGAAAATGAATCCCCCTTCCAGCCTACCTCACTGGCCGCTTCCGGAAATTAACGCTCGGGGATTTTTACCGAAAAATTACTATTGCAGTTGATTCTCAATAATGATAAGCTTGGCGCAATATTCGGAAGGAGAGGCTTAAGACCCCGTTAATTCCCATGATTATTGCGCTTATCGGCCAGCCCAATTGCGGCAAAAGCACCATTTTCAACTATTTCAGCGGCTATAAGGCCATGGTCTCCAACTTCCCGGGGACCACCGTGAAATACACCGTCAGCCAGGTGGTCTTTCAGGGGGAGGAGATCACCTGCGTAGACCTCCCCGGTGTTTATTCCCTGACCTCCATCGATCCCGCGGAACTGGAATCCCGCAACTACCTCCTGTCCGGGGCAGCCGACGTCATCCTCAATGTCATCGACGCCTCCCACCTGGACCGCAGCCTGGAGCTCACCCTGGAGCTGATGAGCCTGGAGCGGCCCATGGTGGTGGCCTTGAACATGATGGACGAAGCGGACCGCAAGGGCATCCGCATCGACCCGGCCAAGCTCTCCCAGATGTTGGGGGTGCCGGTGGTGCCCACCATCGCCGCCAGCGGCCGGGGGCTCACGGAATTATTGGAGACCGCGGTGGCATCCGGTCACGTGGGCGTGCGGCCCGTGCAGATCCTGTTCAGCCGGGACATCGAGGAGGAGATCGTAGAATTGAGCGACCGCCTGGACCCCGACTGCGCCCGGGAGATGGGACTGCCTTTGCGCCTTTTGCTGGTCAAGCTCCTGGAGGACGACCCCTACCTCCTGGAAGAGGTGGGCCGACGCCATCCCTATTGTCTGGGTCTGGTCCGCAATCACCAGAAAATTTTGGCCGAAAGCCATGGCCGGCCCCCGGAGATCGTCATTTCCTCGGAGCGCCATGCCCTGAGCATGAATATCTTCGAAGCCGTGGCCCGGGTCACCCCCTCCCAGAAACCCTCCTGGCGGGAGCGCCTGGATTGGGTGGCCACCCACAAATTTTGGGGCTATGTCCTGCTGCTGTCGGTGCTCACCCTCTTTTTCCAGGTGGTCTTCCGCCTGGGCGAAACCACGGAGAAATTCCTGGTGGGCTACCTGGGAGAGGCCCAGAAACTGGGGGCGCTGTGGCTGGGCAAACAAACCCTGAGCTATCACCTCCTGGTGGACGGGGTGTTCATGGGCATCTTCGGGGGGGTGGCCGTGGTGCTGCCTTACCTGGTGCCCTTCCTCCTGGGGCTGGCCCTGCTGGAGGACAGCGGCTATCTCCCCCGGGTAGCCTTCCTGATGGACAACCTCATGCACCTTTTGGGGTTGCACGGCAAGTCCATCATTCCTTTTATCCTGGGTTATGGCTGCAGCGTGCCCGCAGTGATGGCCACCCGCATCCTGGAAACCCCCCGGGACCGAATGGTGGTGTCGCTTTTGGCCGTGCTTGTCCCCTGCTCGGCCCGCTCGGTGATCATCTTCGCCCTGGTGGCCTACGCCCTGGGACCCTATTGGGCCCTGGGGGTATATCTTTTCAACCTCCTGGTCATCGGCATCCTGGGACGCATCTCCACCATGCTTCTGCCGGAGGTCTCCCCGGGCTTGCTCATGGAGATCCCCGAGTACCGCCGGCCCACCTGGCACAATGTCTTACGCAAATCCTGGTACAGCCTGAAGGACTTTATCGTCGTGGCCTGGCCCATTCTCATTGCCGGCAGCCTGGTGCTCAGCCTCCTCAAATACTATGGTTTTGAGGGCGCGGTCAACGCCGCGCTGCGGCCCTTGACCGGACTCCTGGGCCTGCCCGCGGCAGTGGGCACCACCCTGATTTTCGGGATCATGCGCAAAGAGCTGTCCCTGATCATGCTCAACGAGGCTCTGGGCACTACCAACGTGACCGCAGTGCTCTCCATGGCCCAGCTCCTCACCTTTACTATCTTTGTGCTTTTTTATGTGCCCTGCGCCTCCACCATTGCTGCGCTCTCCCGGGAACTGGGCTGGAAACAGGCGGGCCTGGCCGTGGTCATCTCCCTGGGCTTGGCCCTGCTGCTGGGGGTGCTGACCCGCAGCTTCGGGGCCTTGGTTTTTTGAATGAAAGCGATTTGATTTTGTTTCCTTGTATGACGAGGAGGAAGAGGCATGAGCTTTCTACTGCATGACCGAAACCTGGAGCAGATGCTAGTTCCCATTACGATAGTGCGAGGAGGAAGCAGCCGCGGGTTTTACTTCGAGGGTCGAAACGTACCACCGCCTGGGAAGGGATTGGAGGAGTTCCTCCTGGCTGTGCGCGGCTCGCCGGATCCCATGGGCACGGACGGCCTCGGCGGGAACACCGTGTTGCAGTCGAAGGCGGCCATCGTCTCGCCTTCCACCCGCCCCGACGCGGACTTGGATTACACGTTTATCATGATGTTTCCCGATCAGCCCACGGGCATCACTTACAAGACGAACTGCGGGAACATCGCCAGCGGCGTGCCGGTATTCGCGCTGATGAAGAACATGATTCCGAATGTGCCCGATGGAAAGGTAACCATCCGGGCATTTTCGGTAAACACCCAGAAGATGATGTACCTGACCCTGGAGGTGCTCAACGGCGAGGCGCGGGTGGCCGGGAACACGGCCATCGGCGGTGTTCCGGGGACGGGAGCGGAGGTGCTGGTCGACTTCCGCGACCAGGCGGGAGGATTCACCGGTAAGCTGTTTCCCACCGGTCGCCTCGTCGATTCCATCACCATGGATGATGGCAGCTCCCTCGACGTGACGATCGTCGACATGGTGAACGTGTGCGCGTTCTTTGAGGCCCAGGCGTTCGGTCTCGGCTGCACCGGGCTCGAGCTTCCCAATCCTGACGGAACCGTGCTCCAGCCGCCCGGCATGGAGTCGCGGCTTACGGAGCTGCGTCTTAAGGTCGCGCAGTTGATCGGTTGGAACCAATATACCCCCGACTCGATTCGCCAGGCTGCGCTGCCGTTCGCCGTCTCCGTTACGACCCCGCACGCTTACACGGACCTGGACGGTGGCCGGGTGCAGGCGGGAGACATCGATCTCGTCGCTCGCTTTTATGCCGAGTCCATAATGCACACCGCAGCTCCCGGCAGTGGCTCGACCTGCCTGGGAGCAGCAGCCTCAATTCCAGGCACTATTCCAAACCGGGTGCTTGCCCCAGGAAAATTAAAGGCTGGCCAGGGAGGCCAGCTCACTTTCGGACACCCGAGCGGTAAGTTTCTGCTTATGTCCCAACCATTGCTGGGCACCTCGCCAAACCAGACGATGTTTGCTAAACTGGCATTTCCGCGGACAGCTCGGATTATCTGTGACGGCAGGGTCTATATCAAGAACAACCGGCCGCCGGAACATTCTGCGTGGGTTGAGGTGGATGAGATCACCGCGGCCTCGTTTTTTCTTTACGCCGACGAGGTGAGCATCCAAAAATAGGCCGCGACTGAATAGACAGACTCCAGTCTTCTTTTACTATACAGAGCGTCATATATTTTTATGCATGTTCTTTTTTGTCATTCTGAGCCGTCGAAGACGGCAAAAAATCTGGACCCTTCGCTTTGCTCAGGGTGACAATGATGTGAAAAAATTTATGACTCTCTGTATAAAAAACTTGAACCTTTCAGTAAGGAATATCCATGAAAGAAAAGAAATTCTTAGGCAAAATCCGGCAAGACCCCCTGGAGGCCCTGGCCAAGGGTCCCAAGGAGGTGATGGCCTCCCTGTGGCAGGAATACCTCCAGGAGATTCTCAACGCCAAGCAAAAAAGCGGGCGTTTCCGCCTGGTGCGGCAGCAGGTCGAGGAGAAGGCCGATTTTCCCCAGATTTACCGGGATTGGAACAACATGGACGTGGAGGCCCGGGCCGCGGCCTGGAAGCGGCTCATGGCCGCGGCCAAGGACGTGCTCTGGGCGGGCTGGGAAACCTGCGTGCGCTGCGGCGAATGCTGCGAACTCTCCAGCCCTACCCTGCTAGCCCAGGACCTGCCCCTGTTCCAACAGGAAGTCCTTACCTGGAACGAAGTTTATACCCTGCGGCCCGGAGAAAAGGTCACTTCCCGGGAAGGCAAACCCGTGACCCTGGCGGAAGAGCGCCTGAAGATCCGGGAGGTCCCCGGCTCCCACCAGTGCTGGTTTTATCTGGCCGCCACCAGAAGCTGCCGCATTTACGACCAAAGGCCCGAGCAGTGCCGCCGCCAGGAGTGCTGGGCTGCAGAGGCTGAAGCCCCGGCTCCGGCAGAATTACTCACCCGGGAAGCCTTGCTGGCCGGCGTGCCGGAAGTCTGGGAACTGGTGCAGGCCCATCAGGAGCGCTGCGGCCTCGGCCGCGTGCTCCAGGCCCTTCAGGGGCTGGATACAGACCAGGAGACTGCCAGCGAAGCCCTGTTTGATGCGCTCCATTTCGATCATTATCTGCGCCACATGTTGCAGGAGGAATGGAAGTTGACTGCCGCAGCCATCGACTTCATCCTGGGCCTGCCCCTGACCAGGTTCCTCCAGGACCACGGCATCAACGCCAGCCTGACCCCTGAGGGCACCTACCGGCTCACCCCTAGATGTGAATGAGTTCAGAGTTCCGAGTTCAAAGTTCAAAGTTAATTGGGCCGTTGGCTTCGCCACCTGCCATGGGAAGCATATTCCCTCATCCAGGTATCGCAAGCAACTCCTAATCCCCCGAACCTTGAACTTTGAACCTCGAACTTTGAACTTGGGCGTAAAGGAGGCCATCATGATCGAAGAATTAATCACCGGCAACCGCAGTTTCCGGCGGTTTTATGAAAACGAGGCCGTGTCCCTGGACACTTTGAAATGGCTGGTGAACCTGGCCCGGCTGTCCGCGTCCGGGGCCAATCTCCAGCCTTTGAAATATTACCTTGCCAACGAGCCCTCCCAAAATGCCGGGATCTTCTCCTGCCTGGCCTGGGCCGCCTACCTGATACCAAGTTGCCATCTAATGAGTAATATGGTAGACTGCCCAAAAAATTTTCAAGGGGGCAGTCATGGGAAAAGTTACCAAGTGCATCGCCCACCTTTCCAAGGAGGAGATTC
>JAKAKP010000132.1 GCA_021813445.1 Deltaproteobacteria bacterium
CAGTTGATGGTGGGGCGGGCCTCCGTGCCCGCCAAGCGCTCGGCGGGCACGGAGGCCCGCCCCACCACTCCTTTCATGGTTTTGGGTGTTCCTTTTGGAACATAAATGGCTCATTCTACCTCGTTCAACTTTGAATCTGGAACTTGGAACCTGGAACTTTTCAAGGCTCACAGTAAGGGCAAAAGCACCTGCAACGCCTGATTCAACTTCTCCGCGCCCAAGCGGCTGCGGCGCCAGAGATGGAGCATGGATCCCAGCCGCCGGGGATCCCGGGCCAGCCAGCCCAGGGCTTGGCCCAAGCCCGGGCCGTATCCCGGCTCCCAGCCCTCCCGGAGGAAATCGGGAATCTCCTCGCCCCCGGCATCGGTAATGACCCGCAAGGCCAAAAATGATATGCCTGCCGCCGCAGCCGCGGCGGCTACTGCCGCGCTTTCCAGGTCCAGCACCGGCTGCGCCAAACCCTGCAATGCCCCCCCCTGGCGCTCCTTGTGAATGATGCCCGGGGTGGAGATGAAACAGCCAATGTCCGCGGCCAATCCGGCCGACTCCAGCTTCTCCGCCAGTTCCAGCAGGGGCCGGGGCGGAGCCGGAGCCTCCACTTTCAGCAATTTGCCGGTGTGGGGATCATAGCGTCCATAGGACGCGCCCAGGACCAACTGGCCGGGGGCCAACCCCGGGAGCAAGGCGCCGCCGAAGCCCAGGGAGATGATAATCTCCGGCAGCCAGAGGGCCACGGCCCGCCCTGCGACCCGGCCCGCGGCCGCTTCCCCCATGCCGGTCAAGGCCAGGCAGCCCCGCGCCGTCCCAACCGGGAACTCCCAGGCCGGGAACCCCGCGTCTGAAAGGGGCCGGGCCCGGTTTTGCCGCAAAAAAGGCCGCACTTCCTGGGAAAGCGCGGCCAACAGGGCCAAACGGCAGGGGACGGCCGCGGCCGGGCCGGGCCGACCTTCATTCCTCAAAAGCATCAACGCTTGGGCGCCGGCAGGGATCTGCCCGGGTTATCGGGAATAATTAATTCCGGCTCATTGACGTTGGCAGTGCCCACTTGGCGGGGGCGCCGCCAGCGCCGCCCCTGCACCAGCATATTTCCGTCTTTATACAGCACTGTGCGGTCATCCAGAATGATCAGGCCGAATTTGTCGGAAATTTGGGAATAGTATTGATATTTCATGTTCTTCTGATTGAGCCGGTACTTAAAAAACAGGAAGAACAACATATAAATAACCGTTATGGCCCCTAATCCCGCCAGGATGTAACTCAAGAACAGGAAAGTATTGTAGCCTAGGGAACTCAACCAGGCCATAATGTAGTTCATATTGTAAAGGGCAAAGATGGTCACCAGCAGAAGAAAGAGGATGCCCAGATAAGGCAGGCGGCGGATTTGCCGCACCAGTACATCCAATTGATTGCCTGCCTCATCTTCCTCTTTGGGCGCGGCTGACTCCTCTCCCAGGAAATGATTGAACCCGGTAACAATGATGCCCATCAAAAACGTGAAGACCACTGGGAAGGCAAAGGCTACAAAGACATATTCCGCCCAGGGGAAGGGGGTGTAGACGCGGTGATATTTATCATCCGTGGCCCACAGGACCACCACGATAAAGATAACTATCTCCAAGATGCCGATAAGCTTGAGATAATCGAAGAAAAGTTTCTTGCGGTCGGTCTTACTAAAATAATCAGCGATTTTGGGCATAAAAGCTTCCCTCGCCGCGGTTTGGCTTTTTTAACAAGTTAACAATAAAACCCGGTCGGGTCAATATTTTTCTAAAAGAACCCAGCCAGGCTGCGGTTCCAGGGCTAAGACCGCGCCCGCCAAATTCTTGCGGCCCGGTGCCGCCGCCGCTATCCGTGTCGGCAGGAAACGGCCCGGACATAAATAGGGAAAAACGAATCTCCTGCGGAAATTGAGGGATTAAAGTCTCAGTCGCGGGATTGAAGAAGATTTGTCTTGGACCCCACTCCCACCCGGAGGCGAAGTGAGGCCGGTTTCACAGGATAGATTAATAGCCCCGGCGTCCTCCGCCGCGGCCACCGCCACCGCCGCGAGGTGCAAAACCGCTTTTCTGTTGGGGCTTCGCTTCATTGACTTTCAAGGTCCGGCCTTCCACGGTCCGGCCGTTAATCAGGGAAATGGCCTTCTGGCCTTCGGAGTTGGTAGCCATCTCCACAAAACCGAACCCCCGGGGTTGGCCCGTAACGCGGTCAGTTATGATCTTGGCCGACAAGACTTCCCCGGCTTCGGAAAAGAGGGCGTGCAGATCTTCATCGGTCATCTGAAAGGGCAAGTTACCCACATATAATTTGATGGTCATGGATTCCTCAAGGTTGATGGCAGCCCTCCGACCCAGGCTGCGGTTAATCCTCAGCTTGTGTTTCCCCTGTTTCTGGCGCTACTTCCGGAGCTTCCTCGCCTTTCTTCTGGCGGCGTTTCATCTTCTCTTCGCTCTTTTTTTTGCGGGCGATTTCCTTGGCCCGCTTTTCCTGGCCGTAGTTGCTGCGGCGTCGCGCCATTGTACCGCCTCCATCAAGCGAAAAGTTGGCAGGGGGTGAAGAGGCCAGGCACCGGCCCGGAAGCCCATCCTCCATGGCCTCTTCCCTCGCATGAATTTATAGGGCTATCGCAACTTGCAACCTCCCCAACCACCAACACTCCCGGATTTCATCCGTTAGGTTAACGCCCGATTTTGACCACGTTTTGAGCCTGGAGACCTTTGGCGCCCTGGACTACCTCGAACTCCACCAATTGATCTTCCTGCAGGGAACGGAACCCCTCTCCTTGGATGGCGCTATGATGCACAAAGACATCCGGTCCGTCTTCCCGGGAAATAAAGCCAAAACCTTTAGCATCGTTAAACCACTTCACCCGACCTTGAACCTTCATCAACAACAATCCTCCTCAATGATGGTAAAACAAGCCTCCCCCGGAGGCAGGCTTATTGGAGCAGCCAGACAAAAAAAAAGCGGAACGGCGAAAGCATACCGTTCCGATAATTATTCAAGGCCATTTTGCCTCGACTTCAGTCTGACATGCTATCTGGGTTTTAATTAACAATTAAAATACTCAATGTCAATTTAATTAACTTATATTCGGGTTAAAGATCATATCCCTTTAAATAAAAAATCCATAATACTTTTGTGAAACCTTTTTGAACATATCCCAGCCGGCCGCTAGCCTCCGGCTCCCTTCTCCTTGATTCTGCCAGATAAAAATCCCGTGAACCCTGGCAAAATATATTTATTGATATATATACCTTTACCGTCAAGGTTTTTAGCAATCTTTAATAATGGCGATTTGAAACCTCTGCCAGGCATCAACCCTGCTAAGTCGCCACAGCCTCCCGGGGCAGAGTGAATTGAAAGGCCGCGCCGTTGCCCGGCCTGCTTTCCACCCAGATGCGGCCGCCGTGGGCGTCGATAATGCGCTTGACCGTGGCCAGGCCCAGGCCGAAGCCCCTTTCCTTCTCCGCATCCGTGCCCCGGTAATAGATTTCAAAGAGATGGGGCAAGTCCTGGGGGGCGATGCCCGGTCCCTGATCTTTGACGGCAAACAGCACTTCCTTGCCCTGGTCCTGAACCGTCAGGGCCACGGTGGTCCGGGGCGGGGAGTATTTGATGGCGTTTTCCAGCAGATTTTCCAGGACCCGGCGAAACAGCAGGGGATCGGCCTGCAGCACCAGCACCTCCTGGGGGTAATCCGCCTCCAGGATAATGCCCTTGGCCTCCGCCAGGGGCTGGAGCAACGCCAAAACCCCCTGGCATTCGCTCTCCACCTGCAGGGCGCTGGGCAACGGCGTGAGGATGTGCAGGTCCAGGCGGGCGAATTCCAGAAAATTATTAATGAGCTTCTCCAGGCGGCCCATTTCCCGGTCAATGGTCTCCAGGTAGGTCTGTTGCGGCTCGGTTAAGGGCCCGGCCTTGCCCTGGCGCAGGCGCCGCACCAGCCCGGCCATGCCCACCACCGGGGTTTTCAGGTCGTGGGCGAACATATTCACCAGATGCCGCCGCTCCTTTTCCAGCCGGTTGATGCGGGACAGGTCCCGGAAGATGATCACCCCGCCCCGGATGGCCCCGGTCGTCTCCTTCAGGGGAAAGGCGCTGAGCGTCACCGGCAGCGGCTCCTGCCGGCGGTTGAGGACAATTAATTCCTGGGGCTCCACCTCCTGGCCCCGCATCGCCGCCCGGATGGGAGAATCGTCCCGGTCCTGTTCGCAGGCCAGCACCTCGTGGGCCTGACGCCCCAGGGCCTCCTCCCGGCCATAGCCGCTGATGACCGTGGCCGCGGGATTGAAATCCGTTACCCGTCCTTCCGGGTCCATGACAATGATCCCGGCCGGGGCCTTGGCAATAATCACCCGGGCCCATTCCGAGGATTGCGGCAAACCCGCGGGTTCCTTTTTGGCCATGTGTCCCAACCTTATCCTACTGCGTCACCGATGGCTGCTTTCCCGTAGGGGCGAACCTTGTGTTCGCCCAGGCGATTAGGGCGAACACAAGGTTCGCCCCTACAATTGCCACTTCTTTGATCTGTTCCTGAAAAGTTCCGAGCGGTAGCACAGGCTTTCCAGCCTGTGCGGCTTACCGGGCGGGCGAGACGCCCGCTCCTACGATTCTTTTCAATTTCTGGGGGGACCCCAGGCCCCTGCGCAACTGCCTTAATATATCAGGGTTTATCTCGCTTTTTTAATAGATTTTTTCGCAACCAACCATCCGCCGGCTCTGGATAATCCCTCCCTTCCCGCGGTGGGCGCCGCAATATCCCCTGGCCTTAACCCTGGTTTTATGTTAAGTATTTCAGAGCTTGTGAGGTAATGTACATGACCCAAGTCCGTACCCGTTTTTCCCCCAGTCCCACTGGTTCCCTGCATCTGGGCGGCACTCGCACCGCCCTGTTCAACTGGCTCTTTGCCCGGCATCATGGGGGCGTCTTTATCCTGCGCATCGAAGATACCGACCGGGAGCGCTCGGAAGAGCGTTTCGTCCGGGAGATCAAAGAAAGTATGCTGTGGCTGGGCCTGGATTGGGACGAAGGCCCCTTTTTTCAATCCGAGCGTTTACCCATTTACCAGGAGTATATCCAACGGCTCTTGGATCAAGGCGCGGCCTTTTACTGCGACTGCGACCCCGCCGACCTGGAGATCCGCAAGAAAGAAGCCATGGCCCGGGGGGAAAAGCCCAAATACGACGGCCGCTGCCGGGAGCGGGGCCTGAAGGCCGGACCCAATACCGCGGTGCGCTTCAAAACTCCCTTAACCGGCACCACCCATTGGCATGATAAGGGCAAAGGCCCCATCGTCTTTGACAATCGGGAATTGGACGACCTGGTGATCCAGCGCACCGACGGCATCCCCACCTATAACTTCGCGGTGGTGGTGGACGACATCACCATGGGGGTGACCCACGTCATCCGGGGGGAAGACCACATCCCCAACACCCCCAGGCAGATCCTCATCTACCAGGCCCTGGGCGCGGCCCTGCCGGAGTTCGCCCACATGACCGTGACCCTGGCCCCGGGCGGCGGCAAGCTCTCCAAACGCCGGGGCGCGCTCCCCATCCTCACCTACCGGGACCAGGGGTATCTGCCCCAGGCCCTGGTCAACTACATGGTGCGCCTGGGCTGGGCCCACGGCGACCAGGAGATCTTTAGCCGGGAGGAGCTGATCCAATACTTCTCGCTGGAGCACATGAGCAAGTCCCCGGGGGTTTACGACGAAGAAAAACTCCTGTGGCTCAACAGCCACTATATCAAGGAGACGCCGCTCCCCGAACTGGCCCGGCTGCTGCGCCCCTTCCTGGAGCGCCTGGACCTCCCCGCCTCCGATCTGGGCTATCTGGCCCAGGCGGCGGGCACCCTCAACACCCGGTGCAAGACCCTGGTGGAAATGGCGGACGCGGCCCGCTTCTATCTTGAAGAACCCAAGTCTTATGAAGAAAAAGGGGCAAAGAAATTTCTCACTTCGGAGTCTGCGGCCAACTTGGAGGAAATCAAAAAACGGCTGGCGGCCATGGCGGAGTTTTCCGAAGCCGCCCTGAACCAGCTCTTTCAGGACCTGACCGCGGAGACCGGCCTGAAAATGGTGCAACTGGCGCAGCCGGTGCGCCTGGCCCTCACCGGCAAGACCGTGAGCCCCGGCCTCTTCGACATCATCAATATTTTGGGCAAGGATGAAGTCTTAAAAAGGTTGAATCTGGCCCTGGATTTCATTTATAAGAAGCAATGAAACCTTGGGCAATTGGAAGAATAGATTTTCAGACTGATTAAGATGGGTTTTTATTCCCCCCTTTGTAAAAGGGGGGTTAGGGGGGATTTGATAAGCGTCTGAAATTCCCCTAAATCCCCTTTTTCAAAGGGGGACTTTAAACGACTTTTCCCTGGCTTTTCATAGTAGGAAAAGCCGTGTCTGGCGATTATTTTAAAAAAGAAGCCTATCCTGATATTCACCAAGGAGATTTGGCCCATGTCCCATCATAATGAAACTCATGCCGCTGAACCGGCTCCGGCATACCGGAAAAAGCAGGGCGTGCTCTGCATCCTGGTGTTCCTCTGCATCGCCGTGGCCTTCTGGAGCCACAGCCCCGCGGTGGCCGTGATCGCCATCATGGCCGCCTGCGGCATCTGCTTCTGGGCCGCGAGCATGGAACCGGAACGCGCCCCCGAAGAACACCACCATTAAGGCAGGGATCAGGGGCCAGGGATCAGGGATCAGGGGCCAGACTTACGGAAAGTATCCACTCCTTTTTTCTCCCAATCCCTAATCCCTCATCCCTGACCCCTCATCCTTAAACCCAAACCCCGGTGCGGATTGGGGTGGGGGTATAGACGATTTTCAGCACCCACCCTGGCCCACCTCACCCTGTCACAGGAGGGCAGCCATGCGTATTGCGTTGATCGGTCAGGCGGCTTTTGGCGCGGAGGTTCTAAAGGGTTTACTGCAGCAGGGTCAAGAGGTGGCGGGGGTTTTTTGCCCTCCGGACCGCAAGGGCAAGGCCGATCCCTTAAAAGATGCGGCCGTGGCCGCCGGGGTCCAGGTCTTTACCCCCGGCCACATGCGGAACCAGGACGCGTATGACGCGATGGTCAAGCTCAACGCCGATTTAGGGGTCCTGGCCTTTGTCACCGACATCGTGCCGGCCCGGGTCTTTAACGCCCCCAAACTGGGCTCCATCTGTTACCACCCTTCCATCCTCCCCAGATACCGGGGCGCGTCCGCCATCAACTGGGCGGTGATCAACGGCGAAACCGAGACCGGCTTCACCATCTTCTGGGTGGATGAGGGCATCGACACCGGCGACATCCTCCTCCAGAAAAAGGTGCCCATCGGCCCGGATGAGACCACGGGCGCGGTTTATTTCGACAAGCTCTATCCCCTGGGGGTGCAGGGCACGGTGGAGGCGGTGGCCCTGGTGGCCCAAGGCAATCCCCCCCGCCTTCCCCAGGACCACTCCCAGGCCACTTACGATCCTCCCTGCGACGAAAAGGTGGCGGGCCTGGATTGGAGCAGACCCGCGCGCCAGGTCTACAACTTCATCCGGGGCTGCGACCCCCAACCCGGGGCCACCACCACTTTCAAGGGCGAAAAGGTGAAGTTTTATAACGCCGCCTTTATTGGCGACGCCCCCCAGGCCCCGGCCGGAGAGATTCTGGAAGTGAGCGATAAAGGCCTGAAGGTGGCGGCCAACGGCGGCGCCCTCCTCATCAGCCGTTTCCGCACCAAGGAGCTGGGCAAGGTGAAGGCGCCGGACTTCATCGCCGCCCTGAAGCCCCAGGTGGGGGAGCGGTTTGGGCAATAAGCAGGTCTTTATGAATTGCGTCATCTGCAGACAAGGAGACGCCGCACCGGGACAGGTTACGGTAACTTTGCAGCGGGGAGAAACCACCATTATCTTTAAGGATGTCCCCGCTGAAGTGTGCCAAAACTGCGACGAATACTATCTCTCCGAAACGGTAACCCAAAAACTGCTCAGCCGCGCCGAGCAAGCGGTCAAAAACGGCGCGGAAGTGGAAATTCTCCGGTATGCCGCCTAAACCACGTTCGTCTGCTTCCTGGACTCCGTTGTGGAGAAGTTACGCCCCCCATCAGATGGTAAAACTTTGCTTCCCCGGTGAACCTTGAACTTTGAACCTTGAACCTTGAACAGATTCAGGAGCCAGACCCATGAAAGTGACCGAGAGGTGGCAGGAGAAGAAACCCACCGTATCTTTTGAATTTTTTCCGGCCCGCAATGCCGAAGCCGCCGAGAAACTGACCCGGGTCATCGACCAGTTGGCCTTGATGGGGCCGGACTTTGTCTCCGTCACCTTCGGGGCCGGAGGCTCCACCCGGGAAGGCTCCCGGCAACTGGTGGCCCGCCTGAAAAATGACTTGAAGCTGGAGGTCATGGCCTACTTTGCCGGTTTCGGCCTGGGTCCGGAGGATATTGCGGGCGTCCTGGACAGCTACCGGGATCTGGGAGTAGATAATGTCTTGGTGGTGCGGGGCGATCCCCCCATGGCCAACCGGATTTTCAGCCCCATCCCGCCAGCCTGCCCCACGCCTCGGACCTGCTGGACTTTATCCGTCCCCGCTATCCCTTCTGCCTGGGTGCGGCCGGTTATCCGGAGGGCCACATTGAAGCCGCAAGCAAGGAGAAGGACCTGGAATACCTGAAGCTCAAGGTGGATAAGGGGGCCGCATATATCATCACCAATTATTTTTACGACAACCGTTATTATTTCGATTTTGTAGCCAACTGCCGCCGCCTGGGGATCGAAGTGCCCATCCTGCCCGGCATCATGCCGATTTTCAGCGTCAAGATGATGGAAAATCTGGCCAAACTCTGTGGGGCCAGCATCAGCGGCGCTCTGCGGCAAAAATTGGCCACCTTGCCCGCGGGCGATAATCAAGCGCTGCTCAACTTCGGCATCGACTTTGCTTTTGAGCAATGCAAAGAGCTGTTGGCGGCGAAAGTACCGGGGCTGCATTTTTATACCATGGACCGGAGCCCTTCCACGGCCGGAGTCCTGGCGCGCCTGCGGCGGGAAGAACTATTGTAGGGCGCGTCTTGCGCGCCAAAAATGGTGCGTGAGACGCACCCTACATTTCTGCGCGTTCCCAAACTCCTGCTTTGGAAGATAGAGTGTCCGCTTTTTGAACTTGGAACTTGGAACTTCCCAGAACTTAACCCTTTCCCTCCCGCGGCCGATATAATTGGCATTCCTAAGTGAGTTCCAGGAGGAGATAACATGGAGCTACCCCAAGGCATTTCCCGGGTCATGGAGATATCCGCCCAAAACCGCGCGGAAGATCTGGAGCGCATCGGCGCCACCCTGACCGCGGCCAAGAATCAGGTGCGGGAGATCATCCAGGACTTGACCGGGCCCCAGATGGAGGCCATCATTAAAAAGCTGGGGAAAGGCGACCCCTTGACCCAGGAAGAAAAGGATTACGTCCGCTCCTGGATCATCGGCGACGCGGAGAGCTACACCCGGGTGGAAAACCACCTCCAGACCTGGATCCAGGAGTTTAATGCCCTCAAGGCCGCGGTCCAGGGTTATGAAGGCCGGGAAGTGACGGTCCAGGATTTGCTGAATCTCCACGCCATTATCGAGGACGCGGTGCGGGTGGCCGGCAATATCGAAGCCTTCCTGGAAAAGAAGGAAAGGATCGAGCGGTTTGAAGCAAGTATCGACAGTCTCGACAAAAAGGACGCCCCATTCATCATTGAGGTTTTGCAGAAGAAATTGGCGTCAGAAGAGCTGTAAGGACCGCCGGCCCCAGCGCCAATCCCATGACCAGAAAGACTTCTATGGATCAAATGTCGCAAGCAATATTGCGCCAGCAGTTTAAAATCACCAATTATATCGGCCTGGCCATGATCGGCTCGATCTTTCTTTATGCCTTCGTCGTCCTGGCCATGGACCAAGGCTACCTCTCTTTCCTGGATGGCGGCGGCAGTACCATGAATCCCGCCACCTTAGCCAAGATTAAATACGCCTTTATCTTGATGGCGGTGGCGATTTTTTTCCTGTTCCACTTTAAGAAAGACAATATTCTCGGTTTTTTTCAGAAACAATATGTCAAATCACCCTATCCGGCGGTGCTGCCGCTTTTTGCTTTCACCCTGTTGGTTTTTGCATTGTGTGAGGCCATCGGCATCTATGGACTGGTGCTCTTCATCTTATCCCGGAACACCACGGACTTCTTTATCTTTATGGCCATCTCCCTCCTCTATTTCTATCTCTTCTATCCCAAATATGCCGAATGGGAGAGATTTGCCAAGCAACAATCCCGAACCACTAAATCTCGTGGATGATTTTTGTAGTATTGATAGTTATCTATGAACACGATTGTTCATTCTTATACCAAGTTGCAATCTAATGGCAATTTTTCCGTAGGGGCGGACCCATGTGTCCGCCCCAGCGCCCGCAAATGCCGTTGCGCCTTAATTCTATGACCACCTTGATTTTTGGGGATCGGAATCGAAAGAGGTGGGATAATATATTTTTTGTAGGGGCTATGATGGTTTTCACCCCCTCAAAAATACCGGAAGAAGATTGGGGTATTTTGATTAATTCACTGGTTTAATCATCTTGAAATTAATAAAAATGAACTAATTAAATAATAACTAAAATGAAAAAGATCGGTATTTTCTACCATCCTTCCTTCAGCCGCAAGAGCTACATGACCATCGGCAACCGCCTCAAGGACTTCCCCGAGGCTCTGGATGAGCTCTTAAAAAAGCCCAACGTGCGCCTCTATGAGTCCCCCCGGGTCTCCGAGGAATTGCTCCTGAAGGTCCACTCCCCGGAAATCATCCCCCTGGTGGCCCGGGACTCTTTCTGCTCCACGGCGTACGAGTCCGCGGGCGGGGTGGTGGCGGCCATGGAGGCCCTGGCCCGGGGCGAAATCGACCGGGCTTTTTGCTTTATCGGCGCCGGGGGCCACCACTCCGGCTACCGCCAGTTCTGGGGGGCCTGCTGCTTTAACGACGTGGTCCTGGCCCTGACCCACGTCCGGGAGGTCACCACCTGGCGGCGCCTGGCCATCGTCGACACCGACGCCCACCACGGCGACGGCACCCGCCAACTGGTGCAGGACGACCCGGGGGTGCTGCACCTCTGCTTCTGCGGCACTGACTACCGCTCCCCGGACGGCACCAAGGTGGACGTGGACGTCTACACCGGGTCCTACGCCGGCGACCCGGACCGCCAATACCTGGACAAGGTGCGGCAGCACCTGCCCCTGGTGCCCGCCTTCAAACCTGATCTGCTGCTCTGGTACTACGGCTTCGACACCCACGCGGACGACTACGGCTCCCTGGGCCTGGATATCGACGCCTACTTCCAGATCTGCGACCTGATGATCCAGACCGCCGCGGC
>JAKAKP010000077.1 GCA_021813445.1 Deltaproteobacteria bacterium
GCCGGGATTTTTAAATCCCGGCCGCACTTGGTGCAGCTGTCCAGGAACTCCTCCAGGCAATAGTCGCACTGCCGTTGCTCGCGGAGCCCGTAGTCCCCCGGCTCCCGGGCCGCCGCCAAATTGTGCCCCTGTCCCAGATGAATCAGCACCGCCTCCCGGCAGGCCTGGTGATCCTCCTGCCAGGGAGGCATATAACCACAATGGCGGCAAAGCGCCTGATAACGCCGCATTCAGAAGATTCCCCGAGAAACAGTAATTCAGTAATCAGTAATCAGTAATCAGTAAAAACCCTGGCCCCTGGCCCCTGGCCCCTGCAAAGGCCCCTCCCCTACCCTGCTAGCCCGCGGTCAAGACCTGGCGCGCCCTCTTGATATCCGCATGAATCTGGGCCGCCAGGGCTTCGATGGAGGGGAAGCGCCGCTCTTCCCGGAGGCGGGCCACAAATTCCACCCCCAGGTCCTCATCATAGAGGTCGCCGTTGAAGTCCAGGAGGTGGACTTCCAGGGAAAACTCCCCGTTCTCAAAGGTGGGGCAGGTGCCGATATTGGCCGCCCCCCCCAACGTCTCTTCCCCCCGCCGCACCCGCACCGCATAAATGCCGGTGGCGGGCAGGAGTTCATTGGCCGGCCGGATATTGGCGGTGGGCACGCCCAGAAGTTTGCCGCCCCGGCCTTTGCCGTGCACCACCCGGCCTGCCACCCCATAGGGCCGGCCCAGGAGCAGCGCGGCTTCCTCCACTTTGCCCAGGCGCAGCAGGGCCCGGATCAAAGAGCTGCTGACCACCGCGTTATCGGCCTCCACCGCCCAGACCACCTGGACAGTAAAGCCGTGCTTTTGGCCCATCTCCTTCAGCAGATCGATATTGCCTTCCCTGCCCCGGCCGAAGCAATAGTCATGGCCTACCACCACCTCCCGGACCCGGAGGCGCTCCAGAAAGTATTGGCGCACGAAGTCCCGGGCCGGCAGCGCGGCAAATTCCCGGGTAAAGGGCAGGACCACCACCGCGTCCAGGCCGGCCGCGCCCAGGAGCCTGGTTTTTTGTTCCGGAGTGGTCAATAAGGGTAAATTCATTTCCGGACGGAGCACCTTCAAAGGATGCGGTTCAAAGGTAATCGCCACGGCCTGGGCGTCCAATTCCCGGGCCCGCTGAATGACCCGGGACAAAATGGCCCGGTGCCCCAGGTGCACGCCGTCGAAATTGCCGATGGTGACCACGGTCCGTGAGAAAGAAGACGTGCCGGGAGGAAGATCGTGATAAACCATCATCCCCTGCCGCTCCTGCCAGTTAAGCCTTGACAATCCATAAGGCCCCATTATATATTTTTAAGTTGAAAATTGCCAGGCAGGTTTGCTTGTCCGGTGATTTGCCGAAGTGGCGGAATCGGGAGACGCGCTAGGTTCAGGGTCTAGTGGGGGTATCCCCGTCGGGGTTCAAGTCCCCGCTTCGGCACCATATCAGTATGCATACGGGTTTCCGGGGTGTCCAGGGGCGGTTGGGTGCCCATCGGGTGCCCGCCATTTGGTGGAAAGCCAGTAGTCATCGGGCGGGGAACCGGATTCGGGCCGGTTCCCCACCTTAGTTTTGCACCACGGACAAAGCTCGCGGCGCTTTGGTTCTTACACCCCGCCCCCGGGTCCCCTCCAGTGCTTCCTTTGTCCCCAAGTACCCGATTGAACTTACCCCCATGGCGCCATGTCCGCATTACCCTTTACTCGTCAGTCAAAGGCTTTTCAGGACTTTTTCAATGGGGCTGCCAGGACTGGATAGCCGCCTGGACTTTTTCCGGTTAACCCAGGTAGTAATGGCGGATGGGTTTGAGGTCATCAGTTAATTCGTAGATCAGGGGAATGCCGGTGGGGATATTTAGGCGGACAACCGCCTCATGGGGGACTCGGTCCAGATGCTTGACCAAAGTCCGGAGGCTGTTGCAGTGGGCGACGATGATCGCCCGCCGACCCGCGGCCACAGCCGGGGCGATGGTTTCCAGCCAGTAGGGCAAAACCCTGGACTCCACGTCCTGCAGGCATTCGGCCAGGGGCAGCCGTCCGGGGGGGACGCCCGCATAGCGGGGGTCGGTCCCGGGAAAGTGGGGATGATCAGGAGTGATGGACGGTGGAGGTACGTCATAGCTGCGGCGCCAGAACTGCACCTGCTCCAAACGGTGCCAGGCCACGGTCTGTCCCTGCAAGGCGCCGTAGTGGCGTTCATTCAGACGCCAACTCTGGTGGACCGGAATCCACATGCGGTCCATTTCTTCCAGAACCACCCATAAGGTTTTAATGGCGCGCCTGAGAACGCTGCTGAAAGCCACATCAAACTCAAAGCCCTCCTGGGCCAGGACGCGGCCGGCCTCGCGGGCTTCAGCCAGGCCCTGGGGGGAGAGACCCACGTCCATCCAGCCGGTGAAACGGTTTTCCCGGTTCCAGAGGCTCTCGCCGTGACGCAGCAAAACGAGCTTTTTCATGGAGGTTGGCGTTTTAATAAGCCACGCCTCGCAGTCGCGCAGCAAAGTAGCGGCAGAAATTGATGGCAATTTGGGGGTAGATCTTCATCATCTCTTGAAAATGTCGATGATGAATGATCAACGCCTCGGTAGGCTCCGCGGTGACGCAGGTGGCGTTGGCAGGCATCTGGGTAAACAGGCTCAGTTCCCCAATATAGGTGCCATTGCCGATGGTGGCCGCGAGCTCTTCATTACTGCGGCCATAATTGCGGGAGACCTTAATTTTGCCCTTAACTATTAAGATGATGACCGAGTTATCCTGTCCTTCCCTTAAGAGGACTTCGCCGGTTTTGTAGGACATTGGCCCGCTGATCGTGGCAATGGCTTGCAATTCCCGGATACTCAAGCCCGCAAATAAATCGAACCCTTGCAGATGATGGATTATTTCCAGCAGATTCGGCACAGCCACCTCCTTCCCTGCACAACGAGATAAAGCATATCTGGCCGTTTCCCGGGTCATGGAGTCTGCATCCGTCAACAGCATTTCCGCCAGAGGGTAAAATATCATTCCCGGGGTATGGGCGCCGATGGCAAAGGCCGCCAGCATCCTGGTGGTTGGGTCCTGGCTGATTACCAGATGGGCGATGACCCCGGCCAAATCATCGGCTCGCACCAGCAGCATGAGTCGGCGGCCCTGGGAAATCTTTGCAGTTATTGGCATTTCGCCAATTAAGGGGATCAAATAATTAGCCAGATTCCGGTTCAGCAATTCTTCCACCATTTCGACGGCTATGGCAGACTGGTGGGAATGTAAGGCGCCATACATCAGGCGCATGTCATCATAAGTGACCCAGAGGGCATGAAAAATAACGTCAAGGATTTCCTGGTTCTTCTCCATCAGGTGGGTTTTCAGTAAATCCACCGCCTGGGATTTGGGAAACCTGGAAAGGGCCTCAATAAAAATCAGGTTATTATAGGTATCCCGCACGTGGTGGTGCATGTATGGGGAGATATCAAAATCTTTTAATTTTGCCAGCCGCAGGACTTCGAGGATGCCCTTCTGGCGTCTCCAGGTACTGTTAAGCAACCCTACTTCCAGAAAACTGGTGATCTGTTCTCCAAAGCCGGCCAGGGCCTCAATGGCAGCCTTACGCACCGTTTCCTGATCATCCAGGAGCCTGAGCAGTTCTCCCACCGCCCTTAAGTCGGGATGATTGATGAAGAAAATGGCGGCTTCCGCCCTGGTGGCGGGGCTGTCGTCATGGAGCAGTTTCAAAGCGATATCCGGCGTCAGGCCCGGAGTAGGGTTAATCTCGGCCTCCCCCGGCTGACTCTTGACCAGATCCAGGTCCTGCATCCGGGGGTGGGTCAGGTAATTTTCCCCGGTGGAAGAAGCCTCCAGCAAGTTAAGGCCATCACTATCTTCAACGATTACCTGTTTTAATCCATGATAATATTGGCGCACAAAAATTACGGTTTCCACAGTCAGATAAAGGGCCAGGACCGCAGCCAGGGGCGCCAGGTATTCCGGGGGAAACAGCGGCTTTAAAGTCCAGAGGAGCAAGGCCCCCGCCATCATCCCAGCCTTGACCACCGCCCCCCGGAGAAACACCCGGCTCCATTGGGAAATCTTCTGGGGCAGGAGGTTAAACAGAATCTTGTTGACCGGACCGTTGAGTACTCTTTGAATAATAACAGTAGTGAATTGCCCATACGCGGCGACAAAGATATTATAATAAAAAGTCAACGCTCCAAAGATTAAGGTAAAGTTGATGGGAGCTATCAAAGAAGTTCTGGATATTCCCATTCTGGCATAAAATTTTCCCACCAGCCACAAGGCCAGAAATACCGCCAAAGTCATAGAGCCGCGGAAATATCCCAAAAAGGAAATGAGTGTTTGTTCAGTACCGAAGGTACTGTTGGCCAAGAGGCTGAATTGATAGGTCAGGATCGGCAGCAAAATATTGGGAATCAAGGCGCAAATGAACAGGTAGCGGAAGATAGGATATTGTTTGATAATGGCCGGCACTTCCCGCAGCTTCCGGTCGGGAACCGCAATCACGGCCGGATTGGCGGAAGTTTGGTCTAAATAGCGGCGGGATGAAATAACCAGAAAGATGGCAATGAGCAGAAACGAGGCGGCAAAGATGATTAAGGAAAAATCGTCGCCGAATTCCCGGATCAGGGGTTTGGTGGTAAAGTTGCCCAAGGTGCTGCCCAATACCTGGGCCCCCATAATCAGGTGAAAAATCCGTTTCCCCTGACTGGCGCTGAAGAGATCCCCGGCAATATTCCAGAGATACACCAGGAAAATGGAGTCTTGCAGGTAGAGGAGCTGAAAGAGAAGGGGGTAGGAAATGGAGAAGTCGGCTTTGACCAGGAAGTAAATTCCCAGCAAAGAGACGAAATAAAAGGTTAAGAAGCCGGCCAAGAGATTCTCGTTGCGAAATTTGCTCCAAAAACGGTGCATCACCCCAAAGATGAAAAAGCTGATAACGCCGTTGATCACAAACATCAGCGGCATTTGCACCACCCCGTAACGTTTGAAAAAAGTAGTGTCAACGTAGTTGCGAAAGACGGCGCTGACAAAATAAAGGGAGAAAAAAATCAGGGAGATCCAGATGAAGCGGGCGGACTCATATTCGTAAACATGCAGCTTCGCCAGCAGATAATTTTTAAGGGCCTGCACTTGACTCATAATAGGTAATATTCGCAGTAAAGGAGATTATACATAAGACGCAAGGTGATTTTAAAACAGGGCTTGCTCAAGTTGTAACGGTAGATCAACTTCTCCCGCCATCCCTGCCAAGCCCGGGGTGAGCCGCCGGGCCGTCTGGTTTCCCCTTCCCCCCGTCCCTCAAGCCTTTATCGGTAATTCTTTCAGTTTGCAGTAAGCTCCTGGAAAAAGGAGGCCCACCTGCTTTTGCCCTGCAGAAAGAGCTGAAAGCCTGACCTTTGGAATATTTTTGCCCCAGGTTGAAGGGGATCCCGAATTAGATTTAGCATCTACCCCCTGATCGTGCTACCATGAGCCCCAAGCCGCGAGTTATAACCCGCGATTTTCCCAAGAGTTCCACAGTATTCCACGCAAATTCCAAAAACCTGGGGCCATTGTACCAAAGGCAGGAGGTCAATTTGTCCGGGAAGATCAAACGTCTCTTATTTTATACCCACAACTCCATTGGCCATGGGCACGCCTTTCGCACCCTGGCAATAATCAGCGGCATGCGGCGGTGGCGTCCGGACCTGGATTTTCTCGTAGTGTCGGGGTCTTCGGTGCCCCAGATATTTTTTGACGAAGGCATCGAAGTGGTCAAACTGCCGGGAATAAAAATAGACTTTGACAACCAGGTCAATCCCTTGCAGCCCCGGTATCTGAAAAGCCTGGAGGTGGATAAGATATTTGCCTTCAGAATGCAAGTCATCCAGGATACCTTTGCTTTTTTTGAACCCCAGGCGTTGTTCATCGAACATTATATGGCCGGATTGATGAATGAAGCCCTGCCTTTGATACTTAAAAAGAGACTGCGACGGGAACAACCCACGGATTTTGCCCTGGTCCACCTTTCCCGGGACATTATGCGGGGCGCGCCCAACCTCTTCATCCCCTACCAAACGCCCAGTGATCAACCCGAAGGCGTAAATATAGCCCTAAATTTCGATTTTATCTATGTTTTGGACGATGCTCGCAATATTGATTTTAACCGGGAAGTCTTGGGAAATAACCCGGAATTGGCAAACAGGATTCATTACCTTGGAGGAGTCACCATTAAGACCCGGGAAGAGTTGCCTGATCGCCAGGAAGTATTAAGGCATTTTAATCTCGGAACAGAGCCGCTCATTCTCGTCTCCCTGGGGCGCCATGGTAAAATAGTGGAAATGTTACGTCAACTTCTATCTGGTTTTGATCGCTTGAGCTTCACCAAAGATTATCAGATCGTCCTCATTGTTGATCCCTATCTGGAAGACTCCACCATTAGCTCCCTCAAATCTGACACCCTGGCAGACCGGATCCATTTTCTGCCGTTTAAATCGAACCTGATAGATTTAATAAATATTGCCGAACTGGTGGTCTGCCGGGCCGGCTACAACACCATCAACGAAATTCTGCTGACCGGCGCCCGGGCCCTGGTCATCCCCGAGCGCCACCCCAGTCAGGAGCAGGAACGCCGGGCCAGTTCCATCCCTTTAGATAATGTGGCCGTAGTAACTGAGGAAGAGGTGCTGGACAGCCAAATAGAGAAGATCATCTCGGAACTGTTGCAAAGACCCGCTACTCCTCTAAATTACCGCTTTGATAAATACGCCATCGGCCGCCGCATCATCACTGACCTGGAGGGGTGGAAAGCAGCACATCTGTGAAAATTAACCGTGTAGGGGCGAACCCAGGCGTCCGCCCCAGACGCGGGGGCATACCGTCTGCTTTCGGTAACAGATAATTTTAGCCTTGTAACGGTATAGTATTAAAAGTCAGAAGTCAGTGGCGGGAAGGTTTTCCGTCTTAAGCGGCCCAGCCTATTTTTCTCTTTAACCACCGCCTCGATCTGCTCGGAGATTTCCCGGAATCTTGGGGCCGTTATCTCCGGGCAGAAATGGTTGGCCGGACTTTGGTGGTAATATAGAGAAGGGTCGTAATTATCATCAATGAGGTGCTGGGCCCGGCAATACTCAAAGGCCTCAGTGCCGGGGTAGGGAGTAAAGATGCTATAGATTACTTTGTCGCAATCAAGGCTGCGGATGACCTCCAGGGTATCTTTTAGGGTCCTCTCATTTTCCTGGGGGAACCCGGCCATGAAAAATGTCTCCAGACTGATGCCCTGCTGGCTAACTAGCTGGCAGGCGGCTTTTGCTTCTTCGATGGTAAAACCTTTTCTTATCTGTCTCAATATCTCATTATTGCCGGATTCTATTCCCAATTGAATCCTAGAGCACCCCGCCTCTCGCATCAGCTTGATATTGGCCGCGGTTACCAGGTTGACGTGGATTTCGCAACTCCAGGGCAGGCCCGGACCACGTTCTTTGATTTCTGTGACCAAGGCCCGGAGATATCCGGGATTTACTCCAAAGGTGTCATCATCGAAATGGATGGCTTGACCCCCGCTTTCCTGGAGCAGCCGCATTTCTCTGATCACATTTTCGGGGGACCTGAACCTGACTCTTTTCCCCCAGACCCCCTTAGAATTACAAAAAAAGCAATTGTAAGGACAGCCCCGGGTGGCGAAGATGCGGCTAAACGCGGACCGGGGATAACGCTGATAATCATGAAGGACTTCCGGGGCAAATTGGGCGGGAAAGGCGAGAGCATCTAAGTCATCGAGGAATTCCCGGGGAGCAGTGATAGCTGCTGCCTCCCTCTGGCGATAGACCAGCCCCCGGACCCGGCCAAGGTTGCCCCCGTCTTCCAGGGAGGCGAGCAGTTCCACCAGGGTTTTCTCCCCTTCCCCCATAACGCCAACGTCGATGTCATTATGGGCCAGAATCTCTTGCCCCATTTGCGTGGGGTGGGGGCCGCCCAAGACCACCAGGATGTCAGCGCTCACTTCCTTAGCGATTTTAGCCACCTGCCGGGCCGCGGCAAAGTTGGCTGATTTCGCGGAAATGCCAATGACGGTGGGCAGATAGGCGGCAATAACGGCCTTAATCTCTTGCCAGATATCAGCCGATGAATCATGCAACCTTTCCTGATAATGGGTAAAACCATATTTGGTGAAATAAGCTGCTTCGAAGGGGTCGCTTGCCGGCAAAAAGTCGCTATTGAAAACCACCACTTCCCAATCACTTTGCGTCTTGACCGCCGCAGCCAGGTAACCTAAAGATAAGGGATAGTGGACCAGGGCATAGGTGTCTTTGAAGAGGCGATAAAAAGGCGGTTCTATTAATAAAAGCCGTTGACCTGGGCCCATTGATCACCTGTATGTTATTAAAATAATTAATTATAGCATGCGAGACCCACAACTGCCATCAGATGATTTCTTACGAGATGCGGTATTATACCGGGAGGATCTTTTCGGACCCGCGGAATTTGCCCCGTTGGCCGGGGCTTGCCGGGCCGGTGCAGCCGTGGTTTTTACCGGGCTTAAACAGATCACCCTGCACTTGCCCTGCCCTCACTCCGACCTGTCCCGCTTCAATCAATTAACCATCAGGGTCTGCAATCACGCCTATACACCTTTATTGGCCGGAGTTAGGCTCATTCATGGAAACCGGGCTGCCACCTCTTTTTCCGGGGGGCGGGAAGAATTTCCTCCCGGCCAATGGTGCGAAATGCATTTTCCCCGGGAATGCTTCGGCATCACCGGCCACCCGGACGGCTGGCAAGACGTCAGGGCCCTGGAGATCTTTTTTGCCCAGGAAAAGACGGCTGCCCGGGATCAGGAAATTAGCGTTGCCCTTAAGGGTATTGCCGGTGAGCTCCGTCGTCTGCCCCCGGGCCCCAGGTTGACGGAGTCCGGCCTGCGAGAGCAGCTTGTTGGAGAGGCTGGGGATACTGAGCCGTTGTTGAAGAGATTACTCTCCCCGGCCAAATCCTGGGGGCCTTATGGGCCGGAGAATATTGCCAGCCGCATTCCCCCGCCCCATTTTTATCCGCAAGGGACGGCCGCGGACATCCTGGCCGGCCGTATCATGGGGCAGCAATTGCCGGCGCCCCTCTCCTGGGACGCCAACCCTCTGGGCGAGCTGGAATGGTGCCATTTTCTGCATCGCCACCATTTCCTGCGCCTTCTGGTACGGGCTTATCTGGCCACCGGCCAGGAAGACTATGTCGCCGCTTTGGATGAGCTGCTGCAAAGCTGGATTTTGGCTAATCCCGTGCCCTTGGCCTCCAACGGCGGGGCGGGGCCGGCCTGGGAAACCCTGTCCATTGCCTGGCGGCTGCGGGAATGGCTGTGGATCATGGGGCTGGCCTGGTCCAGTCCTGCCTTCTCCCGGGCCACCAAGGTCCTGATGCTCCGCTCCCTTTGGGAACAGGCCGCCAGCCTGATGGACCACCAGGGCCACCCCAATAATTGGCGCATCGTCGAGTCCGCGGCGCTGGCGCTTTTGGGTCTGTGTCTGCCCGAATTTCGCCTGGCCCTGGAGTGGCGGGACGCCGGCCTCAGGCGGTTGGAACGGGAATATCACCAGCAATTCGGGGCAGACGGAGTGCATCGGGAAATGTCGCCCCTCTACCACGCCATTTGTCTTCACGCCTTGCTGGAAGTCAAAGAAGCGGCCGGGGTTCAGGGCCTGGAGCTGCCGGATTTATTTGGCAAACCCCTGGAGCGGGGTTTCGATTATCTCCTGGCCTTATGCCGCCCGGACTTTACCTGGCCCTCCCTGAACGACTCCGGCGGCCTGGACTCCGATTTCACCGCCTTAATGTCCAAAGCCGGGGAGAGCTTGCAGCGTCCGGACCTTCTCTGGTGCGGCAGCCGGGGCAGGCGCGGGCGGCCTCCCGAATTTTCCTCCCGGGTCTTCCCGGACGCGGGGCTCGCCATCATGCGCTCCAGTTATGCGGCCCGGGCCAATTATCTCCTCTTGCGGGCCGGACCGCCGGGCCTGGCCCACAGCCACCAGGACGCGCTCTCCCTGGAGATAGCCGCCGGGGGCGCGGCCTGCCTGGTGGACCCGGGCATCAGCCGTTATGCCCCCGGCCTTTTAACGGATTATTACCGCTCCGCCGCGGCCCACAATATGCCCCTGCCGGATGGGGCGGCGCCGGATTATGCCTCCCTGAATTTTTCGCAAAGGGTCAAACCTCCGGGGGAGAAACTCTCCTGGAGTTTGGCCGGGCCCCTGGAGATGGCCGCCGGGGTCTTTGACGGCCCCTGGGAGCCGGGCCTAAGCGGAGTTGCACTGTCCCGCACCGTTATCTGCGCGCGCCAGGAGTACTGGATTGTCAGGGATATGATCAGCGGCCAGGGGCGGCATCAGGTCAGGGTAGGCTGGCAATTTGCGCCGGGAAAATTGGTGATGCCTGAACATCAACGTTTTCTTGACTACTTGGACCGCCATAACCTTCTCCGGCTGCGGCTCATCCCCATCACCGTCTCGGCCAAACCGGCAATAGAGATTCTTGAAGGCTCCCTTGAACCTCCCGGAGGTTGGGTCTCCCGGGGCGGCCAGGACTACCCGGCGCCCCAGGCCCGATACACCTGGGACGCGGAACTGCCCTGCTCCCTGGTCTGGGTCCTGTTGCCGATTTCTCCAGATTAGAGGTACTCCCCCCAGGGGGGCCGGTGCGCGTCGATCTCTGCCAAAACCGCCGCCAAAATCTCCCCGTGCTTCCGGTTGCGCCGGGCAATGGCCGGGGCCTCCAAGCCATTCACTTCCGAGAAAATATACGCCTCCCGGTCCAGAGCACTGCCCGGAGCCCGGGTCAGGTCTTGGAGGCCAAAGGCCCCGGGGTCCTCGAAGAGGCGGGATTGGGGCTCCAGCAAGAAGCGCATGGGCATAAAGTAAACATCGTCGCAGCCGCGATAGTGTTGCACCAATCGGATCAAGGCCTGCAAATCCGCCTCGGTCTCATGGGGGGTGTTGTACATAAAATGGATATAGTTCTTGATGCCTGCGGCCCGGGAAGCGTCAATAATTTCGCGGACTTGCGCCACCTGGAAGCCCTTGCCTAAAAAGTCTACGGTGGGTTGATGGGCGGACTCCAGGCCCCAGAACAGGCTCATACACCCCGCCCGGGCGGCCATTTGCAGCAACTCCGGGGTAAAACCCCGGATGCGGGCATAGGCGTACCAGCGAATCTCCGGCAGTTCTTGGGGGAGCCGCCGGCAGACCGCCGCGAGTTGCCGGGGACTGCCGTTAATGGCCGCGTCGGCAAACATGAACGCGGACGAGCCGTAACAGGCAGAGAGGCCCTGAAGCTCCACCATAATTTTGTCCACCGGCTTTAAACTGTAGCGATCCACCAGGCAGCCGGTGCAAAAACTGCATTGGGAGGGACAGCCCCTGGAGAAGCGGTAAGGCAGAAAAAGGGTTTGGGGGCCGGTTACCGGATGGTCATAGCGGTAGGCGTCCAGGGACAGGCCCGCGAAATCGGGGGGCCTTTCCCGGGACGCGGCCAGCCGGGAGGTGGGATTGACCTTAAGTTCCACACCGGCGAAGTAAACCAGGCCAGGGATATCCGCCAGGCGGGTGCTCCCTAAGTGGGCATGCCGCCGGTAGAGGGCCAGCAGCGGCGCTTCGCCGCTGCCCTTGATCCAGTAATCCGCCAAACCGTATCTGGTAATCCCGGCCGGAGGCCTGATGGTGATGAAGGGGCCGCCGAAGACGATGGTGGCCGCGGGCTGGAGAGCCCGCAAGCGTTTAGCCAGAATCAGGGCCCCCCAGAACTGGTGATAGGAGATAATGGAAAAGGCATAAATCCCGGAGTCAAGATCGAGACGCCGGATATATCTATCAGCAAAGGCTGCCAGGCGGGAGCTGCCGCTGCTCCCCTCCAGATAAGAGAAGAGTTCCGTCTCTGGGAAGGTGTTTTCCGGGTGGTGGAAATCCGGAGCCTCGGGAAAATCATAAAGATAATCCGGGAGAAAGTCGTGTTGGATCACCGGCACCTGGTGTTCTTTGAGGTAGCTAGAGAGAACCGCCATGCCGTAGGGCAGAAAGCGGGTGGGAAGAAAGCGCTTGCTGACGGCAGGGGGGTGGATCAGGATCAACGGCGGACCTGCGGCGGCAGCAAGCTTGGGGACGGGGTGATTGGCCTGCATCGGTAATCCAGTGTCGCTCTTCGTAGACAGTATGGCCTTTAATAAGGCGAAAACCCAAGTTCACAGGGTCTTAAAGTCCCCCTTTGAAAAAGGGGGATTTAGGGGGAGTTTGGGGACTTACTTAAATCCCCCCAGCCCCCTTTTTCAAAGGGGAGAATAAAACCAAAGATTTTCAATCTCTTGGCAATTATGAATTGCCTTACCCTCAAAAGAATCAATCCACATAAAAGCTGAAAAATTGTTGCATGATGAACTCGATGGTCTCCTGATTGACGTGGAAATTTTCCCGGCCCCCGGCCCAGATCGATTGGCCCCGCAGGGTCCGGTAGATGGTGGCCATTTCGAACGCAGGGAAATAAAAGACATTATCATGGCGCGCGCTGAATTCATCCACCACTGCCCGCAAGGTGGCTTTGGAGCTGCAACTGGCGCTGATCACGTCGACATCCGGGCGGAAGGTGGCCCATAAATGCACGGGGGAGACGGTGAGCAGCAGGCGGCAGCCGGGATTATGGGCCGCCAGCAACTGCTGGAGGCGTTCCAGGTTATGGAGATTCTCCTCATAACGGCTGACCCGGAAGCGATACCGGCCCAGGTCGCCCCCTTCATTCACATACGGGCCGGAAGGCAGACAGATAACCGCGCCGTCCACCTGATCTTCCCAAATCTCGGTGAGCCCCAGGGTCAGGATCAGGACTTGGGCTTCCTCCAGGACCTGGCGGGAGTAGCGGCGATGCCTGGCGAAATCCGCCTCGGCCTCGCTCAGAGAATCATAAAGGATGATGCGGCGGTAGGGGTCTTGAATCTTCCGGGAAACCGGGGAGGTCCACCAGCGCAGGTCAGGCTGCCAATCTCCAAAGGTATATTCGAAAATCTGGCGCAGGCAGAAGGTATTGTAAACCCGCTCCCAGGCGGCGCTGCCATGCTTGGCCGCAGGGTGCTCCAGTTCTCTGGCGATATATGAAAAGCCCTCCCGGAGCAGGATATTTTTTATCTCCCGGGCGAAACAGGAACCCAGGGAGGCGATGGGAGTTTGCCGGGTCAGGCGGAGACCCGTCTGCGGGGGCCGGGGATAAGCATCAGCCGCCGGAGGATTATCATAAGAACCGGGCCAGACCTGCCAGGGTTCGAAAAGATGGACGGGATGCACATCCGAACGGGCCATGTTCCTTCCTTTTCAGTAAGTCGCGGCTTTAATGATAATATTCCACCCCAGCCGGTTAAAAGGCCATATCCGCCCCAGCACCCGGTCCAGCCAACTCAGAGAGTCAAACCGGATAAACTGTTTGGGGGAAGAAGCCGGCGCGGGGAATTTATAGGGCACGAGATAGGCCGCACGCCAGGCCACCGGCCGCAAACCGGCCCGCTCTAATTTGCGCCCCAGGCTGGCCGGGTTGTAAAATCGCAGGTGGGTGGGATCCCAACCCCACCAATCCTGGTTCTGACACCATACCCGGTGATAGTTCCCCTGGAACAGGTAATTGAGGGAGCAGGAATTTTGGGTGGACAAGATCAGATAGCCGCGCTCTGCCAGGGATTGTGCGGCGTTAGCCAGCAGTTCCTGATCATCTTCTACATGCTCGATCACATCTTTCAATAAAACCAGATCGAATCTGGTCTGCAAAGAGGCAGCCGGGAATTTCTCGCTTTCCAGGAGCTGGCACCGGTCTTCCAGGCCTTCCTGCTGCAAAAAATAGCGGGCGGTGGCCAGGACCATCGGCTCCGCATCAACGCCCACCACCAGGCTCGCGGCCTGCCGGGCCGCGTGCACCAGGAACCTGCCCCCGCCGCAGCCATAATCCAGGAAGCTCCGGCCCCGTAAATCTCCCAGCAGCTCCTCAATGTGGGCATTCTTCACCCGGCTGTAGGCCTTGCCTTGCTGCTCCAGGTAGACCGCCAACGCCCTGGCCGGTTCAGATGACCGCAGCCAGTGGTTTACCGGGTAGATTTTGCGGTTGGTTGCCATCTTAAAAATATAGGAACCGCCGATATACGGCGGCCCAGGCGGCCTGCTCCCGCGGGGGCGAAAAATCTCCCATGCGCCTTCTGGCCGCGGCCCCCAAGGACGCGGCCCAACCTGGATTTCCCAGAAGTTCGCCAATGGCCTGGGCCAGGGACCGGGAATCCCCCCAGGGCACCAACAGCCCGGACACGCGATCCTCCAGCAGCACTGCATTGGCGCCGGTCCGGGTAGCCACGCAAGGCACCCCATTGGCCATGGCCTCCATGAGGATATTGGGGCAACCTTCGGAAACGGAGGGCAACACAAAGACGTCCAGTGACCTGAGCCACTCCTGGATTTGCAGATGTGGCAGGGGCCCCCGGAACTTAACCCTGGGGCCGCTTCCGGTGCGCTGGAGCATGGCCGCGAACACCGGCTTTTCTTCCTCCCGGAGGCCGCCCACGAGTTCCAATTCCCCCTCCTGCTCCCGGAGCACAGCGGCAAAGGCCTTCAACAGATAGGGCAAGCCTTTGGCATACTTAAAGATGCCGGCGCATCCAAGGCGGAACTGCTCCCGCCGTTCCCGGGGCTGCCAGGCGGCAACCGGAATCGCCACGGAATTATAAATGATCTGGGCCTTGTGACTGATGGGGGCCAGGGCCTGGGCCTGATCCAGCAGGTCCTGGCTCAGGGCCACCACGTAATCGGCGTTTTCCAGGCCGCTGCGGCAGACCGCCACCTTTTCGGGACTGAAGAAGTATTTCTTGACGTCATTGCCCAGAAGGGTGGCGATGCAGGGGATGTTCATTCTCCTGGCCAACAGGCCGGTAAGATAACCCAAGGGGTAAAGGAAAAAAGAATGCAAGAGGCTGAATTGCTCTTGCTGGTGGAGCATTTCCAGGGAGTGGTAGATCATCTGCAGGGTCAAGGTATGGGGGCAATCCCAGAGCTGCCGGGGCGTATCCCCCATCTTTTCCCGCCCCACGGTAATCTGATGCACCTTCACCTGGCCATGCTCCCGGACCCGGCGGTTCTCGTCCAACAGCACCAGGGCCTCAGCCGTTACCTGGAAGTGGGCCACATGCACCTGCAAGCCCAAAGCCGCCATCTGCGCCGCCACCTGAGCCACGGTCCGGGCCAGCCCCCCCCATTGCTCCGGGGGAAATTCTGGAGTTATGAGGCAAATTTTTATATCTTTTCCGGAAGGACCCATATTCTAGGTTCCTGAATTACTATTAAGGGTATGCGTACCATGCGCGTCGGCCTGGTTTTTCACAAGAATCCCCTGGCTCCGCCCACCAGCATTGATCTGATCAGACTGCGGGCCATCTCCCAGGGATTAATCCATTTGGGCCTGGAGGTGGAAATCATTGCCCCCATTGCCACAGATAGTCTGCTGGCAGAGACGATCCCGGTCCGGCCTCTAAAGGTCTTGAATAATAAAGGGTATTTTCATATGCTCAAGACCTGTTACCACCCTTCCATCAGGCTCATTGACGCCTACCAGGGACCGGTGGTCAGCCGCCTGGTCCGGGTGGTGGATGAGCAATGGCCCGAACGGGACCAGGCTTCCCGCGGGGAATTATTGGCCTGCCAGGAGTTGATCCGCTCGAGGGCCGCGGCCCTGGTGTTTAATAATCAGGAAAACCTGCAACGCTGGCGGCAAATCTATGGGGCCCGGATACCGGCCATTATCGTGCCCAGCGGCTGTCCGGCCCACATCCCGCCTCCCCGGAAAAATCCCTTCTCCCCTTCCCTGCCGGTTCTCCTGTTCCTGGGCTCCCTGGCTGCGCCCCGCATGCTGCAAATGTTAAATGAGCTGGCGGTCAGGTTGCAAGGCCGGGTTGAGCTCCATTTTATTGGCAGAAATAAAGCGGCCATGTATGGCGGTTCCCCTGACCAGAAGCTGCATCCCCTGATTGTGGACCATGGGGAAATTCAGGAAAATGAGATCTGGGATTACCTTAGAAACGCTGCCATTGGCCTGGCGCTGGCCACCGGACCCCACCCCTTTGATAACGATGTTTCCAAGATTCTCTATTACTTACGGGGAGGCCTGCCTGTCATATCGGAAGAACCCATACTCAACAATAATCTTATCCGGGAAACCGGCTGGGGACAAATCTTTCGCCATGGCGATCTGGATGACCTGGAAGATAAGACGAACCTCATCTTGGCAGGCCGGTTAGCCACTAAGAAGGAAATCGTGATGGAATTCATGGCAACGCATCATTCCTGGGATCAAAGGGCAGAGACCTTTCGGCAGTTCTTCCAGCGTTGGAACTAACTATTTCTCAAAAACCCGCACACAAGTCAGGGCAAATTGAGACCTCTGTGAAAATCCTCTAACTTGTCATTCTGAATCTCAGAGGTGCCAATAAAAAACGAGAGTCTTCACTGCGCGGCGCTCCGTTCAGAATGACGTAACTTGTGTTTTCGTATAGATTTCACCTTCTTAAACGTAATCGCTTAAACCAGAGCCGCAAGCGGTCCAGGTAAAGATAGATCACCGGGGTGGTATAAAGCGTCAGCATTTGACTGAAGATCAAGCCCCCGACAATGGAGATGCCCAGGGGCCGGCGCACCTCGGAGCCCACCCCGGTGCCGATGGCCATGGGCAGGGCCCCCAAGAGTGCGGCCATGGTGGTCATCAAGATGGGGCGGAAGCGCAACAGACACGCTTCCAGGATCGCTTCATCAGGCCTTTTCCCTTCATGGCGTTCCAACTGCAAGGCAAAATCGACCATCAAGATCCCGTTTTTCTTCACGATGCCGATCAGCAGGATCATGCCGATAATGGCCAGGAGGCTGAAATCCAGGCCGCAGAGAAGCAAAGCCACCAGCGCCCCCACCCCTGCGGAAGGCAAGGTGGAAAGGATGGTAATGGGGTGGATGTAGCTTTCATACAAGATCCCCAGCACGATATAGACCGCCAAAATCGCCAATATGATCAGCAGCGGCTCATTGGCCAGGGAAGACTTGAAGGCCTTGGCCGCGCCCTGAAAGGTCCCCCTGATGCCGGCTGGCAGCCGCAGTTGGTTGACGGCGGCCTCTACAGCCTCCACCGCCTCTCCCAAGGCTGCGCCCGCGGCCAGGTTAAAGGAAATGGTGACCGCGGGAACCGCTCCCAGATGTTTCACCGAAAGGGGGGTGTTGGCGGGCTGGAAACGGGTGAACGCGCTCAAAGGCACCTCGGCGCCGTTGGCTGATTTAACATAGAGCTCTCTTAGTATTTCCGGGTATTGCCAATATTTCGGGGCCACCTCCATCACTACATGGTGCTGGATGAGTGGATAGTAAATAACCGAGACCTGACGCTGCCCGAACGCGTCATATAAGGTATCATCGATGAGCTGGGCGGAAATGCCCAGCCTCGACGCGGTGTCCCGGTCGATTACCACCGAGGTCTGCAAGCCCTTATCCTGCAGATCGCTGTTCACGTCGGCCAATTGCGGCAAGGCCCGCATTGCTTGCAGAACTCTGGGCCCCCAGAGATTCAAATCATCGACGTTTTCTCCTTTAAGGGAAAACTGATAAAGCGCGGCGCTGGCCATGCCGCCGATGCGCAAATCCTGGACGGATTGCAGGATAGTTTGGGCGCCTGGCACGGTTGCCAACTTTTGTCGCAACCTGCCAATTACCTCCCGAGCGCTGGCCGACCGTTCCTCAAAGGACTTCAAGGATAAAAACAGCTGGCCCGTATTGGTGGGAGACCCAGCGCCGCCGCCGCTGACTCCGCCGGTGAAGCCCACCACATCCTCCACATCCGGATCATCCCGGATCATCCCTAAAATCCGGATCAACTTGCCCCGCATCGCCTGAAAGGAGATGTCCTGGGACGCCCGGATGACCCCGGTAATCCGGCCCGAGTCCTGTTCCGGGAAGAAACCCTTGGGAATATAGTAGAATAAGGCGACGTTCAGCACCAAAGTGAGGAGCATGACCGCCAGCATAATCCTGGGGTGCCCCAAGGCCCAGCCCAGACTGGTCTGATACTGGCGGCGCAGCCAGTCGAACCCCCTTTCGCTGGCCCGGTAAAGCCAGCCGTGGGACAGATCTTTTTCCGGTGTGAGCAACAGGGCCGACATCATGGGGGTGGTGGTGAGGGACAGTACCAGGGAAACCAGGACGGCCGCGGAAAGCGTCATTGAGAATTCGCGAAACAAACGGCCTACCATGCCTCCCATAAATAATAGGGGAAGAAAGACCGCCACCAGGGAAACGCTCATGGACAGGACCGTGAAAGCGATTTCCCGGGAGCCCAGGATCGCCGCCTGTGTTGGGGATTCTCCCTTTTCAATATGACGACTGATGTTTTCCAACACGACCACGGCGTCATCGATGACAAAGCCGGTGGCGATGGTAAGGGCCATGAGGGAGAGATTGTCTAGACTGTAGCCGCAAAGATACATCACTCCAAAGGTGCTGATAATGGAGACCGGCACCGCCACCCCGGGGATGGCGGTGGCCCGCAATTTCCTCAAGAAAGCAAACACCACCAGAATTACCAGGAGGGCGGCGATCACCAGGGTCAGCTCCACCTCTCGGAGCGCAAGGCGGATGGGTTGGCTGCGGTCAATTACCACCGAGACCTTAATATCCTGGGGGATCGCGGCCTGCAGGAGGGGCAACGCGGTGCGGATGCTGTCCACGGTGTCGATAATGTTGGCCCCCGGGGATCTGAAGACCACGATCATCACCGCGGTCTGGCCATTCATCAGCCCCTCCACCCGCACATCCTCCAGGGAATCCTGGACTTCGCCCACGTCCGCCAGATGCACCGGCCCTCCGTTGCGGACGGCCAGCACCAGGTCCTGGTACTGCTTGGCCTGGTAAAGTTGATCGTTGGCAGTTATTTCCCGAGCGTGAATCGCGTCAGCCAGTTGCCCCTTGGGCCGGTTTTGATTGGTGCTGCTCAAGAAGGAACGGACTTCTTCCAGGCCGATCCCATATTTGTTCAGAGCCTGCGGGTTTAACTCCACCCGCACCGCGGGCAGGGAACCGCCGCCAACCAAGGTGGTGCCCACCCCTTCCACTTGCGACAGCTTTTGCTGAAGAATGGTGGCCGCAGCGTCATACATTTCGGCCCGGCTCACCCTCTCAGAAGTGAGGGCCAAAACGAGAATCGGCGAATCAGCAGGGTTGACCTTGCGGTAAATGGGGTTGTGGGGCAGCGTGGCGGGTAAATACCGGCGGGCCGCATTAATGGCGGCCTGGACATCCCGGGCCGCGCCATCAATATTGCGGTCCAAATCAAACTGTAAAACAATGTTCGCGGTCCCCCGAAAGCTGGAGGAAGTTATCTCGGCCACTCCGGCAATGCGGCTGAATTGCCGCTCCAAGGGGGTGGTTACCGACGAAGCCATGGTTTCGGGTTCGGCTCCGGGTAAAGTCGCGGATACCTGGATGGTGGGAAAGTCTATCTGGGGAAAGGGAGAAACGGGCAAAAAATAGAAGGCCAGTATCCCCAGAAGCGTTATGGCCACGGTTAGCAAGGTCGTGGCTACTGGCCTTTTAATGAAGAGCGTCGATATGTTCATGCCGATTGATGATCCGGGATAAGGCCCTGCTGGCCAACGCCCGGGTGGATTTGAAGCGCTACCGGGTCCTCTCTCGTCAGGATTCCATCGCCACACCGCAGTTTGCCACCCGGAAGTCCCTGGTGCGCCAACTGGGGGGGGACCGTCAAGTTCGACCAGGGGCAGGTCGATAACGCCAAACTGCAAATCATCTTAAGTTAGAGTTGCGGTCAAGGCTGCCATTTTGCAGCTTCAGATTTTGACCATTTTAATAGTGCGGCCTGCTTCAATAGCGGTCATGATCAAATCTCGGGAAACCGGCGCATCCACAAGATGTCGGATGCTGCGCCTTTCATGAATGGCCTTCAGTATGGGGGAATCAGGCATAGGCATTATTTTTTCCTTTTTTGGGGTTTGAAGTATCCCACAGAACAGACTCGCTACCCATGCCCGAAGGAGCGTAAGTCGAATCTTCGGGCTCATCCCCGCTGATGAAGGTCGTTTTGAAGAGCCGGAGATTTAGGTATTAAGGGTGAAATAAAAGGTGGCGCCTTGATTCACCGCCCCCTCGGCCCAGATTCGGCCCCCGTGCCGATCAATGATGCGCTGGACGGTGGCCAGGCCGATGCCGGTGCCCGGGAATTCACTGGCCCCGTGGAGCCGCTGGAACGCGCCGAATAGCTTATCAGCATACTGCATATCGAAGCCGACGCCGTTATCCCTGACAAAAAAAACCTGGCCGCGGCCGGAGTCCTGAACCCCGAATTCGATGCGGGCCTGTGGGGTTTTGCCGGTGAACTTCCAGGCATTTGCCAACAGGTTTTCCAACACGATTTTCACCAATTGCAGGTCGCAAGTGGCGACCAGACCGTCGGCAATAACGAAATTCACCTGCCTTCCCGAATCCGACCTTTGCAGATTTTCAGCGATGGACCGGGCCAGATCGCTCAGGTCCACATTTTGCCGCTGCATCTCGGCCCGGGTCACCCGGGAGAGCCCCAGCAGGGCCTCGATGAGGAGGCTCATCTGCTTCCCGGCCTTTTGCAGCATCTCCAGATACTGCCGGCCCTTGTCGTCCAGCTTCTCCCCGCAATCTTCTTGCAGTATCCGGGAATACCCCAGGATAGCGCGCAGAGGGGCGCGCAGGTCATGGGACACCGAATAGCTGAAGGCTTCCAGTTCCTGGTTGGCGGCTTCCAGTTGCCGGACGTGCAGGGCCAATGCCGCATTCAGTTCTTTGATGCGGGTTTCGGCCCGCTTCCGCAGAAACGATTCGACAATAGCCGGCGCCAGCGCCTCCGCGGCAGTCTGGTCGCCGAGATCGTATCCTCCGGGTTTATTGCCCAACCCGATCATACCGATGGTCTCGCCCGCCTGTTTCAGGGGCACTCCCAAGAAAGCCTCAATGGGGGGGTGTCCTGCCGGAGTGCCGACCCGGTCGGGATCGCTGGCCGGATCATTGACGATGATGGATTTTTCTTCCTTGATGGTGCGGCCGAAGATGCCGCGAATATGGAAGCCTTTGGGAATTGCCGGCTTGTTGGTTCCCGGCAGGCGGCAGGCCTCCCAACCCGGGTCGCTGACCGCAATATCGTCCAGGAGGCCCTCCTGGTTCTTTTCACTGATAAACCCAAATTTGCTGTCGGTCAATTCTTCGGCCGCGGCCAGGCAGGTGCGGCCCAACTCTTCTTCGGTTTCGCAGGTGATGGCCTCGTGAAAGATCCGGTTGATCTCCGTCAGGATTTGCGCCTGGGTCCTTAAATCTCTTTGGGTTTGGATAAGTTGCTGGTTCTGTTCCACCGCCGCTTCATAGGTGGAAACCAGAAGGTTCATAATTTGTAAGCGGTCGGCATTAATTTGGTATTTTTTCCCGTGGAAGTCGACTTCTACGGGTTCCTGTCGTTCCTGGCGCTGGCGGAGGCTTTGGCTGGCCAGCAGGAGCCGGATCCGTTCAAGTAGCGGCCCTTCCTGGAAGGGTTTGATGATAAAACTATCAGCGCCGCATTCCAGGGATTTCATGATATCCGCGGGGTCGGACAATACAGTCAGGAAGATGATAGGCAGGTCCCTCAGTCCCAGGTCGGTGCGGATACAGCGGCAGAGTTCGTAGCCGTCCATTTCGGGCATAATGATGTCGCTGATGAGCAACTGCGGCTGGTGTTTATCTATCATGTCCACGGCTTCCCGCCCGTTTTTGGCCGCGATTACCTTATACCCATGCCGTTCTAAGAGATATCTCAGGTTTTCAGACTGAGTGGGGCTGTCTTCGGCGATGAGAATCACGGTCAAGTCGCTGGGAACTTTCATAGGACCTCTGCCTCTTCGGGGTATAGATAATTAGTCACCGCCAGCCTTGATGTCCACTAAGCTTTTGAGGAGTTCGGCGATCTGTTCCGGCTCCAGGACGTACATGGCCGCCCCGAGCTTGATGGCTTCCCCCGGCATGCCGTGGACCACCGAACTCTCCTTGTCCTGGGCGATGGTGACCGCGCCCTTATCTTTCATCAGGGCCATTTCCGCCACCCCGTCATCGCCCATGCCGGTGAGCAGGACCCCCACGGCCCTGGGCCCGTAGAACTGGGCCACCGACCGGAAGAGCGGGGCAATGGCGGGGCGCAGGCCGCCAATCGGCGCGGTGTCGCTGAGCTCGATGCGGCCCCGGCGGTCTACCCCCATGTGCAGGCCATCAGGAGCCAGATAGGCCTGCCCCCCGGTAATTTTCTGACGGTGCTGGGCCACCTGCACCGGAAAGCCGGTGGTTTGCCGGAGCCATTCGGCCAGCCCCGGGAGGAAGCCCGGCGACATGTGCTGCACTATCAGCACCGGCGCCGCAAAACCGGAGTTCAGGTTCCCCAGTATCCTTTTGAGCACCAGGGGGCCCCCCGTCGATGCCCCCATGACCACGATCCCGGCCTTCTTGGGAAGCCGCTGCATCCCAATCCGGGGGGCGGGTTGGGCCGGGGGTCGGGGGTTGGGCCAGCGCCGGACCACCTTGATTTCGGACATTAATTTGACGATGCGGATCAATTCCGCGGCCCGGCCCTGATATTCCAAATGTCCCATTCCCAGGGGCGGCGGCAGGATGGTGAGGGCGCCCGCCTCCACCACCCGCAGAGACTTGGCCACATCCTGAGGGTCGTAACTGGCGCTGACAATGATGATGCGGGTGGGGCTGGTCTCCATGATCCGGCGGGTGGCCTCGTAACCGTTGATCCCCGGCAAGTTGATATCCATGGTGATCACGTCGGGCTGCAAGCAGGCCGCGGCTTCTATCGCCTCCTCGCCGCTGCCGACGGCGCCGATGATGGAAATCTCCGGATCACTGCCGAGAATATGGGTGATCAAATCCCGGACCACCAGGGAATCTTCCACCACCAGCACGTTAATCCTGTTCATATAATTCTCTTGATGGTCTCCAATAGATTGCTTTGGTCAAAACTGCTTTTGACGATATAGGCGTTGGCCCCCGCTTCGACCCCCCGTTCCCGGTCTTCCCGGGATTCCAGGGCGGTGACCAGGACTACTGGCAGTTCAGCCAGCTCCCGGTCCCGGCGAATCCTGGCCGTGAGATCAAAGCCGTTCATCCGGGGCATGTCCACGTCAGAAACTACCAGGTCGAAGCCGCCATCCTTCAGCTTGCCGAAGGCGTCCAGGCCATCGACGGCGGTTTCTACCCGGTAGCCCGCGCCTTCCAGGATATTCTTGAGCAGGGTCCGGGCAGTGATGGAATCCTCCACCACCAGGATGGCGGCCTGCTCCCGCTCCTCCGGGACTGCGGGCGCGAGACGCGGGCCGGCCAGGCTCGACTTGACCGCGGACTTGAGCAGATCGGCCACGTTCAAAATCGGCGCCAACTCGCCCGTCCCCAGGATGGTGACCCCGGAGAGGTTCCGCACCCGGGAGAGCTGGCCCCCCCAGGGCTTTTCCAGGACTTCCTGCTCATAAAGCACCTCGTCCACTGCGAAGGCAATGCGTTTGTCTCCGGCGGTGAGGACCAGAACCGGCAGGAAGCCGCGGGTAGCCCGGGCGTCCTCCGGCAGTTCCAGGACGTCCCCGAGGCGCACCAGAGCTAAGGCCCGGCCGTTTATCTCGATGGTCTCCCGGTTTTCCACGGTGCGGATCTGGGCCTGACTTACCCGCAGTGCCTGCTCCACGTTTTTGGTAGGCACCACGAAAACGTGGCGGCCCAGACGCACCAGGGTGCCTCGAAAAGTGGCCATGGTGATGGGCAAAGTCAGGCTGAAAGTGGTACCGGCGCCGGGTTGACTAGCCACTGCGTAGGCGCCCCCCAGTTTTTCCGCGGTCTCCCGCAGAATAGCCAGTCCCAAACCCCGGCCGGAAATATCGGTGATAATCGGGCTGGTGGTCAAGCCCGCCTCGAAGATGAGGGGCCAGAGCTCGGATTCCTCAGCTGCCCCGGCCTCCTCCGGCGTCCGCAAGCCCAGCTTCACCGCGGCTTGCCGCACCTTGGCCGGATCGATACCGGCCCCGTCATCCGCCACCTTGATCTCCACTGTGCCGCCTTCCAAGGAGGTGATGGCCACGGTGATGCGCCCCTGGCGCGGTTTGCCGCGGCGCTGCCGTTCCTCTGGCTTTTCCAGGCCGTGGTCCAGGCAATTCCGGACCAGATGGATGAGAGGGGTCTTGAGCTCCTCCAGCACTCGCCGGTCGATCTCGATCTCGCCGCCCTGGATCTGCAGCTCCGCCTCTTTGCCGCTGGCGCGGGCCAGGTCCCGGACCAGCCGGGGCAGGATTTCCAGGGCCGGCTGGAAAGGAAGCATCAAAACTTTTTTCAGGTCCCCGGTCAAGGCCTCCACCAGGCGGCCCAAGAGCCAGTAGCCTTGCTCTGTTGACTTGGCCAGATGGCCAATCCGGCCTTCCAGAGATTTATGCTGGGTTTCGCTCCAGTGGAGAAATTCGCAGATCTGCCCCTGCCAGCCATAAGTAGCCGCGGCCCGGCCAGCTACGGGAGCGGCTTCCAGACCCCGCTCCCAGGCCCGGATCAGGGGCTGGACCTTGGCCCATTTAGCCCTCCAGGTCATCAGCGCCGTGCCCACCTCATTCACTTCCGCCAAGATTTGGCCCACCGCCAGCCTGGCTGACAGGAATTCTTCAGATTGCTGCAGCAGTTCCTGCAGCTTAGATAGAGCGACCCGCACCGACTCCACCGGGGCCGACTCCACTGCCGTTGGCGGTGGAGGCCCCGGCGGTTCGGGAACGGGAGAAACCGGTTCTTCTTCCAGCCGCAGCTGCCCTTGGGCCGCGCGTTGGAGGCGCCGGATAACCGCCTGGACCTGGGACTGGTCAACTGACGCGTCGCTGACGCCGGCCGCGGTCAGCCTGGCCAGCAGGTCCAGAACCTGGTGCAGCATATCGAACTCTGAGGCGGAGACTAACACCCCCGGGTGTTTCCACGTGGAGAAAAGACCTTCTAGAGCCTGGCAGACAGCCTCCACTTCGCCCAGGTTCACGGAGCGGGCCGCGCCCTTGAGGCTGTGGGCTTCCCGAAAGATGCCTTGGACGACGGCCCCCCGCTTCTCCACCGAGGCTTCCTTCTCCAATTGCAGCAGCCCCGCGGAGATGGCTTGCAGGTGCTCTTCGGCCTCCACTTTGAAGGTGGCCAACAGCCTTTTGAGGAATTCTTCGTCCCTGGTGCCCATGCCAGCTTAACCTGGAAAAATGAAATCTGCCTCTAAATCCTGTAACTTTCCGCCAGTTGCCTGAGCCTGCCGCCGATGCCATGCAGATCCTGGGCTGCGGTCTCGCTCTGCTGGGCCGCGGAGAGATTCTGAGTGCTCGCCTGCCTGATATTCTCCATGGCCGAGACGATCTGATCCATCCCCACCAGTTGCTGCTGGGTGGAGGCCAGGATTTGGATGGCGGCCTGGGCCGATTCCGCGATACTGTCGGCCAGGGTGCGGAGGGAGTCCCCGGCCACGGCGGATTGCTTGACCCCCGCCTCCACCGACTTGGTCCCCTGCTCGGTGGCCAGCACCGCGGCGTTCATCGCCCTCTGGATGTCGCTCAGGATGCCTTTAATGCGCGCCGTGGCCTGTTTGGACTGCTCTGCCAGGTTGCGAATTTCCTGGGCCACCACCACAAAGCCCTTGCCCGCCTCTCCGGCCCGGGCCGCTTCGATGGCGGCGTTGACTGCCAGCAGATTCGATTGCTCAGCCAAATCGTTCACCGCCTCGTTGATCTCGCCGATGGCCTGGCTTTGTTCACTCAGGCGGAGAACGCTGTCGGCGATGGACTCTATCTGGCTGCGGATCTGGTGCATGCCGTCGATGAGTTCGGCCATGGACTTCTTGCCGCTTTGGGCAATTTGGTCGGTCTTTTGCGCGGTTTCTGAGACATAACCGGCCTTTTGGGCCGAAAGCTGGGCCGCCTGGTTGGCTTCGGCCACCGTGGCCGTGGTTTCGTTGACCGCGGCCGAGGCCTCAGCCGCGCTGGTGGAGATCTGGCTGGTGGCCGCTACGATCTCGCTGGCCGCCGCGGCCAGGACCTCCACTCCCCCTCTGACCTCCTTGGCCAGTTCCCGGATGTTGGCCACCATCATGGCAAACGCTTTGCCTAGCATGTCTTCATCGGCCCGAGGCCGGACCGAGACGGAAAAGTCCCGGGCCGCCAGACTATCGGCCACCCCAGCCATTTCCTTGAGATATTGAATCATGCCGGTGACTGCCTGCCCCAGCAAGCCGACTTCATCCTTCCGGTCCTCCATGGCCACGGCCACTGCCAGGTTTCCCGAAGAAATCTTGGCCGCCACCTGGGCGATGTCCCGCAACGGCCGGGCGATGAGGCTGCTCAGGAACATGACCAGGAGGCCGCTGATCACCACCGCCGCCACTGCCACAATCAGGAAGATGGTGATCGCCTTAGAAGCGATGTTATCCGTTTCCTGTATATGCTGGGCCTCCCGTTGTTTGGCTTGGGCCGCAATGTCCAGGGCCATCTGCCGCATCTTCTCGAACCGCTCATCCTGCACGGTCAGGGCCAGTTTCTTGGCATCGTCGGTCTTTCCCTGAAAAATCAGAGATATTTGCTCATCCCGGGTACGCCAATAGGCATCGCTGAGACTTTTAAACTCACTCATGCTCTTTATAAAAACCGGATTCTTGATGCCGAAGCGGCCCAGGTCTTCCAGGATCTTGTCATTTGCCTTGGAACTGTCCTTGACCTCTTGTTCGATTTTTTGCTGTTCTTTCTTGTCGTTGGTCGAGACCATCCGCAGCATGTCCAGCCGCTGCCGGTTCATATTGGCCCGGAATTCGATGAGGTTGGCCACTACCTGTATTTCTTCTTTTAAGAGATTCTTATATTCCCCCTGGACGGAGGTGATGCCCCGATAGGCCACGCCAACCACTAGAGCCAGGAGAAGTACGATCAAACCAAAGCCGCACAGGAGTTTGTTCCGGGTGGAGAGATTCACAAACCATTTCATCGTCTTCTCCTCTTTTCTCTATTTGCTTGGCAGTTCCACCTCTTCGTGAACGATCATTCTAGGGTCGGTCAGAATCTTCTCAGCGTCAAGAATTATCAAGGCTTCTCGTGAGATACCCTTGAGATAGTCCGGGCTGAGACCTTCCAGGGTAGGCAACGGCTCCTGGACTTCGGGCACGGACACGGCCCGAACCCCGGAGACGCGGTCCGCCAGGATACCAACCTCCAGGCCACCCCGGCGCAGGATGATGACTTTATTGAGGTCGCTAAGTCCCTTATCCGGCAGATGGAAGAACCTCTTCAGGTCGGTGACCGCCAGAATCTGCCCCCGGATGTTAATGATACCCAGGATAAAGGACGGAGTGCAGGGCAATGGGGTCAATTCCTTCAAGGCGCAGACTTCCCGCACGAACGCAGTTTCCAAGGCATATCTCTCATTGGCCAGGACGAATTCCAGGACCTCGAGACGGCCTTCGGGCTCGGCCGCGATTTTCGGTTCCCGGGCCAGAGCCTGAGCCCTGGCTTTGAGAATTTCCCGCCTTGCTTCGAGGTTCTGAGCAGGGTGCTTAGCTGACGCGGGCATATCGTTCACCCAGTTTCCTCATGGTCATGGTGGAGTTGACGATTTCCTCGAGCCGGCCCGCGGTGATGCCTTCCGATTCCGGCAAGGCCTCCTCAGGTTGATGGTTCTCCAGGAGCGCCAGCACGTTGTGGAAATGTTTCCTGGCAGCCCGCTTATCGGCCTGGCGCAGGGCCAGGTTGCCCAAGGCAAAGTGGGCCATAACGAAGCCTTGATCGAGATAAATGGCCTTACGCAGAGAAAGGATGGCTTCGGCAAAGGCTTCCTGTTCCTGCAGAATAGCGGCCCTGAGGTAATGCCAGGCCGGGTTGAGGCGGTCCGCGGCTACCGCCTGCTCGCACCAGGACAAGGCCGCGGCGAGGTCGCCTTGGTCGGCGGAATTACGGGCAAATCGGACCATTTCTTCGATCCGTTCCGCCGGGGAATTTTGTCCGGCTTCGGACTCTGGCGCAGGGGCTGGCGCCTCTGCCACCGCCACAGGCGTCCAGCCTGATCCGGCCGGCAATTGATCTTGCACCGGCAAGTCGAGTCTTGCCGGTATCTGTTCCGGAAGGCGGGCCGCAGGTTTAATCGTTGGGTGGAAAGTCCCGGTCTCAGGCTGGCAAGCACTCCCGGGATCCTTGCGGTAAACCGTAACGTCGCGGAAGTTTACTACGGTCAGGGGTGAGAAGCGCAGAATAGAGGCCTCAGTGGTGCTGACGATGAGCCAACCGCCATCCACCAGGGCTCGGGCCAAATTTTCCAGAACTCTCCGGGCCTGTGCGGGGGAAAAATACATCAGCACATTGCGGCAGAGGATCAGGTCCATGGCGTTGGTTTGATTTACCAGGGAGGGATAAGGGTCCTCGGCGAGGTTAAGATAAGCGAAGTTTACCAGGCGTTTCAAGCGGGGTAAGATTTCCCAGCGGCGCTCCCGGGGGGCAAAAAATTTTTCTATCAGTTCCGGCGGTGTATCCCTGAAGGACCATTTGCCATAGAGGCCCTTAATGGCCTTTTGGAGAAATCGGGGATTGATGTCCGTGGCCAGCAGATGAAGATGCCAGTTATCCAAATCGGGGATCAACCGCTGGAGCAGGATGGCGAGGGAATAGGCCTCTTCCCCCGAGGCGCAGCCTGCGCTCCAGATCCGCAATTGGTGCCCTTTCCGCCGGCGGTCGCAGATAAGCTCCGGTAGGATGTGGTCTTCCAAGGCAGCCAGGCTCTTTTTCTCCCGGAAGAAATAGGTCTCCCCCACGGTGAGATGGCTGGCCAGAATCTCGATCTGCTCCCGGGTCAAGGGGGAAGCCAGGAGCCGCTGCGCACACTGGACGGCGTTGTCACAGCCCAGGTCCCGGGCGGCGGCGGCGATGCCCCGGGCCAACTCCGGCCAACGCTTGGGCGCAAAAGATAGGCCGGTTTTGGCGGTCAAAAGTTCGCTGAATTGCGCCAAAAGCTCGTCCGGAATCTTTTGGGTCATTGACTTCCCATTTCTTTCATGGCCTTTTCCAGGGACCTTTCCTCATCAAGGGAAAGGAATTGATCCAGGTCGTGGATAAAGATCAGGCCATCCTTGAGCCGCATGACTCCTTGCACGTATTCAAGTCCCGGAACAATCTTCTCTGCGGTGATGAACTCTTCCTCGGGACAGTCGAGCACCCCGGCCATCGCCTCCGCGGTGAAGGCGATTTCCCTCCGGGAGGTGCGGGCAATGATCAGAAAGTCGTATATTTCCGTCTCCTTGGCTGGCAGGCGGAACCGCTGGCGGATATCGACCACCGGGATGATCCGGCCGGAGAAATTGATAACCCCCAGGATGATATCCGGAGCCTTGGGCAAGGGAGCCATTTCCACCGCATGGACCACCCGTTCCACCTGGGACAAGGGCACGGCATAGCCATGACCTTCCAGGGAAAAGCCAACAAACTGATGCAGATGACTCAAATTCAGTCCTTGTAAATCTCGGCAGTTGATCAAGCGTGAGGAACTAAAGTTTTTTTAATCCTTTTTGGATTAAAAGACAAATTAAAAGACAATTTCTTACTGGATACCTGGTCCGAAGACCACGTCCCTCTTGGATGAAAACTCAATAGATGGTCTGTGAGGATTATAAATTAGACCGGGGCCAAGTCGCTAAAACCCAGCAAGTCGGACACTCTATTATCATCTGCAACGATTAATGCCGTAGACTCATAATTAGTTCACTATTGGAGAGAGCAAAAAGAATTGTTCGTTGCTTGAATCAAAAATAATTGGCGTTCGATATGGGTGCCAACTTCATAGCCCGGGTTTGTCCCGCCAGGAAATATCTGCTGCGCATATCTCAATAATTCCCTCTATTACCCCAAGATAAAGCGTTTCACCAAAAAATAACCCCCAATTAACTCTCCCATAACAATCCTCTGCTAACAAAGAGGCAACTTCGCCCATGGGGCAAAAATATCATTTTCTTCGGATTCTTCAGGCTAAAGGGAGGTCTGCCATGCTGCACCGCCTGAAATTGGGTTGGAAACTGATCCTGAGTTTTTCGCTGTTGGCCTGCATCACGCTGGTGGTGGGCCTCTACGGGTGGCGGGGGACGGTGACCCTGAACCAATACCTGAACGAAATGAAGGATGTGCATGCCTCCTCCATTGAGCAACTGCTGGTGATGAAAGAGGCTTTCCAGCACGTAATCGTGGCCCAACGGACCCTCATCACCCCCTGGCTGAAACTGGAATTGCGGCAAAAGCTGGGAGACCAGGTCAAACAGGCCAGAAGTATTTATGAAAACGCGGCCAAGGAGTATGCAGCGCTTCTGGTTAAAAAAAGCCCGGAAGAGCAAGACCTGTGGCAAAAATTTAACCTGGCTCTGAAAACCTGGCGGGAGGAAAACGACAAAATTTTCCGTCTGAGTGAGGAGATCGCCAGATCGGAGGCTGCCGGGAAGTTGGGAACCGAGCTGCAAGATCTGACCAACGTCATGACCCAGCGCGCGGTGGGCATCTCCCAGGAAAAGCAGGAGGAGACCCTGAAATGGCTGGAAGCCATCATCAATGCCAATAAAAATGCCCAGCACCTCTTACAGGAGAAGGCCTCAGCTCTGGCCCACCGGGTGACGTTCTTCAATCTCCTGGGCATGGCCCTGGGGTGCGGCCTGGCCCTGGGCATCGGTCTCTATCTGAGCCGCACCCTGTCTGCGCCGATAAACCGTATCATCGCCGCGCTTACCGGCAGTGCCGCCCAGGTGTCCGCAGCTTCCGCCTATGTCTCCCAAGCCAGCCAGAAACTGGCGGCCGGGACTCAGCAACAAGCCTCTTCCCTGGAGGAAACCGCTTCCGCCCTGGAGGAGATGACGGCCATGACCCGGCAAAACTCCGACCATTCCCGGGAAGCTGACATCCTGATGCAAGAGGCAGGCAGTCTGATGACCAAGGCCAACACTTCCATGCACCAATTGACCTTGGCCATGGCAGATATCTCCAAGGGCAGCGATCAAACTGCGGAAATCATCAAGACCATCGACGGCATCGCCTTTCAGACCAATCTTTTGGCTTTGAATGCCGCGGTGGAAGCAGCCCGGGCCGGGGACGCGGGCGCCGGTTTCGCGGTGGTGGCCGAAGAGGTGCGGAATCTGGCCCAAAGAACCGCAACCTCCGCCCAGGCCACTGCTGATCTGGTGGCCGGCATCGTCGCCCAGGTCGCGGCCGGGGCCAGCCTGGTACAGCAGACCGCGGCAGATTTTCAGCACGTGGCCGCAGGCACCGCTCGAGCCCAACAACTGGTGGCGGAAATCGCGGCCGGCTCCCGGGAACAGGCCCAGGGCATAGAGCAGATCACCCGGGCCATGTCCGGCTTGGATGAAGTCGTCCAGAGTAATGCCGGCAACGCTGAAGAAAGCGCCGAAGCCTCGGCCGGCCTTAACCTCCAGGCCGAAAGGATGCATCGCGTGGTTCAGGAACTGGTGACCCTGGTGAATGGCCGCGACAATGGCAATGGTCATGGCCTTGACCCGGAAACCCGGGACCTGGCCCCGGTCTGGACCCCGGTCCTGGCGGTACAACCTGAAGAATATATGCCCAGCCCCGCCCCGGGTGACAAGATCAACGGGTTCAGTCACGTCCTGCATTGAGTTATTGTCCGGGAGGGTTGATGCCAGCCACTGGCCCGGGCCAAGTTAATACGGTTTCATCAAAAATTAACCTGAAATTAATGGTCTCTTAACAATTATCTGCTACATGGAGAGCAATCCTGGTTTCAGGGAATATGGGAGTCGCCCCCTGGGGGCTCCTTTAGGAGGAAAGATCATGCCCCAAGGCAATATTTTACTAATCAGTGACGAGTCCCCGATTTTCCCGGCTTTGAGCCGGGCCTTGACCGAAGCCGGCTACCAGGTCACCACCGCCCATTATGCCCCGGAAGCCTTCCAGGCCTTGCGCACCGGTGACTTTCCCCTGGTCATCACCTGCCTGACCAATGAATGGACCGACACGCGGCCCTTCCTCAAGGCAGTAAGGGATTTGAATCTGGAGATAACGGTGGTCATCCTGCGGGTGGAGCCGGAGGTTTGTTCTCCCCGGGATGCCTATGTCTTTAAAAAAAATAGCTATTTATCCACGCCTTGTGGATGGAACCGGCTGCAAGGATTGTTAAACAACTGCCTGAGTGCCGGTTGAATCCTCCCGGGACTGGCAGCCGGGGGCGATCCCCGGCCTTGCCTTTAACCCGTCTGGCGCGGACATTTCTCCTTTCCCAGGGGCCAGGGAATTATTTCCCCGGCCCTTAACATATCGGCCCCATGGGACCTGAAAAACGAATCAATCATATACTCCAGAAAACAAATAGTCGCGATGGTCGTTCTTGGAAGCTGAACTTTGCCCTTTTAATGTGATTAAAAATGGCTAATATAAAAAAGACCAAACATTTTAACGCGCCACTAAGTGATAGACGGGGTAATTGCATGGCCAAAGAGAGCATCCTGGTAGTGGAGGACGAAGACGATATCCGGGAACTGCTCAGATACAACCTGGAAAAGGAAGGGTATCAGGTTTTCCCGGCAGCCACGGGGGAAGAGGCTCTCCAGGCCGTGCGGAGCCGCCTGCCCGACCTCATCTTGCTGGACCTGATGCTCCCTGGCATAGACGGTTTGGAAGTCTGCCGCAGCATTAAAGGCGCGGCCGCCACCCGGCACCTGCCCCTGGTCATGCTCACCGCCAAGGGGGAAGAAGCGGATATTGTCACCGGCCTGGAATTGGGTGCGGACGATTATATCACCAAGCCTTTCAGCCCCCGGGTGCTCCTGGCCCGGGTGCGCGCCGCGCTGCGGCGCCGCAGCCTGCCGCCGCCCGCGGCGGACGCGGCCTTAAGCATCGATGAGCTGGTCATCCATCCCGGCCGCCATGAGGTGTTGCTGGCAGGCAAGCCCCTGAACCTCACGGCCACCGAGTTCCGCCTGCTGCACCTCCTGGCGCGCAAGCCCGGCTGGGTCTTTACCCGCAGCCAAATCGTCAATGCCATCCACGGCCACGATTACCCGGTGTCAGACCGGTCCATTGACGTGCAGATCGTCAGCCTCCGGAAGAAACTGGGGGAGGCCGGCAGCCGTCTGGAGACCATCCGGGGCATAGGTTACCGCTATAAGGAATAGCTCATGACTCGTATCCGCGTGGTCTGGCGGCTCTTTCCCGCGTTCATCCTCATCGCCGTGGCCTGCCTGCTGGCCGGCACCTGGTATACGGCTTCTTCCTGGCGCCAGTTTTATTTGCAGGAAACCGCGACGGACCTGGAGCACCGGGCCCAGTTGGTGGAAATCTATCTCCAGGATATGCGCCCGGCCGCGGACCCGGCGCAAATCAATGCCATCTGCCGGAAATTGGGGAAACTGACCTCTACGCGCCTGACCGCGGTCCTGGCTTCGGGAAAGGTCCTGGGAGACTCCGAGGAAGAACCGCAGCGCATGGACAACCATGGAGACCGCCCGGAAATTAAGGAGGCCTTGCAGGGAAGAGTGGGGATTTCCACCCGCTTCAGCTTCACCCTGGGCCATGACATGATGTATGTGGCCGTGCCCTGGCGCCGGGGGGCTGAGACCCTGGGAGTGATCCGGGCCTCCCTGCCCATGGATGCCATTCATGGGGCCATCAGGACCCTCTATCAGCAAATTGCCTGGGGCGGGCTGGCAGTGGCTCTGGTAATTGTCCTCTTGAGCTTCTTCATGGCCCGGCGCTTTACCGGCCCCCTGGATGATCTGCAACGGGGGGCCCTGCGGTTTGCCCGGGGCGACCTGGACCGCAAGCTGCCGGTGCCCGATACCGCGGAATTGGCCAGCCTGGCCGATGCCTTGAATTATATGGCGGAGCAGTTGCAAAACCAGATTGAAACCCTCAGCCGGCAGGGGAAGGAGCAGGAAGCCATCCTCTCCAGCATGACCGAGGGAGTGCTGGCCCTGGACGCCATGGGCCGGCTGCTGACCATCAACCCCGCGGGCGCGGCCATGCTGCGGCTCGAGGCCGCGGCCATCCAGAACCTGGCGGTCCAGGAGGTCATCAAAGACCCCGGCTTAAAATGGTTTATCAACCGCACCCTGGCTAATCCGGCGCCCATTGAAGAGGAATTGGAGATCAAAGATGACGGCCGCCGGATTTTTCAAGCCCGGGGCACTTCCCTGCGCTCCGCCCACGGCCTCTCCCTGGGGACGCTCATAGTCCTCCGGGATATCACCCAATTGCGGCAATTGGAGAACACCCGGCGGGATTTCGTGGCCAATGTCTCCCATGAGCTGAAGACCCCCATCACTTCCATCAAAGGCTTTGTGGAGACCTTACTGGCGGGCGCGCTCAAGGAGCCGGAAAATGCCGAAAACTTTCTGAAAATCATCGCCAAACAGACCGACCGCTTGAATGAAATCATCGATGACCTGCTCACCCTCTCCCGCATTGAACAGGATGCGGAACGCCGCCAGATTTTTCTGCATGGCCAGAAACTCCAGGGAGTCTTGCAAAGCGCCATCCAGGTCTGCGAAACCAAAGCCATGGCCAAAAATATTGCCATCGAGCTTAACTGCCCCGATGATCTCAGGGGGCTGATCAATGCGCCCCTCCTGGAACAGGCCCTGGTGAATCTGGTGGACAATGCCGTGAAATTCAGCGAGTCCGGCAGCACCATCCAGGTGGAAGCCGGGCGGTCGGGAGCCGAGGTCGTCGTCCGGGTGCGAGACCATGGGCCCGGTATCCCCCCGGAACATCTGCCCCGGATCTTTGAACGGTTTTACCGGGTCGATGCCGGCCGCAGCCGCAAAATCGGCGGCTCTGGCCTGGGCTTGGCCATCGTCAAGCATATTGCCTTGGCCCATGGCGGGCGGGTCACCGTGGCCAGCACTCCCGGTAAGGAGACCGTCTTTTCCCTGGTCTTAAAAGCCGATTGAACCTCTCTCGTTTCTGCTCCCGAAAAGTTCCTGCGGTAGCACAGACTTTCCAGCCTGTGCGGATTAACAGGGCGGGCGAGACGCCCGCCCCTACGACTCTTTTCATAATTTGCGGGTGGGCCAATGGCTCATTAGCGACTGCCTGGGAAAATTTAGGGAAAAATTAACTTGCTCCTAACAAGACGCTAACAATCAACTTGTATAGTTCGTCAATGAAAAGCTTGCTGAATCTCCAAAAAGGGAGCGGAAAGATGAAAAAATTGTTGAGCGTTTTGTTAATGGCATCATCCTTTCTTGCACTGGCGTCCTTCAGCCAGGCCCAGTCGATTTCCATCAACGCCGCGGGGGCTACCTTCCCCTACCCCGTCTATTCCGAGTGGGTTCACAAATACCATGAGCTCACCGGGGTGAAGATCAATTATCAGGCCATCGGCTCCGGCGGCGGCATTGCCCAGATCAAGGCGAAGACCGTTGATTACGGCGCCTCGGATGCGCCCCTGGCTTCGGACCTGCTGCAAAAGGACGGCCTGGTGCAGTGGCCCATGGTCATGGGCGGCGTGGTCATGGCCGTGAATATTGATGGCATCGGCCCCGGCGGCATCAAGCTTACCGGCCCGGTGATCGCCGATATCTATCTGGGCAAAATCACCAAATGGGACGATCCGGCCATTGCGAAACTCAACCCCGGGGTGAAGCTGCCTTCCCAGGCCATTACCACGGTGCACCGCACCGACGGCTCGGGCACTACCTTTATCTTTTCCACCTACCTGTCCATGGTTTCGCCGGAATGGAAGCAGAAGGTGGGGGCCGGCACTTCGGTGTCCTGGCCCGGGCAAAACAGCGTCGGCGGCAAAGGCAATCCGGGCGTGGCCGGCCAGGTGAAAGTGGTGGCCGGTTCCATCGGTTATGTGGAATATGCCTATGTCAAACAGAATAATATGCCCTACGCCATGCTGCAGAATAAAGACGGCAAATGGCTGAAGCCCAGCCTCGAGACCTTCGCGGCCGCCGCGGCTAATGCCGACTGGGCCAAGGCGCCCTATGGCTTTTACCTGATGCTGGATAATCAGCCTGGTGATAATAGCTGGCCCATCGCCGGCGCCACTTTCATCATGATGCACAAGGACCAGGCAGACCCTGCCAAGGCCAAGGCCCTGCTGAAATACATGGACTGGTGCTACAAACACGGCCAGGAGATGGCTAAAAAGCTCGATTACGTGCCCATGCCCGAGAGCGTGGTGAAGCTGGTGGAAGAGTCCTGGACCAAGAATATTAAGGCCAATGGCAAACCGGTGTGGCCTTAACCTGAACCAATTCCGAAGGTAGACAGGCAAGCGAGGCGGGTGCCGCGGTGTGTTAGCCCGCCTCTTTTCCTATTTTAGAGATACCCGGACATGATGCTTAAGCCTGCCCTGAAAAGAGTGCCGGAAAACCCCATGCCCCAAGATTTAGGGGTAACCGAGGCCAGTTCGCAGGCGCGGCCTGCGGCCCGGGGGGACAAGACTTTCCGGTGGTTGAGTTTTTCCTGTTCCCTGATGGTGCCCCTGGTCATGCTGGCCATCGGTTTGGAATTGCTCCAGGCCTCCTGGCCGGCGCTGAAGCAATTCGGCTGGCGCTTCTTCTTTTCCACGGATTGGAACCCGGTGCTCCAGCATTTCGGCGCGGCCACCAGCATCTTCGGCACCGTGGTCTCCACCCTCATTGCCATGGTCATTGCCGTGCCCCTGAGCCTGGCCATCGCCCTTTTCCTGGTGGAACTGGCCCCCCCCAGGGTCAGCTACATCGCGGGCACCCTCATTGAGCTGCTGGCCGCAGTGCCCAGCATTATTTTCGGCATGTGGGGGCTCTTTGTCTTCGCTCCTTTCATGTCCCGCTGCGTGCAGCCCCTTTTGGGGAAAACCCTGGGTTTCCTGCCCCTCTTTCAAGGCCCGCCCATGGGCATCGGCATGCTCACCGCGGGCATCATCCTGGCCTTCATGGTGCTGCCTTTTATCAGCGCCATTGCCCGGGATGTCTTTAAATTGGTGCCGCCGGTGGTCAAGGAATCGGCCTTCGGCATGGGCGCCACCACCTGGGAGGTGACCCGCAAGGTCACCATTCCTTACGGCCTGGTGGGCATTATCGGTGCGGTCTTCCTGGGCTTGGGCCGGGCCATGGGCGAAACCATGGCGGTCACCTTTGTGATCGGCAATGCCCATCGCCTTTCCGCCTCCCTCTTTGCCCCCGGCAATACCATTGCCTCCGCCCTGGCCAATGAGTTCAGCGAAGCCACCGAGCCCCTCTATATCAGCTCCCTGGTGGCTTTGGGACTGGTGCTGTATCTCATCACCTACCTGGTGCAGGTGATCTCCCAGATGCTGCTGCGCCGCATGTACCGCTCCTGGAGCGTGGGACTGTGAAGCTGAGACCGGCTACGGGACGGCGTCTGACGAATCTGGCGGTGAGCGTCTGGGCCGGAGCCTCGGCCCTATTGGGCATCGTCATCCTCTTTTGGATTCTCTATATCGTGGTGCAGCGCGGCCTGGGCGCGCTGCACCTGGCATTTTTCACGCAGTTGCCCACGCCTCCGGGGATGGCCGGCGGCGGCCTGGCCAATGCCATCGCCGGCACCCTGGTGCTCACCGCCGCGGCCACCCTGATCGCCGTGCCCGTGGGGCTGCTGGCCGGGGTTTATCTGGCGGAATTCAGCGAGGACTCCAAGATCGGGGACTACAGCCGCTTCTCCGCCAATGTCCTCATGGGCATGCCCTCCATTATCGTCGGGGTCTTTGCCTATACCCTGGTGGTGGTGCCCCTGGGACACTTTTCCGGCTATGCCGGGACCGTGGCCCTGGCTATCCTCATGCTGCCCGTGGTCGCCCGCATCACCGAAGACATGCTGCGCCTGGTGCCCAATACCTTGCGGGAATCGGCCCTGGCCCTGGGCGCGCCCCGGTGGAAGGTGACCCTGGCCATCGTCTTCCGGGCCGCCAAGGGCGGGCTCATCACCGGCATCCTCCTGGCAGTGGCCCGGGTGAGCGGCGAGACCGCGCCCCTGCTCTTCACCGCGCTCAACAGCCCTTACTGGTTTCACACCCTGGGCGAGCCCACCCCCAACCTCACGGTCACCATTTTTAATTACGCCATGTCCCCCTATCCGGACTGGCAGCAACAGGCCTGGGGTGCTTCCCTGCTGATTACCCTGGGGGTCCTCCTGGTTACCGTGTTGGCCCGCTTCCTGGTGCGGGAAAGAAAAGCGTGAATTAAGGGAGAATACCCACATGCCATCCCATGATCTGACCCTTCCCCGTATCGGGCGGTTGACTCCATATAAGCGGAAGTCAAATCCCGCTCCCCAGGAGGCGACAATGCCCCAAACCGAGGAAAGACCTGCGGCCTCCTTGCAAGTGGTGGGAAAGACTCCCTTCGCCGCGGCTCAAGGAGAAACCCTCATAGAATCCGCGACGCTTCTCACCCGTCTAGGCCTCACCAGCAAGGTGGCCAGCCGCCATCTCAATTTTTTCTATGGAGAAAATCAGGCCCTGTTTGACAACAATCTGGATATCGCCGAGCACCGGGTCACGGCCATTATCGGTCCCTCCGGCTGCGGCAAATCCACCCACCTGCGGATTTACAACCGGATTTACGAACTCTACCGGGACCAAAGGGCCACTGGCGAAATCTTGCTGGATGGCGCCAATATTCTGGACCCCCGTTATGACATCATGGAACTGCGGCGCAAGGTCGGCATGATCTTCCAGAAGCCCACGCCCTTCCCCATGAGCGTCTTCGATAACGTGGCCTACGGCTTAAAGCTGCATTACACTATGAAAAAAAGCGAGATGGCGGACCGGGTGGAAGAGGCCCTGAGCCGGGCGGCGTTGTGGGACGAAGTGAAGGATTTTCTGAACCGCCCGGGCACAGCCCTGTCCGGGGGGCAGCAGCAACGGCTCTGCATTGCCCGGGCCCTGGCGGTGGAGCCGGAGGTGCTGTTGATGGATGAGCCCACCTCGGCCATCGACCCCATCGCCACCTCCAAGATTGAAGAACTGGTCCACGACCTTAAAGGCAATTACACCATCGTCATCGTCACCCACAACATGCAGCAGGCCGCGCGCATCTCCGATTTTACCGCGTTCTTCTATCAGGGACACATCATCGAATTCGGCGAGACGGAAGAGATCTTTACCAAACCGGCCCACAAGCAGACCGAGGATTACATCACCGGGCGTTTCGGTTGATGGCCTTATACAGACCTTATCCTTAACCCCTATCTCTATTACTTTCTTCTTTTCCAACCCATATGATTAATGCGAGTTGCCGCCGAAGGCACGCCTGGCGTGAAGGCGGCCCCCCGGGCGTCAGGAAATTCTCAGGGGAAAGGAGTTGTCCTGCTCCCAATAGATCACCCGGCCGTCCTGGCACTTGATGAGGCGGACATAGCCGTCATGGGAGATCACCAGACCCAGGGCCCCGGGGACCTGATGGCACAGGTAATAAACGGCGCGGTGGCGGGTGCCCACAGTCTCGGTAAACTCCTCCTGCCAACGCTCCCCTTCCGCGTCCAGGGCCCGGGCCACGGTTTGCACCTCGTCGAAATCGCCTTTGATCATGCCGCCAAAACCCAGGATGCGGCTGCGGTTGGTGAGGACCACCGCGCCGTCCACCGCCGCGAAGTCGGCCAATTGATGCGCCGCCTCAAAAACCGCTTCCTCCAGCAGTGACAGGGTGCCCAGGCCGCTGTGGATATACTCCTGCCAGCCCAGTCTTTGCCCCTGGTCAATTTCCCGGCTGTAAGCCTTCACCAGGGTTTTGAGGATCTGGAGCATCAGCCTGGGAAATCGTTGTCCCGTCTCGTCTTCCAGAAATTGATATTTGAGGGTGATAAAGGGGTTGGCCGCGGTGAATTCCGCGGCCCGCTCCTGGGGCAGGAACAGCAGTATCCCTCCCTGGCGGGATTCGCGCACGGCGTTGATGATGCGCATCATCAAATGCCGGCCGATGGTCCGCAGCAGGTTCGGGTCAAAAATCTCGCGCCAATTATGGCCGTTGCCCCCGGACGCGGCCAGTTGCGCCAATATTTCTTCCCGGGTGTCCGCGAAATATTCCCCCAGCCAGCGGGATTCGAAGACATTGAGGTCCGGAGTAATGATGCTGCCTTCATTCAGAGTGGCCACGGCCTCCGTGCCCTGCAGCACCGCCAGGCGTCCGGGGCCCATGACCCAAATGACCGGCAGGCGCGGAAACGCGGGCGGCACCAGCCGCCCGCCGCAATATGCCTGCCGCCAACGGGTGCCGGAATGCACCAGCCCCCAGATCTCCCATTCATCCTCACCGTTTAACCTCACGCCGATGAGAGAACGGGAAAATTCCGCGGCCCGGGACAGCTTCCGCAGTTCGGTCTCATTGCAAGGCCGGGGGGAGGCCAACATCTGACGATGCAGGCTCATGGGCGGCAGGTCGGGGGTGGTTAAGCAATCAGACGCAGCCAGCAGCAGGCGGACCCGCACCGGCCGTTCTTCCTCCCGCAGCAAACTGGCTTGATAGCAGGTGGACAGGAGTTCCTCCAGATAGGGCGGGGGCGGCAGCGAATTCTCCTGATTGCCGTTATCTGTGCTCTGGCCCAGGCCCGCGCCGGGCCAGCGGTTGCGGATGAACCAGGCCAAGTCCTCATGATATGCATGTATCATTTTGCCCCCCCTCTTCCTGATCGCCGTGGTAGTCAATTTGTTCTTAGGGTTAGAAGAATTTTCCGGGAAAAAGTTAAAATCTGTCTCGCTCCGGGCCTCCAGGACCCAGGCGGTCGGGGCCTGAGCCATTGGGACCCATGCCGCTCGACCTCCACCAAAATGATGAGCCCCCAGCAGCAAACCCGCATTTTCCGAATTCGCGGCGGTAGATACTGCCGGGGGGTTAGGATTAGGGGTTAATTAGGAGAGAATGGGCCCCGAATCGCCCCGGGCGGGGAGCGCCTGTGTCGGTTTCGGGGGCGAACCGACGCCGGGAGGGTTGCCCGGCTCCTGCCGGCAGGTGATCAGAGTCAGTGTCAGAGGAGAGCCATTTTCCCGCGGGCGCATTTGATGAATCGCAGCCACAAGAGAGAAAATTCCACCCACCGGCTTTGCCCGCAGAAATCAAAGTTTATTTCCCGGCCTTGGGGTATTCAGATTTAGGGAACTCCGGTTTGGGGAGTTCCGCGGTTTTCTTGAGAGTCAGGTCGGGGATGCTGTACTGGAACAACATGGGTCCAGCCAGTACATAAAGGAAACCATCGCCGGCCCAAACCCCGTGGGGTCCGCCCATAGGTGGCGGCGGCGGACAGGGCCTGGCCTCCTTGCCTTTGGGAGGCGCCGGCTTGGGCAGGTCCACAGTCTTCACCAGTTTCAAATCGGCCAGGCTATACTCCATGATCCTGGGGCCGGCCACGACGTACAGGTGCTGTTTGTCCGCGGTGATGCCTGCTGCCCCCATCATGGGTTGAAAACCGTCATGGGGAAATATCCCCCCGGGGGGATCGGCCATTGCCGTAGTGGCGGCAAAAATCAGCATTAGAGCCAAGCTAATTAGAATCTTACGGATGTTCATCTTCGCATCTCCTTGTAGTTCCCGTTAATAGTCAACTCTCTTTGGGGCCTCCTCATTGATCTGAGGCGGATTTTAACCAGCGATTTTGGAAAAAGTGTGGAGACGGAATGTAATGAAGGTGGAGAAAGGCCGCAAATTGCGGTGAGAAGTTGACCCGGCCCCGGGAATATGCGACTAAATTAATAACGTTTACTTATTTTGCCGGATGAGTCAGCCAGCGGCATTAAAGGAAGGCAACGCCTCCGGGGCAGTGACCCATGAGTCTTAAATTCAGACATAAAGTATTTCTGACTCTCCTGTTGTACAGCATAGTAATCGTGATTTGTATGCTGCTGATCGCCAGGTACTATGCGTTTCGCAATTTCGAAGACTATGTGCACAAGATGGATCTGGAGAGGCTCCGGAGACTCGCGGAGGTCTTGGGGCAGGAGTACCAAAAAAGCGGTAGTTGGATGACCATTGTCGAGAACCAGGGCTACTGGCTGGAATGGCGGGGTAGAGGTCCCGCCCCCCCTCCCCCGGGAGAAATCGCGGGCCACCCTCCTGGTCCCCCTCCCCCTTTGCTGCCGGACCCGTGGCTGCCCGGGGATGGGAGGAAACCGCCGCGGTTTGGTGAGCCCCCTCACCCACCCGGTCCGCCGCCAGGCCCGCATGCCTTCGCGCCACCCGGCCCGCCCCCTGGTCCGCCGCTGCTGCTGCATGCGCACCCGGCGCACCTGGTCCTCTTCGATGCCGCCAAGCAGCCGTTGACCGGGAACGAGGCCTATGATGCCAAGGTCTTTAATCTGAAATCCATCTCCGTTAACGGGCAAGTGGTCGGCTGGCTGGGGCTGCGGAAACACCACCGGCCGCAGCATCCCCTGGATGTGGAATTTTTGCGGAACCAGTCCCAGACTTTCTATTCCCTGGGCACAGTGGCGCTGCTGCTGGCAGTCTTGGTGACTTTTTTCTTGTCCCGCCATCTTTTGGCACCGGTAAGGGAACTGGCGACCGCCACCCAGGCCTTGACTTCCCGGCGTTTTGACACCCGCCTGAAAATCCGCACTCAAGACGAGTTCGGCCAACTCGCTGCGGATTTCAATACCATGGCTGCGGCCCTGGAAAGATACGAACAGTTGCGCCGGCAATGGCTGGCCGACATTTCCCATGAACTGCGGACGCCGCTGGCGGTTCTCCGGGGTGAAATTGAAGCCATGCAGGACGGCATCCGGGAGATCACTCCCAAGGCGCTGGAATCCCTGCACTTCGAAGTGATGCATGTGGGCCGGATCGTCCAGGACCTGTATGACCTGTCATTGATAGAATCCCGGGCCTTTGACGCAGATCTGACCGCAGTCAATCCCCTGGAGGTCCTGGAGGAGACTCTGCGGGCCTATCAAACCAGGTTCGAACAATGGGGCATCCGCATCGAGAGCAATGGCGGGGCAGGACCGTCAGTGGCCATCAAGGCGGACAGTGGCCGTTTGCGCCAGCTTTACTCTAATCTCCTGGAAAATACCCTGCGTTATGCCCAGGCCCCGGGGGTCTTGAAGATCTCCCACGCCCTCACCCCCCAGCAGTTTACCCTCCATTTCGAGGATTCCGGCCCCGGAGTCCCGGATGAGGCCCTGGAACGTTTATTTGACCGGCTTTACCGGGTGGATAAGGCCAGAAGCCGGGCCCAGGGAGGCAGCGGCCTGGGTCTGGCCATCTGTAAGGGCCTGATGGAGTGTTTCGGCGGCCGGATTGCCGCGTCCCACGGGGTCTCCGGCGGCCTGAGGATCAGCATGGTCTTTCCGCTCCTGTCCGGCCCCCTGCTCCTCCCTGAAAACAAGCTGCTGCCGGCACTGGCAGAAACCGCAGCCCCCCCGGTAACCATTAATCAGACAGCCCCGGAGCCGACTCCGGTGAATGGAGAAATGCCATGTACGGACGGGAAATCCTGGTCGCCGAAGATGAAATTAAAATTGCCGAAATCTTGAAGGACTACCTGGAGCGCGCGGGCTACCGGGTCTCCTGCCTGGAAAACGGCGGCCAGGTGGTCCCTCACGTGAAAAAGAACCAGCCCTGCCTGATCTTGTTGGACCTCATGCTGCCGGGCCTGGACGGCCTGGCGATCTGCCGGGAAGTCCGGAAGTTTTCCCAGGTGCCCATCATCATGATCACGGCCCGGGTAGAGGAAATCGACCGGCTCCTGGGCCTGGAGCTGGGAGCGGATGATTATATCTGCAAACCTTTCAGCCCCAGGGAGGTGGTGGCCCGGGTCAAGGCCGTGCTGCGCCGGGTCTACGCCCCCCCGCCGACAAGACCCTGATGGCTGGGGAGATCAGTCTCTTTCCGGAGACCCATCAGGCCTTGGTGAGCGGCCGGGAACTGAAGCTGACACCTTCCGAGTATAATCTGTTAAAAACCCTGATGAGCCATCCCAACCGCATCTTTTCCCGCAACGAGCTGATCAACATCGTGCAAGGCTATGATTTCGAAGGTTACGAAAGGACCATCGATTCCCACATCAAAAACCTGCGTAAGAAATTGGCCCGGCATCTTCCCACCCAAGAGGTGATCAGCACCATATACGGCGTAGGTTACAAATTTATCCCGCAGCCCCCGGAATAGACCGCAGGAAACTGGCCCTGTCGGACACGGCTTACCTCTCTGAGGGAGATGCTTTAATGGCGGGGCACCTCCAGAATGCCTGTTTACCTTTATCCTGTTCCCCCTTTTTCCAGCAGATTCTCCAGGGCCGCATCAATGGTGGGAAATTTGAAAGTGAATCCCGCAGCCAGCAACTTTCTGGGGAGAACTTTCTGCCCGGTGAGGACCACCTCGGCCAGTTCCCCTAACATCAGACGCAGCATGAACGCGGGCGTGGTCAGAAAACTGGGGCGATGCAGGACCCGGCCCAGGGCCCGGGCCAGTTCCCGGTTGCGCACCGGCTGGGGCGAGGTGAAATTCACCGGGCCGTTGATCTCCGGGTGATCCTTGACGAAAAGAAAGGCCCGGGCGTGGTCCTCCCGGTGAATCCAGGAAACCCACTGTTCCCCTGAGCCTGCAAGCCCCCCCACGCACAACTTGAACAGAGGCACCATTTGCCCCAATAATCCGCCCCCCGGCCCCAGCACCAGGCCGAAACGGGTGATCACCACCCGCACTCCCAGGTCCTGGGCCTTCAGGGCCTCGGCCTCCCAATCCCGGGCCAGGCGGGCCAGGAAATCGTCCCCCGGTGGGGATTCTTCGGTCAGTTCTTCCTCTCCCCTGGGTCCGTAATAGCCGATGGCCGAGGTGCTGCAAAAGAGCTGGCCCCGGTTCCCATGGGCCAGAGCGGCCACCAGGTTGCGGGTGCTCAGAATGCGGCTGTCGTAGATTTCCTGCTTGTGGCCCGGGCTCCAGCGGGTGAAGATGGAAGCCCCCGCCAGGTTGATGATCCAGTCGTGCTCCGGCACTGCATCCATCCAGGGGCCTTCCCGGGTAGGGTCGCCGGTGAGGAAGCTGATGCCCGCCTCTGCCGGCTTGACAGGAGTCTCCCGGCGGGTGAGGATGGTCACCGTATGGCCCTGCCGCACCAGCTCCCGGGTGAGAAACGTCCCTACGAAGCCGCTGCCCCCGGTCATAAAGACTTTCATCGGCATGCCCTCCCGTAGGGGCGGACCCCCATGTCCGCCCGGGAACGAGAGCGCCCACGCAGGTGCGCCCCACAATTTCTCATTTCGATTCGCGCTTGGCAAGAAATCCCGGAAACCGGATGAGACCCGCCCTTCTCCGGGCGGTTATGCCATAAATTTAAGCATCTGCCGGCGGGGATGCAAATGCGCCTGGCGCGTTTGAGCTTTTAGCCCACTTTATTCATGAGGTTTTGAAAAAATAGAATAACTCATTGAAATACAAGAGAATGTTATAAAGTTCAAAAAAGCAGAGTGTTTTTTGCGCAGGCTGGAAGCCTGCGCCACCAGGTCCTTTGCCGCCTGGCGAATTATCCGGGATAGAAGCCATTTCAAAACCTTCTTCTCTGTCATCCTGAACGCAGCGAAGGATCTCAACGTTCCGAAAATACGAGATTCTTCGCAGCGCTCAGAATGACATTAGGGCATTTTGAGGTTTTGAAATGGCTTCTAATGATAAGCCCCGGCAGGGAGAGGGAAAATCTTGCAATTTCCATGAGACTACTTCAAGGCGGACTGCACAAGAATTTATGCCTATTCCGGTAGTGGAATACTGCCAGTAGCGCATCAACTGGGCTTGGCCCAGATCCCGGTGACGGAGAGCAGCGCGGCTGCCAAAAGCCAGACTAGCAAACAAACGGCTCTGGTTCCTGACAGTCTTTTCATGGCCGGGGCCTCTTTTCCCGGATTAAACCGATTAACCTGACGCTATCCAAGCCGGTTCTTCTTTCGGGAACCAAGAAAAAAGCAAAAAATTCCATGGAAGCTGAAATCTATATCGGTATTGGTAAAAATCCCCTTTAAGATCAAGTTAAGCCGCAGTCACTTCTCCGCCCCCAGGGCCGCGGTCAGCCGGGGCACCAGATTGTCAAAGCCGCCGTTGGACATGATCAGGGCCACGTCCCCGGGCCGGAGTTTTGCCACCAGGCTTTGCAAAATCAAGTCGGTATCCGGAAAATAAAAAGCTTCCTTGCCCTGGCCCCGGAGGTCCTCCACCAGGCGCCGGGAAGAGAATTGTTCTTCCGGCTCCACCTTCCACAGATCCGGCGGCTCCCGGACGATAATCAGGTCCGCATCTTTAAAGGCCTGGGCGTAAGGCTCTTGAAAGACCCGGCGCCGGGAAGTGTTGGTGCGGGGCTCAAAGACCGCCACCAGCCGCCGGCCGGGATAGCCCTGGCGCACCGCCTCCAGGGTGACGGCCACCGCGGTGGGATGATGGGCAAAATCCTCCAGCACCAGCACGCCCCGGTATTCCCCCGCGGCCTCCAGGCGGCGCTTCACCCCCAGGAAACCCGCCAGCGCCCCTTGTATCGGCTCCGGCTCCTCCCCCAGTTCCGCCAGCGCGGCCACCCCGGCCAGGGAGTTCCAGACGTTGTGGAGGCCCAGGAGTGGCGTGAAAAACCTGCCCCACTTTTGCCTTTGCCGGTAGACGGTGAAATTCATGCCCCCGGCAGCGGGCTCGATCTCTCCGGCCCGCCAGGTATTATTCTCGTGCACGCCGTAAAAAGCCAGGTTCACTCCGGCCTGGCCGCAGACCTGCCGGACTAAGGCCGCGTCCCCCCAGGCCAGCAGCCGCCCTCCGCCTGCGCCCACCTGCTCCGCGAACCCTTGAAAGGCCTGGATCACCCGCTCCAGGTCGGGGTAGATATCGGCGTGGTCGTACTCGATGGAGGTCAGCACCGCCAGGCTGGGCCGGAAATGGACGAATTTGGGGCGCTTGTCAAAGAACGCGGTGTCGTATTCATCCCCTTCCAGGACCACGTAGTCCCCCCGGCCGGTACGGTAATTAGAGTTGAAATTGCGGGCGATGCCCCCCACCATGAAACCCGGGTCCCGCCCCAACGCCTGGAGCAGCCAGGCAATGAGCGCGGTGGTAGTGCTCTTGCCGTGGGTGCCGGCCACCACGAGGCTCTGCCGGGCCCCCACCAGGAAGCGGTTCAGGGCCTCGGGGAGCGACAGCCGGGGGAGATTCCGGGCCAGCACCGCCTGGGCCTCGGGGTTCTCCCGGCGGATGACGTTGCCCACCACCACCAGGTCCGGCAGCGGTTCCAGGTTCCGGGCTTGATAGCCGTTTAACACCTTGATCCCCAGCGCCTCCAGAAAGGTGCTCATGGGAGGATAGACATTTTCATCGGAGCCGGTGACCTTAAAACCCTGCTCCTTCAAGATGCCCGCCAACGCGGCCATACCCGTGCCGCAGATGCCTAAAAGGTGAATGTGTTGAGGTGAATTCATTTTTCGATTAATTCGTCTTCAATTTAGGCTTTTTTTTTTTTTGCAGAAGTCTTTTTTCTGCATATCCTCTCTCTGCGCTCTCTGCGCCTCTGCGGTTAATAATTTTCACCGCAAAGACCTGCTATTTCCAAAACCCCATCGCCTTCGACGCGGCTTCATGAAACCGGGGCCGGAAGCTCTGAATTCGGCTCTTGTCGTCCCTGCCCAAATGCACCCGGTTGGTGAGTAAGACTACCATCTGCCCCGTTTCCGGGTCCAGCCAGAAAGAGGTGCCGGTGAAGCCCAGGTGGCCCACGCTCTGCGCCGAAAAGAACCGGCCCGCACTGCATTGGGACCGGTCCGCCGCGGGCAGGTCAAACCCGGGAGCCCGGCTGCCGCCGGGAACAGGGGTGAAGAAAAGGCGCACCATTTCGGGAGAAAAAAGCCCGGTCATCTCCCCGCCGTAAGCCCGGTACAGGGCGCTCAGAAGTTGCCAGACCTCCCCCGCGGTGCCGAACAGACCCGCGTGCCCGGCCACCCCGCCTGCGGCCCAGGCGTTTTCGTCGTGGACCTGGCCGCTGGTACCGCGCCCCGGGATGAGGCCCGCCTCAGTGGCCGCATAGAGCCGCGCCTCGCCCCCGGGTTGACGGCGGGGGCAAAAACCCAGGCCCGGCAGCCCCAAGGGCCGGTAGATCTCCCCGCGGCAGAAGAAATCCAGGTCGAGGCCTGCCGCCCGCTCCACCACCGCCTGCAAGAGCATGTAGCCCAGGTCGCTGTATACCGTCTGCGTACCGGGGGGAGACTCCAGAGCCGCGGCCGCAGCCAGCCGGGGGAGCAAACCGGGACGTTCTGCCGGGGGTGCAGTCAGGATCGTCTCATAAAAAGGCCGCCACGGAGGCAGACCCGTCCGGTGCGCCAACAGGTCCCGCAGGGTGAGGCCGCGCTTGTCCGGAGGCAGCCAGGCCTCCGGAAGCACCTCCCCCAGGGTGGCTTCCAGGGCAATCTGCTTCTGTTGCGCCAGGAGCATCAAAGCCAGGGCCGTGGCCAGGGGTTTGGTAAGTGAGGCCAGGTCAAAGACCGTGTCTAGGGTAGCAGCAGCCGCGTCCGGGTCCCGGGAGACCCGCCCCGCCGTGCCCGCCCAGAGCTTCTCGCCCCGCAGCCCCACTACCGCCGCGGCCGCGGTGTAGACGCCCCGGGTAAATCCTTCCTCCAGGATTTCTTGCAAGGGAGACCAGGGAACAGACGGGTTATGGTTCATACCTTAAAAAATTCACCACCAAGACACAAAGACACCAAGGTACTCAAAGAAAAGCTAGATGGGCGTCCTGGAACCAGGACGCCCATAAGTATTTCTTAGCGAACCTTTGAGCCTTGGTGTCTTAGCGGTTAGGTATTTTCTTTGCTCAATGTCTCTCCAGCGCCAATTCGATCAATTTATCCAGCAGGGCCGAAAACTCTATCCCCGCGGCCTTGGCTCCCTGGGGAAAGAGGCTGGTGGCGGTCATGCCCGGGATGGTATTGGTTTCCAGGACGTAAATCTCCCCGTCCCTGATCTTCATGTCCGTGCGGCTGTAGCCCCGGCAGCCCAGGGCCCGGTGGGCGGTGAGGGCGCATTTTTGCGCCGCGGCCGTGAGTTCCGGGTCGATCCGGGCCGGGCAGATTTCGGTGGTGGCCCCGGCCTGGTATTTGGCCTCATAGGTAAAGAAAGGATAGGAGGTGGCGGGGACGATCTCCACCAGGGGCAGGGCCTTGAGCTCGGTATTGCCCAGGACGCCGCCGGTCACTTCCGGGCCCTCGATGAATTCCTCCACCAGCACCCGGTAGTCGTACTTAAAGGCCGCGGCCAGACCCTGCTCCAGCTCTTGGAGGGTCTTGGCGATGGTAATGCCGATGCTGGAGCCTTCGTGAACGGGCTTGATGACCGCGGGCAACCCCAGTTTTTCTTTGATCTGCTCGGGGGTGGGGGCCTCATTCTGCGTGAAAACCAGGGCATGGGGCACCTTGAGGCCCGCCTGGAGATAGAGAATCTTGCTCAGTTCCTTATTCATGGCCAGGGCCGAAGCCAGGACCCCGGAGCCCTGGTAGGGGACTTCCAAGAGGTCCAGCATCCCCTGGATGCTGCCGTCTTCGCCCCCCCGGCCATGCATGATAATCAGGGCCACATCCAGTTCCCCGGCCTCCCGCACCAGGCGCTCCAGGTCATTGAGGGGGTCATAGCGCCGGATGTCATACTTCTCTATATTCAGGGCCTGATAGACCTGTTCGCCGCTTTTCAGGGACACTTCCCGTTCCGAGGATTTGCCCCCGGCGATCAGGGCCACGCGCATCTTTTTCATCGGTCCCTCCGGTCGTTCAGTTGCAGAAGATCCATGGGGTGCAAATCCAGGGGCGCAAAGATCTTTTCTTCCAGGGCGTGGAATTGGATCTCCAGGGCAGCCAGCCGGGCCCGGTTCTCCGGAGTGCGCCCATAGCGCTCCAGGATGTCGGCAAACCGCTGGGAGAGCGTCACCACCCGGGTGTGCAGCACCCGCTTGTCCGCGTAATTAACCACTTCCGTTTCCCCGGGAACTTGGAGTTCCGCCGGGTCCACGGCCAGATACACGTGTTCCTTGACGATCTGGGCCACTTCCGGATAACCCAACTCCAGCAGCACGGCCGCGCCCCAGTCTGCATGTTTCTGGCCGTTTTTGAAGCAAGGCGTCTTCCCCAGGTCGTGGAGCAGGGCCGCGGCTTCAATCAACGGCAGGCGCAGAGGGAAACCAGCCGCAGCCAGAGCCTCTCCCAAAAAGAGGGCCACCTGGGTCACCCGGAGACTATGCTCCCGGATATTGGGCAGCATGCCATGGGTGTCCCACAGGGCCAGACAATCATCTTTGGAAGGCATTTGGATCATGTTTAACTTTGCTTCTCTACCAGCACCACCGCGTACGCCGCGATCCCCTCCCCTTTGCCCGCAAACCCCATCTTTTCCGTGGTGGTGGCCTTGAGATTCACGTCCTCCGGGGAGAGTTCCAGAATGGGCGCCAGCCGGGCGATCATCTTGGGGAAGTAAGGGGCCAGTTTGGGGGCCTCCGCCACCACCACCGCATCCAGGTTCACCGGCCGGAAGCCTTTTCTTTGCACCACTTCCATGATTTTTTCCAGCAGGATCAGGCTGGAGATGTTTTTGTAGACCGGGTCGCTGTCGGGAAAATGGCGGCCCAGGTCGCCTGCGGCCACCGCGCCCAGCAGGGCGTCACCGATGGCATGGCTCAGGACGTCGGCGTCGGAATGGCCCGCCAGCCCCAGATGATGGGGAATCTCTACGCCTCCCAGGATCAACGGGCGTCCGGCCACCAGGCGGTGGGCGTCATAGCCCAGGCCCACCCTCATGACCCCTGGCTCCGCAGCCAGGGCAGAAGGGCCTCGGCCAGTTGCAGATCTTCGGGGGTAGTGATCTTCAGGTTGCGGAAGTCGCTCCTAATAACCGCCACTTGCTGCCCCATCTCCTCCAACAGGGAGGCCTCATCGGTGCCGTAGAAGTTGCGGCTGTAGGCCTCAATAAAAGCCCGCCACAGCAGCTCGGCCTGAAAACCCTGGGGGGTCTGAATCTGCCAGATGTCCTTGCGGTCCAGGGTGTGGATCACCTTGCCCTGGGGGTTGACCCTTTTCAAGGTGTCCTGAGCCGGCACCCCGAGAATGGCCCCGCCGTGGCTGCGGGCCGCCTTGATGACCTGGCGGATCTGCTCCGGAGTAACAAAAGGGCGCACCCCGTCGTGGACCAGGATGACATCCAGATTATCTTCCTGCTTCAAAGCCTTCAAGGCGTGATAGACGCTGTCCTGGCGCTCCTTCCCTCCCGGCACCAGGCGGAGCACTTTTTTAAAGCCGTAGGGCGCGATCACTTCCTCCCGGCAATATTCCAGGTCCTCAGGATGGGCCACCACTGTCACCTCCTGGACCTCCCGCACGTTTTCAAAGACCCCCAGGGTGTGGGCCAGAATGGGTTTGCCGGCCAGCAACAGATAGGGCTTGGCAATCTGGCTCTGCATGCGCAGGCCCACGCCCGCGGCGGCAATGATGGCGGCCACCCTAGATCG
>JAKAKP010000022.1 GCA_021813445.1 Deltaproteobacteria bacterium
CCAGGAGGAATTGCACGTTTGCTGAAAAAAGACCGGAGAACCGCAGGCTTCACCCTGATCGAGCTGATGATCGTCATCGCCATCCTGGGCTTGATGGCTTACATGGTGGCCCCCCGCTTGATGGGGGTGATGGGCAAGGCCAAGCCCAAAATCGCCCTGACCGATATCAAGAACCTGGAAACCGCGCTGGACATGTTCTACCTCGATGTGGAGCGCTACCCCTCCCAGGAGGAAGGCCTGAAGGTGCTGTATCAAAAGCCGGACAACATCCCCAATTGGGCCGGACCTTATATTAAAAAGGCCCCCAAAGACCCCTGGGGCCGGGATTATGTCTATAAATTTCCCGGCGAACACGGCAACGCTTACGACATCCTCTCCTACGGAGCCGACGGCCAACCCGGCGGAGAGGGTGAGAATGCCGACGTTACCAACTGAGGACGGTCAGCCGGAGGTATCGTGAAAGCCGCGACGGCAAATTTTCCGGAACTACCTTTGGCCCGGAGCAAAACGGCCCCATCCCTCACTTCAGGGAAGGTGGTTGGGAAGCGAATCTGCCCGGTCCGGGAGGAACGCGGCTTTACCCTGTTGGAACTGACAGTGGTCTTGGCCCTCATCGCCCTGATGCTGGGCCTGGTGGTGCCGAACCTCTATGGTTCCTGGCGGCGGGAGCAGGACCGGGCCGCGGTGCGCCAGATGATGGCCGCCATGCGCACCGCCCGGAGCCTTGCGGCCACCAGGCACCGGCGCGTGCGGGTCTTTTTTGACCTGGTCAAAGGCCGCTACCAATTGGAAGGATCGCCCCAATCAGTGGATGTGTCCCGGAATTTCCGCCTGGGCGAAGCCCACTTGGCCTGGCAGGACCGGGAGGCCCGCCGGGGCTATGTGGCTTTCTATGGAGATGGCTCCTCCAGCGGCGGGTATCTGGCGTTGGTGGACCGGGGCGGGAAGATCCAGGTGCTTGATGTGGAAATCCTAACCGGCAGGGTCAGCCTCAAAACCACAGGATAATGAAGAGTCCAGCGGCCCGGCATAAGAGAGAAAAAGACGGGGGGTTCAGCCTCCTGGAAGTGTTGGTGGCCACCGCCCTGATGGGCGTGATGCTGGTGGTCATCCTGGAGGTCCTCACCTCGGCCTTGCGGGCCCAGGAGGCCTCCCGGAGCAACACCCAAGCCGTGCTGGCCGCGGAAAAGGTGCTGGCGGAATACAGCGAGATGAATCTGGCCAAGGGGATATATCAGGGCCGGGAAGGACGCTTTGATTATCAGGTGCGCCTGGACCCCCAATTACAGGTCCAGTACCCCATGCAAAACAAAAAGCTGGTTTGCAGCTCACTGCAGGTGGTGGTCTCCTGGAAGGAACAGGGAAAAACCAAGAACCTGGAACTCGAGACCCTGAGAACGGTGGTCCAATAAAAATCGTGAGTGTGACAAAGATGCCCTCCCGCGCCAGCGCCGGTTTCACGCTGCTGGAGCTGATGGTTTCCCTGGCCTTGGTAAGCCTGCTGAGCCTGGTGGCTCTGACGGCCTTGAACCTGAGCCTGAAGGCGGTGGGCCGGGGGCAGGCCGCGGCCGACAACTTGCAGGAATTGCGGGTGGGCCAGAGCTTTTTGGAAAGGAGCCTCAGCTCCGCGGTGGGAGGGATCAAAGGGGCCCACAATTACTTCTATGGCAACTCCCAGGAGATCCGGTTTTTAACCTTTCTGCCCCTGGAAGCGTATAACTTGGGAGGGGTTTATCATTGGCGGATCCTGGTGGGGCGGGATGAAGCCGGGCAGGGCGCGGTGGCCGTGGAACAAAGCAAAAGCGTCAGTTGGCTGCGGAATCCCGACGTAGTGGAAATCAGGCAGATCGTATTAACCAATGTGACTTCCGTCCGTTTCTTTTTCGGCCAGAATGGCAAAGAATACAACAGTTGGGACGGTCCCCGTCAAAGAGGACTGCCGGATTGGGTGCGAATGCAATTGACCCTGGGAAACCAGTCACCCCGGGATTGGATAATTCCCATCCATGTCAAGATTAATATCGGCCAAGAATCGTAGACCTCCCCGGGAAGGTGAGAGCGGGAGCCCCTGGCCTCAGGCGCGAGAAGAAGGGGCGATCCTGCTGCTGGTGATCTGGATTCTGGCCTTGCTCAGTGTGGTGGTTCTGAGCTGGGCCCAGGAATGGCGGACAGAGATCAAGTTGTCGGCCAATTTTCGGGACGACCGCCAGTGCCACTCCCTGGCTGAGGCCGGCATCTATTATGCCTTGACAAAGCTGACCGCGGCCAAAATTGCCGAGAACCAGCCCCTTGGCCTCGAGTCGAAGGACAATGCCGCGGCCGCGAATCTCTGGAATGGGGACCAAAGGAAGCATGTTTTGGAACTTCCCGGCGGCAAGGTGGAGGTGCGGGTGGCGGACGAGGGCGGCAAGATCAATCTTAACCAGGCGGATGAGGTGGTCTTGCGGAATCTCCTGGGGATTTTGGGTTTTCCCCCGGGGAAAGTGCCGGTCATGGCGGATTCCATCCTGGATTGGCGGAGCCGTGATGTGCGCCCCCATCCCTTTGGGGCCAAGAGCGGCTATTATTTGAGTTTGGATCCTCCGTATCCGGCAAAGGAGGGTTTGTTTGATACGGTGGAGGAACTGGCCTGGGTGCGAGGTTTTGCCGGCATAGACACCGCCCGCTTGTCCACGTATCTTACCGTGCAGGGTCAGAGCAGACAGATAAATCTGAATACCGCACCCCAAAAGGTCATGCTGGCTCTAGGGTTGCCACCGGATTTGGTCAGCAACCTGATCCAGGAGCGGGAGATTGCTCCTTTGCGCTCGCAGGACGTGTTGCCGCAGTTGTCTGCGAATCCCCAATTCCAGCAAATACTCCCCTACATCAACTTTAAAAGCTCGAATTTTTTTAGTGTCTTAGCTACAGGAATGTTAAATAATACGGAAGGAGCCCAGCATACCATCAAAGCCATGGTCCAGGTGGATAATCAAGGGATCAGACCCAGGAAGTTTCTCTATTGGGCGGACGATTATCCCAATTAAAGAGCAGACATGAACAGCAAGCTTAGCAATTGGTGGGAGACGATCTCCACCGCCCTGCTGACGGAGGGCGGCAGCCTGGGGGTTTATCTGGACCGGAGCGGGCTGACCCTGGCTCAGGTGCAGAAAGGTTTTGCCGGCATCCGGGTGACGCATCTGCAGCGCTTCCCCAGAACAGGGGAGGCTCTGTCCTCCCTGGAACCCCGTCTCCGGGAGATCATTGCTCCCTGGGAATTGACCAACTGTCCGGTGAACCTGGCGGTGAGCCGGGACCTGGGCTTTTTCCGGGAGATAGTATTGCCCAGCGCCGCGGCGGAAAACCTGGCCCAGGTGGTGAGCTATGAGCTGGACCGCTTTCTGCCGCTGCCGGCGGGGCAATTATTTTACGATTATCAGATATTAACGGAGACCGAGAGCGAAATTCACCTGATGTTGATGGCCCTGCCCCGGGAACCGGTGGAAGAGTGCCTGGAACTCCTCGCCGGGTTGGGGCTGCCACCGCTGTCGTTGGAGCCCGGACCGGTGGCGCTGGCCAATGCCTTTGCGCTTTTGGGAGAGAAACCGCCGTCTTCCTGGCTGCTCTTGCAGGAAGAACCCTGGGGGCTGGAGTTGAGCTGCATCCGCGGGCGGAACCTGGTTTTCTCCCGGCCGCTGCGGCCCCAGCCGCCGCAAAAACCGGCAGACGCCCTGGAAACGGAAATCCAGCATCTGGACCGGGCAGGTCATCCGCCCCAGGCCCTGGCTCTTTGCGGCCGGGCAGCCGCGACCGCTCAGATCACGGCGGTGGCCCGACAGAGGAATTTGACCATCATCACCCCGGAAAAGTTCTCCGTCCCGGGCCTGCCCCCGGCAGATGACTTGGAAACCGGGGCCTTGCCGGCGCTGGGCGCGGCCCTCCGGGGTTTGAGGAAAGTGCCGCTGCGGACCAATTTGCTGCCGCCGGAGGAGAGGGCGGGCGCGGGGCCTAGCGGCTTTTCTTTGAATAGACTGTTGCTCATGATTATGCTGGCCCTTATCCTGGTATGGGTGGGGAGCTTGATGATCCATCAACGGGTGCTGCTCTACCAGGTGAACCGGCAGCTGGCCCAGATCACCCCCGAGGTCCGTCAGGTGGAGAAGCAGTTGGAGGAAAGCCGGGCCCTGGCCAAGCAACTGCATAACCTCCGCCACCTGGAACGGTCCCCGAACCGACTTACCATCCTTAAGGACCTGACCCAGCTTATTCCGGTGCATACCTGGCTGTTTAACCTGCGGATCAATCAGCAGCATCTGGAGATGGGAGGCTTATCCAAGTCCGCGGCTGATTTGATTCCTTTGCTGGAGAAATCCGGCTGGCTCACTAAAACTGAATTTGCCTCCCCCATAGTGACTGATGCAAATAAGCTCGAACATTTTAAAATTAAAGCAGAAATTAAAGACCTGGAAGTGGGTTCCTGAGGGACTGACCCCGCGGCAGCAGCGTCTGGCCTGGTCCTTGGCAGGGGTATTGGTGCTGCTGACCTGCTATCTGGTCTTAGTTTATCCGCTGCTGGCTTTGCATAGCAGCTGGTCCGAGGAGCTGACGCACAAGCGGGCGCTGCTAGCGCGCTATCAAGCTTTGCAGGATAGCAAGGCCAAGGTGGGGCAGGCGCTCCAGGCCCTGAAAGGCGCGGTGGGGCGCATGGAGGGCCAGTTCCTGGCCGGAGGCAATGCGGCGGTGGCCTCCGCGGACCTCCAGGAAATAGTGAAGAACATCACCAGCGCTCACGGGGCGCAGATGACCAGCATCAAGGTCCTGCAACCCCGGGATGCCGGTCCTTATCAGGAGGTGCCGGTACAGGTGCAGCTGTCCGGGACCATGTCCCAGTTACTGACCATTCTTTATCACCTGGAGCACCATAAGAAGTTGCTTTTTATTCCGGAATTGGAGATTAATGCCCCTCGCTGGATGGCGCCGAAGCAGAAGGATGCCGATGCCGATCAACCGGTGCAGGTGAACCTGGTGGTGACGGGAGTAATCAAAAAGGGGACCCCCGCTTGATTTGGCGCCGCAGTCTTTGGTTGCAGCTGTTGTTGCTGGCGGGCAGCGGCCTGCTGCTGCTGGGGATTATCCAGGTTTGGGTCGGCAACGACCTGGCCCCGGGGGCTAACCGCAGCCGTAAAGGTCCGGATGTGCCCCGGGTCAGGCCTTTTAGGGACCGGCGGCCCTTGAGCGACTTTGCGGTGGTGTCTTCCAAGAATCTCTTTACCCAAACCCGGACCGGTCCGACCCCGGGGGCGGCGGCCCCCAAGGCCCAGGTGAGTTGGGAAGGCCGCCTGTTAATGGGTACGATTATCATCGGTAACGAAAGAGCGGCGCTGATCAATGTCAAAACCTCCCAGGGGCGGTCCGAGGTGCAGGTGTTGCATCTGGGGGAGGAATGGGAAGGCTTTAAAGTAGTGGAAATTTCCAATGAGTCTGTGGTTTTTCAAGGCAAAGAGGGCAAAAAAACCTTAAACTTTCCGGAGTAAAGGTGGGGTGACAATGATGGGTGACGTCTCCGTTTGGCTGGAGAGGGCGGGAAGCAGGCGGTGCCTCACGCAGGCGCTGGTCTACGTTCTGACCATGAGCCTGATGGGTTGCGCCGGCTCCACTACGGTTGCCTCCCCTCCTCCTCCGCCTGGCCCCATGCAGGTGCCGGTGCGGGTGTCCCAGGCTCCCACCAAGCCGAATAAGGAGGCAGCGGCTCTGGCGGCTGCCGCTAAGGCTGGGAGAGAGCGCCGGCAAGAACCCCTCCGGGACGACGTGGGCATGCAACAGTACGCCACCGCCATCAAAAAAGTCCCCCGCAAGCATCGCCAACCCAAGAAAGGGGAGAAGGTCTATCCCCTGGATCTCAACCTGAAGGGCGCAGACCTGGTGGAAGCCATCCGGGTCTTGGCGGATACCCTGGGCCTCAATTACACCGTCGATTCCCGGGTCAAGGGCACGGTGAATGTGCGGGCCACCGGGAAACTGACCGAAGCCGATATCCTGGGGATAATGGAGTCGATCCTGGTGATCAATAACGCCACCTTGATCAAGCAAGGGAATCTTTATAAGATTGTGCCCCTGGATAAATCGTACACCGACTCCATGCCGGTTTTCCGCCGGGGCGAGACGCCCGTGGGCATGACGGTGCAGGTGGTCTTTCCGCAACAGACTTCGACCAAGGAATTGGTACCCTTGCTGAAGCCCATGATGTCTCCCGGAGGCAATATCGCTGAGGGGGCCCATAATGCCTTGATATTGGTAGACACCCCAGGCAACGTGGAAAAACTCCTGCAGTTGATCCACATGATCGATACCCAGGCCCTGACCCAGACCCTGGTGCGGGTGGTGAAGGTGCAAAATACCGACCCTGGAGAGATTATCAGCGAGTTGGAGGTGATCTTCTCCGCTTACGGCGCCCTGGCCCAAAAAGGAAAATTCGGGGTCACCTTCATGCCGGTGCAGCGCCTCAATTCGGTAATGGTCTTAGCCAACTCCGGAGCTTTGATGGAGCGGGCCCTATATTGGGTCAGACAACTGGATCTGCGCAGCGACATGCTGGCCAATGTGCACGTCTACAATGTGGAGAATTATAAGGCCAAGAACCTGGCCGACTTGCTGACCCAGGTTTATGGAGGCACGGCCGCAGCCCCCGCCATTAAAGAGAAGAAGCCGGAGACCGGGGCCCGGGCTCTGGGGAGTTCGGCCTTCGGTGCTACCGGCGGCACCGGCGGCCTAGGGGGGATGGGGTTGAGCGGCGGCACCGCCGGGGGCCTGAGCGGCGCCCAGACGAGCACCGGCACGGGTGGTATTTTGGGTGGCGCCCTGGGCACGGCCGGCGGCGGTCTGAGGGGTCAGGCAGCCGGGGCTGCCGGGGCCATGAAGGAACGGGCCGTACCCATGGGGCCGACGGCCGCAGCCGCGGGTACTGCCAAAGAAGGGGTGCGCATCATCCCCGACGAGGAAAATAATCTCCTGGTGGTGGTGGCCCCTCCCCACGAGTGGCGCATTATCTCCCGGGTTTTGAAGGAACTGGACGTCATGCCCCGGCAGGTGCTGAACGAGGTGCTGGTGGCCGAGGTCCGCCTCAGCGACGAACTCTCCTACGGCATCGAGTTTCTTCTGGGCGCGACCGCCCAGGCGCCCAGCACCTCCACCGGCACCGGTACCACCAGCAGCACCACCGGGGTGGCAGTGGCCAGTACCACCGCGACGTCGGCGCCCACCACCATCGCCGGCGTATCGGTCTCCAGCCCGGCCTCGGCCGTGTTTTCCGCAGCCAGCGGCTTCACCTTCGTGGCCACGGACACCCTGAACAAGCTGAAAGGCCTCATTAATTTACTGGCTTCCGAGGGCCGGGCGGATATTCTGGCTTCACCTCACATCATGGCCGCCAACAACCAGGAGGCCACCATCATGATCGGTGAAGAAGTGCCCACCCTTACCTCCCAATCGGTACCCCTGGTCAGCCAGACCACCTCGTTCCAGACCTCCACGGTGCAATACCGCAACACCGGCATCATCCTGACGGTGAAACCCCAGATCAATGCCAACGGCATGGTGACCCTGGATATCGCCCAGGAGGTGAGCAGCGCCAATACCACCAGCACCGGCGTGAACTCCACCCCCACTTTCACGGTGCGCCAGGCCAAGACCTCCTTGATTACCGGGGACAATCAGACCGTGGTCTTGGGCGGGCTCATCCGGGAGGATAAGACCACCAGCCAGGCCGGGATTCCCGGGCTACGGAAGCTGCCGCTCTTCGGTCCCTTGTTCGGGTCGGGGAAGGTGAGCAAACAAAAGACCGAACTCATAGTCTTGATTACCCCGCACATTATCACTAACTTGGAGGAAGGGGCGCGGATTACCAACGAGATGAAAAAGAAGGTGGGCATGGAAGAACCCCCGCCTCTGCGCCGGGACAACCCAAACCCCAAGCGGTGAACCCGGGTCGATATTAGATTTGCTTTAAGAATCAAGGTGTGGTATCCGAAAATAAGATAGAGATGCACTGCCTCAGTGGGAGGCGAAGGAGGGAGGCATGACGCGCAGGATGTTGACGGTAATCATGGCCATCATGCTGCTGGGAACCTGGACGGGTCTGGCCGCGGCCGGAGAGGCTTATTCCCTCAGGAAGGCTTATAACATGGACAAGGCGGAAGAGGGCTTTGCCGGGTCTCCCAAGAAAGAACCCAGCACCGCAGCCGTGGCTGGGGATGCGCTGTTTGCGCGTCCTTTGGGGCTGGCCACCACTATTGCGGGCACCGGCTTGTTCCTCGTCACCCTGCCCTTTACCGTGCCTTCCCGGAGTGTGGATACCGCGGCCTGGGAGCTGATAGGCCGGCCTGGCGGCTGGACTTTCGACCGCCCCATCGGTCGCGGCAATCCTGAGTATGAAGAAAAGGGAATTTTCAAATAAAAGCGACTTGGAGAAGGTTATTTAGGGGGGAGGGCCACTGGCTCCCCCCCTTTTTTTTGCAGTAAATAATCACACTCCCGGCAATAGCCGGGCAAGGGCCGGATGGCCAAAGAGATAGAGCAGCGCGGCCCCGGCCAGAAAGGGGCCGAAGGGGATGGCCGTGGCCCGCCAGTCACCCGGACGCCAGTTGCCGCTGATCAGGACCACCGCGATGCCCACCAGGCTCCCCAGGGCGGCGCTCACGAGAATCACAAAAGGCAAGGCTTTAAGACCCAGGAAGGCCCCGATCAGAGCCAGCAATTTCACGTCCCCCCCGCCCATGCCCATCCTCCCCGTCAGTCTCTCGTAAGTCCACATCAGCGCGTAGAACAGGCCGCCGCCCAGCAGCGCTCCGGCCAGGGACTCAAAAAAAGAAAGTTGGGGGAAGATCAGCGAAAAAGCCAGGCCCAGGGCGATGCCGGGCAGGGTGATGACATCCGGGAGCCAGCGGTGCTCCAGGTCCAGGCCGGTGAGCACCACCAGCGCCGCGCAAAAAGACCCGTAAACCAGGAGCAGATAGCTGCCGGGAAAGGAGGTCCACAAAGCCAGGGCCAAGAGCCCCCCGGCCAGTTCCACCGCGGGATAACGCCTGGGAATAGGGTCGTGGCAGATGCGGCAGCGGCCCCGCTGCCGGAGAAAGCTGAGCAAAGGCACGTTATCCCGCCAGGAGATGGGGGCGCGGCAATGGGGGCAGCGGGAACGTCCGGCCCAGAACGCCTCTCCCAGGGGCAGGCGGGTGATCACCACATTGAGAAAGCTCCCCAAGGCCAGTCCCACCAGAAATGCCAGAAGAAGGGCCGCCATCACTCAGGTCCGGGGGCTTGGCCGCGGCAGAATCAATCCCGGCCTACATCCAGGCGCTCCACCTTGGATAAAGGCATATTCCAGTACCCCAGGTCGGTGGAGCCTTCCAAAATAACATTAACTAGATAAATTTCCCCCTTCATCCTATCGCCGGAAATGAGGACGATCTCGGCCGGACGATACCCGCCCCGGGCGGGGCCGGTAAAGCGCACGCCCATTATCCGGTTAAGGGGCACCCACTCCTTGGCGCTGCCGTTGCGGATGGTGAGTTCCTGCCTGGTGCCGGGGAGTCTGAGCCGGTGCACCATGAAAGCCAGACCGTCATGGGTGATGACCCGGCTGGGATAAACGGGGGCCGGCGGCGGGGGCAACTCCCGGGGGGCACAGGCCGCCAGCAGGCAGAGGGCCAGGAGCCAGCCCAGGGAAGGGGCCGTGATCCGACAGAGATAACGGCAAGCCTTGGCTTTCCTTAAGGGCAAAGGGTGCTTAATTTTCATCTAAAGGCCCTCCCAGCCTCCAGCATACCCTAACTTATCCATATCTATATCATAAAGAGGCGATCCGGGGGAAATAAATCGGCGATGGCCTGGGGCAAACCGCCGAGGCGGCTGCCACAGGTTTGTATCTACCGTGACAAAGACACAAAACTGCAAAATTGTAAATGTAAATTAGAATGTGTTAACAATTATGTATTTTAACTATTGCGCCGCATAAGGCTAACATACTGATATTTCACAAATAATAGGTGGCATTGACTTTGCACTAAGAGCAACAAATATCGAGAAATCATTTATCCTGATAAGGAGGGAGATACAAATGAATTCAGGGGATACCGCCTTCATGTTGGTCTCTGCCGCCCTGGTGATGCTGATGACTCCTGGGCTGGCTTTGTTTTACGGAGGAATGGTGCGCAGTAAAAATATCCTGGGCACCATCATGCAGAATTTTATCATGCTGGGGGTCATCAGTGTGCTCTGGGCCTTTTTCAGTTACAGCCTGGCCTTTGGCCCCGATGTCGGGCATATCATCGGCAACCTGGATTGGATCGGTTTACGGGGCGTGGGCTTCGAACCCTTTAAGGCCTATGCCGAAACCATTCCTCATCAGACCTTTATGATCTACCAGGCCATGTTTGCGGTCATCACCCCGGCGCTGATCACCGGCGCCTGGGCCGAGCGCCTGAAATTCAAAACCTTCCTGGTATTTATGATCTTATGGTCGATCCTGGTCTATGATCCGGTGTGCCACTGGGTCTGGGGCGACGGCGGCTGGCTCAAGAGCCTGGGCGCCTTGGATTTCGCCGGCGGCACGGTGGTGCATATCAACGCCGGTATCGCCGCCCTGGCCGCGGCCCTGGTCATAGGGCCCCGCAAGGGTTATGCGGGTTATGGCAATGGGGCTGAGGCCTTCATTCCCCACAACCTGCCCATGACTATTCTGGGCGCGGCCTTGCTGTGGTTCGGCTGGTTCGGCTTCAACGCCGGTAGCGCCCTGGCCGCAGGGGCCCTGGCCAGCTCCGCCTTTGTCGCCACCCATATGGCCACTGCGGCCGCGACCCTGGCCTGGGTGGGCGCAGAATGGATTCACCGGGGCAAACCCACCACCCTGGGCGCGGCCTCCGGCGCCGTGGCCGGGCTGGTGGCCATCACCCCCGCGGCCGGCTACGTGGGCCCCATGTCGGCCATCATCATCGGCTTGGTGGCCGGGGTCGTCTGCTACATGGCGGTGCTGGCCAAAGTGAAGCTGGGTTATGACGACTCCCTGGACGTGGTGGGCGTCCACTGTGTGGGCGGGGTCATCGGCGCCTTGTTGACCGGGCTTTTTGCGTGCAAGCTGGTCAACGCCGCGGGCGGTGACGGCCTCTTCTTTGGCAATCCCGGGCAACTGGGAATTCAGGCCCTGGCCGTGGGGGTGACCCTGGTCTACTCCTTTGTGGTCAGCTTCATTCTCTTGAAGATCCTGGACGCCACCATGGGTCTCAGAGTGTCTCCGGAAGAAGAAGTGGCCGGTCTGGACATCTCCGAGCACCAGGAAACCGGATACAGTCTGTAAAATATCAGGAGGCAGGACATGAAAAAGATAGAGGCAATTATCCAGCCCTTTAAGCTGGAACCCGTGAAAGAGGCCCTGCATGCCCTCAGCGTCCAGGGGATGACGGTCACCGAAGTCAAGGGTTTTGGAGTGCAGAAAGGTATCCGGGAGGTCTACCGGGGCATGGAATACCAGGTGGATTTCCTGCCCAAAGTAAAGATCGAAATCGTGGCCCCCGATGAGAAGGCGAAGGCCATCGTGGACGCCATCATCGCTAAGGCCCGCACCGGCAGGATCGGAGACGGCAAGATCTTCGTCTATCCGGTGACGGAGGCCGTCCGCATCCGTACCGGCGAGACCGGTGAAAACGCAGTTTAAGCCAGCCGTTTGCCTGCAGCCGGGGGGAATCCTTCCCTCCGGCTCTTTCCCCTCCAGCGCCTTAAATAAATTACATTATTGTCAGATCATGCAAGCATTTCTGTATTACATTTTTGATAATTTTATATAAAATTGCCATTTATGTAATTAATCATAAAATAAAGTCTACATTTTTGTTTTCTAATGGATTTCTAATAATTATAACTTTATGAAATTATTGTTAATTTTAAATGGCATGGCAATTGCTTTTAATCCACCGAGAGCGCTCTAAAAATTCGACCATCGCATCAGCAAGGGAGAAATCATGGTGGATCAAAAACGGGTAATCATCTTTGGAGTCATAGCACTCTTGATCATGTTGGCAACTGTGCCGCTGGTGCTCTGGGCCGCAGAGCCCGCAGCCCCGGCGGCTCCTGCTATCACCGCCGACCCCTCGGGCTCGGTCACCGGCACGGTTAAGGACCTCACCGCCAAAGAGGCGGGAAAACCTATTCTGGCGGAAATCGCCGAGGCCGTGGGGCATAACAAGATTTCCATTAATATTATCTGGACCCTGATTACCGGCTATCTGGTCATGTTCATGCAGCTCGGTTTCGCCCTGGTGGAGACGGGCTTTACCCGGGCCAAGAACGCGGCCCATACCATGCTGATGAATTTCATGGTTTACGTCATCGGCATGTTGGGCTTCTGGATCTGCGGTTTCGCCTTCATGTTCGGGGGTGTGGGGCAGGTGGCGAACCTGGGCATGGTGGCCAATCTAAACCAGGAATGGACTTGGCACTTATTCGGCAAAGACTTCGGCATCATCGGTTATAAAGGCTTCTTCCTGACCGGCGGGGCCTATGATGTGGCGGTCTTTACCCTGTTCCTCTTCCAAATGGTCTTCATGGACACTACGGCCACCATTCCCACCGGCGCCATGGCCGAGCGCTGGAAATTCCTGGCCTTCTGCGTTTACGGCTTTTTCATTTCCATGCTCATCTACCCCATCTATGGCAACTGGGTCTGGGGGGGCGGCTGGCTGTCCACCCTGGGCGCCAATTTCGGCCTAGGCCACGGCGCGGTGGACTTTGCCGGCTCCGGGGTGGTGCACATGGTGGGGGGTGTGACCGCGCTGGCCGGGGCCATAGTCCTGGGCCCCAGAATTGGGAAATATAAGAAGGACGGCACCCCCAACGCCATTCCGGGCCATCATATTCCCATGGGCATTGCTGGCGCCCTGATCCTGGCCTTCGGCTGGTTCGGGTTCAACCCCGGCTCCACCCTGGCGGGCACAGATTTGCGCATCGGGGTCATCGCCACCAACACCATGCTGGCTTCGGCGGGGGGCGCTTTTTCCGCCATGCTCTATATGTGGCTGCGGTTCGGCAAGCCTGATCCCACCATGTGCGTCAACGGCCTGCTGGCGGGCCTGGTGGCCATCACCGCGCCCTGCGCTTTCGTGAATGCGCCTTGCGCAGTCCTTATCGGCCTCATTGCCGGCGTCCTGGTGGTCTTAAGCGTCCTCTTCATCGACGGCGTCCTGAAGGTGGACGATCCGGTGGGCGCCATCTCGGTGCACGGCGCCTGCGGCGCCTGGGGCGTTCTGTCCCTGGGTCTCTTTGCCGACGGCACTTATGGGGACAAATGGAACAATGTCGAAGGCACGGTCAGGGGCTTGTTTTATGGGGATGCCTCCCAGTTTCTGGCGCAGGCCATAGACGTGGTGGTCTGCTTGGTCTTCGTATTCTGTGCGGCCTACCTCACCTTTAAGCTCATTGAAGCCGTTATCGGCAACCGGGTCTCCGCAGAGGTGGAACTGGGCGGCCTGGATATCCCGGAAACCGGTGTCCTGGCCTATCCCGACTTTGTTCTCGCCAAGAGTGAGCGGAAAGAAACGGCTAATGGGGAGCTGGGGTAATCAAAAAATCCGGGGCAACCGGCAATTGTGACGACAGGAGAATACGCATGAAAAAAATTGAGGCCATAATTCAGCCCTTTAGATTGGAACCGGTGAAGGAGGCCCTCCACGCCATCAGCGTTCAGGGCATGACGGTCACCGAAGTCAAGGGGTTCGGCGTCCAAAAAGGCATCCGGGAAGTCTACCGGGGCATGGAGTACCAGGTGGATTTCCTGCCCAAAGTGAAGATCGAGGTGGTGGCCCCGGACGATAAGGTCCAATCCGTGGTGAACACCATCGCCAATAATGCCCGCACCGGCAGGATCGGGGACGGCAAGATCTTCGTCTACCCGGTGGCGGAAGTCATCCGCATCCGCACCGGCGAGACCGGGGAGAGTGCCATATAAAGCAAGCGCAGTGCTGCCGCCGGGGGGAATTCTTTCCCCCCGGCCTTTCATCCCGGCGGCGGTCATGACCGCGGTCTCGAAAAACTTTCTAATAGCCGGGCAGAGAAGCAGCTCCGTCGATTTTCCGGATAATGCCGGCTTTATTAATACTTAATATTTCAAATACTGTGGCAAACGACAGAGAAAAGGGGGAACCTGGCATGATGATGCGGAAATTTGAGAGTAATGGTGACACCTTGAGAATGATTCTGACTTGTCTCGTTCTGGGATTGTTTCTGACGGGGCTGGCTCCGGCGACGCCGGCGCGGGCCCAGGGGGGTGCTCCGGCCATGATGGAAAAACCGGCGACCCCGCCGCCCGCAGAAGAAAAAAAGGAGGGTCCGCCCACCACCTGCGGCCCCATGATCAGCGACACCTGTACACCCATCGAAACCGGCAAGTTCGCCATGCAGGCCTGGTGGGCTTTGTCCTTTTATCCGGGGAATTTTACCAATAGCTGGCGGAGTGTGAAGGCTCCGGGCAATTATTACACCTTTTTCATGCCGGTCAAATTTGTCTATGGCCCCACCAAAGACCTGGAAACGTACATCGTTGTTCCGTTTATCCATAACTGGGTCAACGACGCGAATTTCCCCGGCCCCAACAACGAAACCTCCGCCAGTTACAGCGGGGTTGGGGATATTACCTGGGTGGCCAAATACAACTTCCTGCCGGAGGGCGATTATCACCCCGCGGTCAGCGCGGTGGGCGGGGTGGGTTTTCCCACCGGCCACGCCTCCAACCTCAATCCGGGGCGTCTGGGCGTGGATGCCATCGGCACCGGGTCTTTCAACTTCATCACCGGCGTCAACCTCTTCAAATATGTGAAGCCGGTGTTAGTCCACGGCCAACTCTGGTTCAACACCCCGGTGAACATGTTTAAAATCCACGGCGAGGAAGGCCCCATCAATGTCCGTTCCCGGGAATATCTGACCGCCAACCTGGCTATGGAGTTGCCTTTGGCCTCGAAATGGGTCGCGCTGTTTGAGGTTTACAGCAACTGGACCTGGCAAAACCTCCCCACGGTCCAGGGCTACCAAACCCCGCAGACGGTGATCGGCGTCCTTCCAGGCATCGAGTTCCTGGCTACGGATAAACTATCTTTAGCCGCGGGCGCGTCCCTGGACCTCTGGGGCAAAAACGGCGTGCAAAAGTATACGCCTATGATCACGGCGTTCTATACTTTTTAGCATTTGTCAGGGTCAGCCAGGAGGGGGTATGTCCCCAGGACATACTTCCTCCTGGATAGCGCTGCCTCAACGATAAGGACAGCGTTATCTGTCTGGGCGGGGGCCTGTGCTCCAAGTATTTCATTAGGGAGGAAATGCCCATGCAAGCAAATAAAAATAACTGGCGGCAGCATGGGGGACGCTTCGCCATGGTGGACGAGCTGGCCCCGGTCCGGTTTCTGAGCCGGGAAGAGTTTGACTTGCTGAAGAAGCGCAACCCCAACCTCATTGAAATGAAGGCCGGTGACATTCTCTATCTGACGGAACCGCCAAAAAAGGGTTAGTGCGTCCGGCACCATATCAGGATGGTCCGGGAGAGACACCACGGGGGACCAATGGTCTGGACCTTATTGCCTTTCGGTCTGGTAGCGATTTTGGTGGCCGGGATACTCCTGACTTCCAGGGGTCTGCCAGATAGACCGGCTTGCAGCTCCCAGGAAACACCGCCGGGACAAGACCCCCTCGCCAACTGCCTGGCCGGGGGCGAAGGGGTGGCCCGGGCGGACAAACGTGAGGCGATGTGATTCCAGGGGCAGGATCTCTGGGATTCTGTCCTGATTTGTTCCGCCTCCGCTTCCTCTCCCGGCCTCCCAGCTTTCCCGCCTACATCCCCATCTCCGGTTTGACGTTGTGGCTTGACGCCCCCCCTCAAGATAACTATACTAATTCCTAGTTGTTTTCTTGGAATCATTTGGCTTCATGCTGCTCCATCCATAGGAGAGCACGCCAAGAATGAGCGCTGCGTCCGTAAACCTGGGGGATGAGGTAGTCATGGAGCCCGAGGTTCTCCAGCAATTGCTGGAGAGCTTGCGCAGCCAGGGATACCAGGTGATTGGTCCCACCCTGCGCCAGGGCTCCCTGGTTTACGCCCCCTTGTCATCTCTCGCCGATCTTCCCCGGGGTTGGGGCGACGCCCAGGAGGGAGGCGTCTTCCGGCTGCGGAAACTGAAGGCCCCCATTTTCTTCGGCTACGGGGTGGGCCAACAATCCTGGAAACAGTTTCTCTATCCCCCCCGCCGCCGGACCTGGCAAGCCCGGCGTGAAGAAAACGGCTTTCAGATTCAGCTGCCGGATGAAGACGCGGTCAAATTCGCGTTTATCGGGGTCCACGCCTGCGATCTGGCAGCCATAGCCGTCCAGGATAAGGTCTTCCTGGAGGGCCCCTTCACTGATCCCCACTATCGCGCCCGGCGGGAGCAGGCCTTTATTCTGGCGGTGAACTGCGGGCACCCTTGCGGCACCGGTTTTTGCGTCTCCATGGGCTCCGGCCCCCAGGTTACCCAAGGCTTTGACCTGGCCCTCACCGAGATTCTGCAAGGAACGCGGCATTTCCTAGTGGCGGCCGCGGGTTCGGCGCGGGGGCAGCAGTTAATCGCTCAGGTTCCCCACCAAAAGGCCCTGCCTGAACAACGGCAGGCCGCGGCCAATTTGACGGCCCAGGCTGCCCGGCAGATGGGCCGCACCCTGGAAACCGCGGACCTTAAGTCCCTGCTGTACCGCAACTATGAAAATCCCCGGTGGGACCAGGTGGCGGCCCGCTGCTTGAATTGCGGCAACTGCACCCTGGTCTGCCCCACCTGTTTCTGCCATACCCTGGAAGACACCACCGACCTGACCGGGACCCAGGCCGAACGCTGGCGGCGCTGGGACGTTTGCCATACCGTGGATTTCACTTATCTGCACGGCGGCGGCATCCGCAATACCATCCGCTCCCGTTACCGCCAGTGGCTGACTCACAAACTGGCCACCTGGATCGATCAGTTCGGAGTCTTGGGATGCGTGGGCTGTGGCCGCTGCATTACCTGGTGCCCGGTGGCCATTGATATCACCGAGGAAATTCAGGCCATTCGGGAGAGCGAACTGACTACCCCCCCGGCGGCAAAGGAGTAAGGGGCATGGATACGCCTGAATCCAGCTTGACGAGCCATCCGTTTCTGGAAGGATTAACTCCCCGTCACCTGAGTATTATCGGAGAATGCGCCTCCCGGGTGAATTTCAAGGCCGGGCAGTTCCTCTTCCGGGAACAGGAGGAGGCCGCCAAATTCTATCTCATTAACCACGGGCAGGTGGCGGTGGAGATTTTCCGGTCCCGGCGCGGCCCCATCACCATCCAGACCCTGGGGGAGGGCCAGGCCCTGGGCTGGCTCTGGTTCGACAAGCCGTACCACTGGCACTACGACGCCCGGGCGGTGCAGCTTACCAGGGCCACGGCCCTGGATGTCAAATCCCTGATGCACATCTGCGAACAGGACCACGAACTGGGTTATGCGCTGATGAAAAGATACGGGCAGATGCTGGCGGTGCAGTTCCGGGTGATCACCATGCAGATGGCGGATATGTATGGATAAGAAGCTGTCAGCGGTCAGCTGAAAGATTACTCTCGCAAAGACGCAAAGGCGCAAAGGAAGACGCGAAAATATAGAGATTAAATTGGTGGCACAGGCGTCTCGCCTGTGCGACGTTGAGGCGGGCGAGACGCCCGCCCCTACGAAACTCTTCCTAATTTATTGGTGGCCAAATGCCAGGGAACGCTGGGGGGATATTTTTTTGCTGAAAGCTGATCGCTGATAGCTTATCTATCCCCGGGAATTGAAAGATATGCTTAATCCTGCTACCGAGCCCATGTTGCCGCGGCCTTTCCGGGTCTTAAAAGTAGGGCGGGAGACCGCGGACACCTTTACCCTGACCCTGGAGGCGGCTGGCGGCGGTCAGGGTTTCTCCTTTGCCCCCGGGCAGTTCAACATGCTCTATGCCTTTGGGATAGGAGAATCCCCGATCTCCATCAGCGGCAACCCGGAACGGCCGGAGACCCTGGTGCACACCATCCGGGCCGTGGGTGCGGTGACCCGGACCATCTGCGGCCTGAAAAAGGGGGAGATCCTGGGGGGGCGGGGGCCCTTTGGCGCGCCCTGGCCGATGGCCGCCGCCGCGGGCCAGGACGTGCTGGTGATTGCCGGGGGGCTGGGTCTGGCGCCTTTGCGGCCTGCGGTCTACCACCTGCTCAGCCACCGCCAGGATTATGGCAATCTGGAATTGATCTATGGCGCCCGCACCCCCGAGGACTTGTTGTATTACAAGGAACTGGAGGGCTGGCGGGGCCGTTTTGATTTCCGGGTGCACGTCACCGTGGACGCGGCCCGGGGCGAATGGCGGGGCAGTGTAGGGGTGGTGCCCCATATTATTCCCCGGGCTCGCTTTGATCCGGTGAACACCGTGGCCCTGGTTTGCGGCCCCGGGGTGATGATGCGCTTCACGGTCCAGGAACTTTTGGCCCACGGCCTGAAGCCGGAAAACATCTACGTGTCCATGGAGCGGAACATGAAATGCGGCCTGGGCCTGTGCGGCCATTGCCAGTTGGGGCCTTTCTTCGTCTGCAAGGACGGGCCGGTGTTCCGTTATGACCAGTTGCAGGATTGGTTCCTGGCCAGAGAAGTTTAAGGTTCAAGGTTCAAGGTTCAAAGTTTAAGGAAGGCCCATGGGGGCGCTAGGTCTTGACCTTGAACTTTGAACCTGGAACTTTGAACTTATTACGGAGATGGTAACGATTATGCCCCGGAAAAAACGCCCCAAGCTGGCGGTGTGGAAGTTCGCGTCCTGCGACGGCTGCCAGTTGTCCCTGCTGGACTGCGAGGATGAACTGTTGGCCATCGCCGGGGAGCTGGAGATCTCCTACTTTGTGGAGGCTTCCAGGGCAGTGGTCAAAGGCCCCTACGACCTGTCTTTGGTGGAGGGCTCCATTGCCGCGCCCCATGACGTGCCGCGCATCCAGCAGGTGCGGCGGATTTCCAAATTTGTCCTGGCCATCGGCGCCTGCGCCACCGCGGGGGGCATCCAGGGGTTGCGCAATTTTGCCGACGTCCAGGAATACATCCCCCTGGTTTATGCCCGGCCCCAATATATCGAGGCCCTGGAAACTTCCACGCCCATCTCCGGCCATATCCAGGTGGACCTGGAGTTACAGGGCTGCCCCATCAACAAGCGGCAACTGGTGGAGGCGGTGAGCGCCTTTCTCCAGGGGCGCAAACCGGTGATGCCGGCCCACAGCGTCTGTCTGGAATGTAAGATGCGGGGCAATATCTGCGTGCAGGTGGCCCACGGCACCCCCTGCCTGGGGCCGGTGACCCATGCGGGCTGCGGCGCGCTTTGCCCGACCTACCAGCGGGGTTGCTATGGTTGCTACGGACCCAAGGAGACCCCCAACACTGCGTCTCTGAGCGCCTGGCTCGGCAGCCGCCTGGGAATGACCGAGCCCGAGCTGCTGCGTCTCTTCCGCACTTTCAACGCCGGCGCACCGGCCTTTCGCCAGGAGAGCGAGGCCCATGAGCACTAGGACCATCAAAGTGGATTACCTGGCCCGGGTGGAAGGGGAAGGGGCGCTCCATATCAAGATCAACGACGGCCGCGTGGCCGGGGTGCAACTACAGATCTGGGAGCCGCCCCGCTTTTTCGAGGCTTTCTTAAGGGGCCGCCATTTCACCGAGGCCCCGGATATCACCGCCCGCATCTGCGGCATCTGCCCGGTGGCCTACCAGATGAGCTCCGTGCACGCCATGGAAGAGGCCCTCAAAGTCAAAGTGGAAGGCCCCCTGCGCTCCCTGCGGCGGCTGCTCTACTGCGGGGAGTGGATCGAGAGCCACGCCCTGCACCTCTTCATGCTTCATGCCCCGGACTTTTTAGGCTATGAGGATTCCCTGCAGATGGCCCGGGACCATCCGGACATGGTGAAGCTGGGCCTGCAACTGAAAAAAGTGGGCAATGAGTTGGTAGCCCTGCTGGGAGGCCGGGAAATCCACCCCATTAACGTCCGGGTGGGGGGTTTTTACAAGGTCCCCGCCAAGGAGGAGCTGGCTCCCCTGGCGGAGAGGCTCAAATGGGCCCGGGACGCGGCCAGCCAGACCGTGGCCTGGGTGGGGGGCTTACCCTTTCCCGAGTATGAGGCGGACTATGAATTCGTAGCCCTGCGCCATCCGGAGGAATATCCCCTGAATGAAGGCCGCCTGGTGTCCAGGCGGGGTCTGGATATCCCGGTCAAGGACTATGAGAAGTATTTCCAGGAAGAACATGTGCCCCACAGTCACGCCCTGCATTCGACCCTGAAGAGCCGGGACCAGGGCCGGGGTCCTTATCTGGTGGGGCCTCTGGCCCGCTATAACCTCAACTTCGACCGCCTTTCGCCTCTGGCCCAAGAGGCCGCCAGACAGGCGGGCCTGGGCCCGGAGTGCCGCAATCCCTTCCAGAGCATTGTGGTCCGGGCCGTGGAGATGCTCCACGCCGTGGCTGAGGCCCTGGGCCTGATCGCCGCGTACGAGATGCCGGACGCGCCCGCGGTGCCGGTGGCGCCCCGGGCCGGCGTGGGCTGCGCCTGCACCGAGGCCCCCCGGGGCATCCTCTACCACCGCTACCGCCTGGATGAAGCGGGGCTGATCCAGGAAGCGAAGATCGTGCCCCCCACCTCCCAGAACCAGAAGAGCATGGAGGGCGACCTGGCGCAATTCGTCGCCGGCCACCTGGACCTGTCCCAGGATAAGCTTACCTGGCAGTGCGAGCAGATGATCCGCAATTACGATCCGTGTATTTCTTGTGCAACGCATTTTTTGAATCTACGTATTGAACGCGCATAATCTTCAACTGCATCAGGAAACCATCTTAATCATCGGCATCGGCAACATCTTCCGGGGCGATGACGGGGCGGGGCTGGCCGCGGCGCGTCTGATCCGGGAGTTGCAGTTGCCGGGAGTAGCAGTCCTGGAGTTGGATGGCGATCCCAGCACTTTGTTGGACCGGTGGCAGGGGGCCCAACGCGTGGTGGTGATCGACGCGGTGGCCTCCCAGTCGAGCCCGGGCCGGATCTTCCGGTTTGCCGCCCAGGCCGCGCCCTTGCCCCGCCGGCTCTTCGCCTGCTGCTCCTGCCATAGCTTCGGGCTGGCCGAGCAGATAGAAATTGCCCGGTCGCTGCAGCAACTGCCGCCCAGTCTCACGGTTTACGGCATCGAAGGCAAGGATTTCCGGCTGGGATCAGGGCTGTCCCCGGAGGTGCAACAAGCCCTGCCCCGGTTGGTGGAGCAGATCCGGGAGGATTTGGGTATTTGTTGAACCGCCTGGTCCTGCTCTTAAAATTACTTCACGCAAAGACGCCAAGGCGCAAAGTAAGGCGCAAAAGTTTTTCAAAGCGGTAGCACAGGCTTTCCAGCCTGTGCGTATTAACGTGGCGGGCAAGACGCCCACGATTTCTTTCATAATTCAGGGGGGCGCCGCAGGTTCGCGAAGAACTGATTTGGAATCGGCAGGGGCCTGAGGAAAGGGCCGGTGGCCGGTGGCCCGGGTGTCCCGGCCGGCAGCCGGCCCCGGGTCCTTCCCTCAGGGACATGGTCACAGAGCTCTCAGGCTCAGACGTAGGCGTTCGTGCTTTGATAATCCTGAGAGGTCTGCGAATTCTGCGAATATTGGGAATATTGATCATCTTGCAGCTTCGCCAGCAAGTCGAGAAATTGCTGTAGCAGCGCCGCCAGGCTGTTGCTCTCGCTGGAACCGGTGGAATCCGTGGAAGTGCTGGCGGTGGTGCTGCTGCTGGACGTCGACGTAGAACTGTCGGTGGTGGTGGATGAGGCCGTGGAGCTGATAGACTGGCCAGTAAGCTGCTGCATGGCCGCCTCGAACTCGGTTTGGCTGATGGTGCCGTCACCATCAGTGTCCATGGCGGCAAAGATCTGGTCCGCCAGATTGGATAACTGGCTGACCGCGTTCGAGTCCTGTGGAGGCGGCGGCGGTCCCATGGAGCTCATGCCCGCGGCATCCATCAGGTTTTTCATGTGGTCTTCCCACGTGGAACTGGCCTGGGTAAATTCCGTTTGGCTAATGGAGCCATTTTGATCGGTGTCAAAGATGGACATTATTTGGTCCGCCGTAATGGACAGACCGGTGTCTTGGGACATAGTGGCAGCGGCGGTTTGGGCTTCACTGTTGTCGATGGACCCATCGCCGTTTGTGTCCCACGTCTTGAAGATTTTTTGCCGCATCTGCTCGATGGACATGTGGTCATATCCACCACCGGTGCTGCTAATTGCGCTAATGCTCATGACCCTCTCCTTTGCATTTCATTGGGAAATTCCGGTGGGTAATCTAGTTTTGGCCATTTCCTTTGCCGCGTGCTGCTTCAGGTTGACTGGTGGCTGTCATCACCCCCTTTGCATGCTTTCTGTATTGAAATGTGGAGAAAAATCCATACCTTAAAGGCCGCAAGATATATGCCAGGCCTATCTTGGGCAACTACTTCAAAATATTGGATAATTGTTTAAGAAAATTGAAATGGACTTGAAGAAAGCAAAATTTTCCCTGGGCCAAGGGGAAAAGCTTTCCTGTTAGGGAAGATTTTTGCCGTTAAAATATGGAGAAAAGGACTTTCGCAGACTTCTCATACCGAGTTGCAATCTAACGGCAATTTTATGTAGGGGCGGACCCATGTGTCCGCCCTTGCGTCCGCAAATAAAACTGCGTTAATTTTATGAACCTAGGTTATTTTTTGAGACTGAAGGATTGTGTTTTTGCGAGCGTCCAGGGGGCACACCCGGGTGCCCCCCTACAAATCCACATCGTTAGATTGCAGCTCGGTATCAAATAGCAATTTCCCCATGGGGCTTTATGGTCGGCGGCCCTACTAATCCCTTGAAAGGCGGCAAAATGAGCGATTCCCGGCAAGGCCTGGACCTGCAACGAATCTTCTCTCCCCAGTCGGTGGCGGTCATCGGCGCCACCACCCGTCCGGAGAGCGTGGGCCGGGCGGTTTTCGGCAATGTCTTGCATTACGACTATACGGGCGTGGTCTATCCCGTGAACCCCAAGGCCCGGAGCATCATGGGCGTCCGGGCCTACGCTTCGGTCCTGGAGATTCCCGATCCCGTGGACCTGGCGGTGATCATCGTGCCCAGCGGCGGGGTGGCCCAGGTGCTGGAGGAGTGCGGCCGCAAAGGGATCAAGGGCGCCATCGTCATTACCGCCGGCTTCAAGGAGCTGGGGGGAGAAGGGGTCGGCAAGGAGGCCGCGGTGCTGGCCGCGGCCCGGCAAAGCGGCATTCCTCTGCTGGGCCCCAACTGCCTGGGGATCATCAATACCGACCCGCAGGTCTCCCTGAACGCCAGCTTCTCCCGGCTGATGCCGCAGCCGGGCAACATCGCCCTGGTCTCCCAGAGCGGCGCGGTGGGGGTGGCGGCCCTGGAATATGCCCAGGCGGAGCGCATCGGCCTGTCCAAGTTCGTGTCCGTGGGCAACAAAGCCGACCTCAATGAGACCGACTTCCTGGCCTACCTGCTGGATGACCCGCAAACGGACGTGATCCTGCTCTACCTGGAAGACCTGGCCACCCCCCAGAAGTTCTGCCAGTTGGCCCAGGCGAGCGGGCAGCGGAAACCCATCCTGGCCATTAAATCCGGGCGCACCGCGGCCGGGGCCCAGGCCGCGTCCTCCCATACCGGGGCCCTGGCGGGGTCGGACGCGGCCTACGACGCCCTCTTCGCCCAGTGCGGCGTCTTCCGGGTGGAATCCCTGGAAGAGCTGTTCGACTACGCCGCGGCCCTGGCCACCCAGCCGCTGCCCCAGGGAAACCGGACCGCAATTGTCACCAATGCCGGGGGCTTGGGCATTATGGCCACGGACGCGGCGGTGCGCTACGGCCTAACCATGGCCGGCTTTCAGGAAGAGACCACCCAGCGTCTCCGGGAGAGTCTGCCGGCCGCGGCCAACATCCACAACCCGGTGGATGTCCTGGGGGACGCCAACGCCGCGCGCTACGCCGCGGCCCTGGAAGGGGTGCTGGCCGACCCCGGGGTGGACGGGGCCATCGTCATCTCCACCCCCCAGTTGATGACCAACCTGAAGGAAATTGCAGCGGAGGTAACCCGGGTGGCCGAACAGCATCAAAAGCCCACTCTGGTCTGCCAGATGGCCCTGGGGGAAATTGAAGAGACCCTGACCATCCTTACCCAGGGCCACCTGCCCCATTATCACTTTCCGGAGGAGACGGCCCGGGCCCTGGCGGCCATGGCCCGCTTCGCCCGGAGCCGCCGCCGCCCCCGCTACGAAGTCAAGACCTTTACGGACGTGGATCGGCCGGCGGTGCAAAAGGTTATAAACGGCGCCAAAACCGCAGGACGCCAGTTCGTCCTGGAACCCGAGGCGCACCAGATCTTCCAGGCCTACGGCTTCCCGGTGCTGCCCCACCGCTGGGTGCACTCGGCCGCGGACGCGGTCCGGGCCGCGGAGGAGCTGGGCTTTCCCGTGGCCTTGAAGATCGTCTCCCCGGACATTGTTCATAAGTTTGAAGTGGGGGGCGTCAAGGTTTCTCTGCACAACGGGGCGGAAATGAGCCGGGCTTACGGCGAACTCCTGGCCGGGGTGGCCCAGGCCCGGCCCCAGGCCGCGCTGGCCGGGGCCCTGGTGCAAAAGATGGCGGCCCCGGGCACGGAAATGATCCTGGGCATGACCCGGGACCCCCACTTCGGCCCCTTGCTGATGATCGGCCTGGGGGGCACCCTGGTGGAGATTTTTCAGGACGTGGCGTTTTGCGTGGCCCCCATTTCCGAGCAATGGGCCCACAAGATGATCCGGGAGCTGAAGGCCTTTCCCCTGTTGCAGGGTTTCCGGGGAGAGCCCCCCGCGGACCTGGAGTCCATCGCCCAGTGCCTGGAGCGCCTGTCCCAACTGGTCCTGGACTTCCCGGAGATCCGGGAGCTGGACATCAACCCCTTGATAGTCTTTGCCCAGGGCGCGGCCGTAGTGGACGCCAGGATTTTCGTGGACTGACTTTTAAAGCTGTCAGCTATCAGCTTTCAGCTTATAAGGGAAATGCTTTGAGGATAGGAGACGATGATACAGCTTAAGAAGTTATTTACTCCCGAGGCCTCCCTGGACCCGGACGAGGCCCGGAAATACCTGGCCTCCCATGGGGAGGGCACTTTCACCTTACTGGACGTGCGCCAGCCCGGCGAGTATGAAGAAGAGCATATTCCCGGGGCCACGCTCATCCCCCTGCCCCAGCTCCATGACCAATACCAGAAGCTGGACCCGGAAAAACCCACCCTGGTTTACTGCGCCACCGGCGGCCGCAGCCGGGTGGGGGCCCAACTCCTTTCCGGGCAGGGTTTCAAAGAGGTCTATAATCTGGCGGGGGGCATCAAGGCCTTCCAGGGACAGAAGGCCAGGGGGCCCCAGGAACTCAACCTGGACCTCATCCGGGGGGACGAATCTCCCACGGAAGTGGTGATCCTGGCCTACACCCTGGAAAAAGGGCTGCAAAGTTTTTATGAGGCTGCGGCCGTGCAAGCCGCAGATGCCGATCTGGCTGCACTCTGCCGGCAACTGGCGCACTTCGAAGAACTGCACGAAGAGAAGCTGGCCGGCCTTTACCGCCAGATGGAGCCCTCCGGCCAGGACCTGGCCGCCCTGGCGGCAGACAAAGAACCTGCCTAAATAATCCTCCAGGTCATTGTTCTAGGCATTGGCGCCTATATGGCGTGGCAGGGAAGCATCACTCAGTGACTGTATCGTCTTCTATATTTGCAGCATATCAGAAATTTTCCAGAGAATATCGATAAGTCCAGGGGATGGTAAGGCACGGGCATCCGGGGCGCGATGCCCTTTATGTAGGCTGGCTAACTGCCTCAGGTCCGCTTGAGGCTCGCCAGGGCTGCTTCGTATTCGGTCAGAGTCTTTTGCCAGTACTGCAGCTCGCGATATTCCTGGGTCCAGCTCTGGATGGGATGCTGCTCGGACAGGAGTCCCTCCTCCAGGGCCTGGAGAAACGCGGCCGTGGTCAGGCCGTATTGCTGCTCCCGCCTGGCGAGGGAATCCTGCAATTGCCTTACCTTTTTCCGGCAAAGGGCGATTTCCCGGCCCATGGATATCGAATATTCATCCGTATGCATGGTCATCCATCCCTCTCTACCCCCGCACTTCTTCGATCCGGGCCACCACGTCCGCGGCCTGGAGGCTTTGGATGCTGAGGTATTGACCGCCCATGGTCTTGCTCAGCTCCGGCAGACAGCCGAAATCGATCATAGGGGTATGGATTTCGGTGTCCAGGATCAGGGTGTTAATATTCAGGTCCCGGAGTTTGACTGCCAGCTTCTTGGTCTCGACAATGGCCGGGCCCCGGCCCAGGTTGATGTTGGCCTTGCCGTCGGTGATCAGGACCAGGAGAAACGCATCTTTGGGGTGCTTCAGCTTCTCCTGATTAATCACGTCGTAGGCCAGGTGCAGGGCGTGGGGCAACGGCGTCTTGCCGCCGGTGGGCAGGTGCTCCAGGCATTTGCGCGCGGTCTCGATGCTGTTGGTGAAGGGGAGCGCCAGTTCCGCTTTCTGCCCTCGAAAAGTGATCAGTCCCACCCGTTCCCGTTTCTGGTAGGCGTCCAGGAGCAGCGAGAGGATGGCGGCCTTGGTTTCGGACATGCGCTGCTCCGCGCCCATGGAGCCGCTGGCGTCCACCACGAAGAGGATCGGGTGGCCGATGCGCTTTTCCCGGACCTTGTGGCGCACGTCCGGCGGGGCCACGGCCAGGGCCAGGTTGCCCTTCTCCCGGAAGGCCTGGTAAGGCGCGGCGGCCCTCAAGGTGGCGTCCAGGGCCAGGTCCGGTGCGGCCTTAGGGGTAGGGGTGGAGCGCACGTAGCGGCCGCTTTTGTCTTCGGTGGGGGCCTGGGTGCGGCGGCCCAGGGCCTTTTTGGGGATGCGGTCCGGGGGCAGTTCCAGGGGCTTGACGGGGTAGGTGGCGCTGGGGGTAAAAACGACTTCCTTCATACCGGGGTCCTGACCCGGGCGGGGTGCCGCGTCCGGTTGGGGCGTAGCGGTGGTGGGGGTATGCTCCCGGTGTTTGTGGCTTTCCTCGTGGCGCTTGAGGCTTTCCTCCAGCTTCTCCAGGTCCAGTTGCCGCTCGCTCAAGGGTTTGCGCCGCAGCCGATGGGGCAGCACCAGTTCCGCGGCTTCCCGCACCTCCTGAGGCCCGGCTTCCTCCCGGCCATGGTAGGCGGCCAGGGCCAGGGCCACCTTGAGCATGTAGATATCGGCCCGGTGGCCGTCCACGCCCTGATCCAGGCAGATGCGGGAGATGAGCTCAAGCAAGCCGCCTGCGGCCTGCACCCGGGGCAGGCGCTCCCGGGCCGACAAAATGGCCTGGCGCAGGTTTTCCTGCTCCGGCTGCCACTTTTGGGAAAAGGCCTCCGGGTCCCCTTCGTATTCCAGCCAGCGCTGCACCACGGTGATGCGGGCCTCCAGGTCATGGAGGCCGGTGACTTCCACGCAGAGGCCGAAGCGGTCCAGGAGTTGGGGCCGCAGTTCCCCTTCCTCCGGGTTCATGGTGCCCACCAGGAGGAAACGGGCCGGGTGGATGAAGGAGACGCCCTCCCGCTCCACCACGTTGAGGCCCATGGCCGCGGCGTCCAGGAGCACGTCCACCAGGTGGTCGTCCAGGAGATTGACTTCGTCCACGTAAAGGATGGAGCGGTTGGCCGCGGCCAGGATGCCGGGTTCGAAGTGCTTTTCCCCGCTTTTGATGGCCTTCTCCAGGTCGATGGTGCCCAGGAGCCGGTCTTCGGTGGTGCCCAGGGGCAGGTCCACCACGGCCATGGGCCGCTCCCGCACCGGCAGCTTGTGGCCCGCGGCCAGGCGACCGCGGCAGGCGTCGCACAGGGATTCGGCGGCTTCGGGGTCGCAGTTGAAGGGGCAATCCGCCACCAGGCGCATGGGGGGCAGGAGGGCGGCCAGACCCCGGGCCGCGGTGGATTTGGCCGTGCCCTTTTCCCCCCTGATCAGGACGCCGCCGATGAGGGGGTTGATGGCATTCAGGATCAGGGCCTTCTTCAGGCGTTCCTGGTCCACCAGGGCCGCGAAGGGAAAGACCGGGCGTTTATAGGTCATTTATTCTCCGGACATAGTGCTTCGTTATATTAATGCCGTATATCGAGGTTTTGGTCCTTCTCCCTCCCCCTTGAGGGGGGAGGGCTGGGGGGGATTTTCTGGAAGTTGCGCCGATTAATCCCCCTCCCCCCAACCCCCTCCCACAAGGGGAGGGGGAGTTAAGATGCCGAAATGGCCAAAATGCCTTACAGAAATCTAATATAGGTAGTTTATGGGTGCGCCCAGGGCTCATGAATAACTGTGGTGCATTTACTACAAGTCATTTCAAAATCTCTTTACCGGAGTCAATTTTCATAAACCAGGATTAAGGTTGATGTTGATGAGGAACAAATTCCCCCCTTTGCAAAAGGGGGGGGATTTATAAGCGCCCGAAAATCCCCTAAATCCCCCTTGCCCAAAGGGGGACTTAAAAGCAGTTCCCCTAACCTGTCACAGGTTGATAGCATATCTGTAGCGCCCTGATTTAGGTTTTGAAATAGGTTCTATTCAGAGCGTCATAAATCTGTGCGCAGCATTGTCACCCTGAGCGAAGCGAAGGGTCTAGATTCTTCGCCGTCTTCGACGGCTCAGAATGACAAAAGAGAACAGGCGGAAAAACATATTACGTTCTATATTTTTACTCCATTACTAAAAACCAAAAACTAAAAAACTGCATTAGGCATGATACCTCAATTGCAACTCCAGGGGGTGGGGGTGGAGATAATATTGCTCCTGCAAATATGGTTGACCGTATTTCCGGACGTAGTGGTTGATCAGGGTGAGCGGCGCCAAGAGGGGCAGGTCCCCCCGGCGGTAGGAGTCGATGAGCTCCAGCAATTCCTGTTTTTCATCGGGGGCTAAGACCTTCTTGAAGTAACCCTGGATATGCTGGAGGACGTTGGCCTGTTTCTTGTTGGTGGCCTGGAGCTTCATGGCTTCCAGGAGCAGGGCCTGGTATTGGACGGCGAGCTCCGGAGCCGGCATTTCCTTGGCCCGGGCCGTGAGTTTGCCCAGCAGCCGGTAATGCCCGGGGCTGTGGGCCAGGAGCAGCAGCTTGTGCCGGGTATGAAAGTTGATGAGATCGCCGCTGGTCCATTTTTGGGCCAGAAGCTCCTGCCAGCGTCCCAAAGTAAAGACCCGTTCGATGAAATTCTCCCGAATCCGGGGATCATGGAGGCGGCCCTCATCCTCTACCGGCAAATAGGGGAAACGGGCCATAAACCCGGCGGCAAAGAGGCCGGCGCCCCGCTTCACCGGCACGCCGTTGGCGTCGTAGACCTTGACCCGGACCATGCCGCTGCTGGGGGAGCCGCTTTTGAAAATGAAGCCGCTGAGATTTTCCCGGGCCAGCTCCTCCAGACGGTTGTGCGTCCAGTTGAGCATCCGCTCGGTATGGTCGAGGTGGGTGTGCACCGTGAGCAGCCGGGGCGCAGCCGGGTCCCCCACCAAGCGCATGGCTTCCCGGGGCACCCCCAGGCCGCACTCCGCTTCGGGGCACACCGGCACAAAGTCCACGTACTGCCCCAGGGTATCGGTGAGAAACTGCTCCCACTTGTGCCCGCCGTCATAGCGGACTTTCTGGCCCAGAAGGCAGGAGCTGATGCCGATTTTGATTTTCGGGTGCATGGGAGTCAGGTTCCTGCCATTAGAATTTACTCCCGATTCCCTTTCTTGCATAGTTTATTGCAAAGAAGGGGAGGTTGGGGTATTCCCCGGCGCCCGGATTTTCGCAAAAGGGCTGATAATCCCGGGTTAAGACAGACGGTTTTTGAAAATCTTTCCTGCCTTCAGGATCAGGCTGAGGTGAGTTTCCGGGTCTTGCAGCAACCCCAGGTCTGCCAAGGGATTGCCGTCGACTACGATTAGATCGGCATACGCGCCAGGGGCGATGACCCCGATCCGGCCGGTCAGGTTAAATAACTGGGCGCAGCAGATCGTCGCCCCTTGAATAATATCCAGCGGTTGCTGCACCTCGCGGCGGAGGCCGAATTCCAGGGATTGATGGCGGTGCATGGGGCCGATGAGGTCGGTACCGAAGGCGATCTGCGCACCTTGCCGGTGGGCCGCTTCCAGGGCGGCCAGGGCATGTTTCTGCAGCTCATTCGCCTTGCCTTGGAACTCCACCGGAAATCCCGATTCCTTCCCCTCCCGGCTCAACATCTCATAAGTGACCAGGGTGGGCACGAAAAAGGCCCCTTTCGCCACCAACAGGTGGAGAGCTTCCTGGTCAATGAGATTGCCGTGCTCAATGGACCGGACTCCAGCCTTCAGGGCCCGGACAATGGCCCGAGACGTACAGGCGTGCGCCATCACATAGGTTTGTGCATCTTCGGCCTCGGCTACGATAGCCTGCATCTCCTCCAGGGAAAATTGGGCGGAGTCCACGAGATCATTGGGGGAAGCCGCACCCCCGGAGGCCATGATTTTAATTTGCTGCGCGCCTAACCGGAGTTCCTCCCGGGCGGCCCGGCGCACTTCGGTTAATCCATCGCAGATGCGGCCCAGGGTGCCCACGGTGGGGAAAGGCTGCGGGAATTGGGCCTCGCCTCGGGTCCGGGCATCCCCATGCCCGCCCGTTTTCGACAGGGCGTGGCCGCAATAAAGGATACGGGGGCCCGGCAGCAGGCCCTCTTGCACGGCCTGGGCCAGACCCCAATCCGCGCCAGCGGCATCCCGCACGGTAGTGAAACCCCGATTTAGCATGGCCCGTAAAATTTGGGCGGCCCGGGCCGTAATATAGGCGGGAGACATACGCGCAATTTTGGCAAAATCCGCCTCCACCGCGGTGACATGGACGTGGGCGTCAGAGAGCCCCGGCATCAGGGTGCGGCCGGCCAGGTCGATGTTGGCCGCCCGGCCGGCTTTGAGGGGCCGGTCGCTCACCTCTTTGATGTAGGGACCTTCCACCAGCACGTGGTGTTCCGGGAGAAGTTCTCCGCGAGTCGTATCCAGTAGACGGCAATTGCTGAAGACCATGGCTTCCATGAGTAGACGCCTTTCCTTTGCAGAAAGAAAATAATCAAAAAGCAAATGTTACATACCTCAAATCTCCGGTTTTGTCCAAAAATGCCCGGGAAACCTCTGGGTCAGTTACCAGAAAATCACTCCGGACCCGCCGGGTTATGGTTTCAGCCGGAAGCTGCAGACGGTATAAGATTGACAGCCCCGCAATTTCCCTATATGCTTAATCATCCGGGCACCCTTCGGGGTTTAATAGGGAAGACGGAGAAGAGCCGTCGCGGTCCCGCCGCTGTGACCGGGGACGAACCCTGCACGAAGCCACTTTTCCACTTAAGTGGAAGGGGAAGGCGCAGGCAGTAGGCCGATCCGGAAGCCAGAAGACCTGCCTGGAGGTCTAGAGCCCTCGCGAGAGACTTTAGGGCCGGACGCTGGAGACGCCCTGGACAAGCGCCTCCTATTTTAAGGATTAAGAAGCTGGGTGCATCCTTAAGTCCATTCGGGACTTAAGGATTTTTTTTATGAAAGATCCCTCCACCTCCACCGGAGCCGCAGGTCCCCTGGACCTGGCCGGGGCCAGAGACAAGCGCCGGGCCGGGACCCGGGCCTATGCCGCGGCCCTGGTGGCCCTGAGCCTGGGGCTGCTGGCCTCGCTCGTCCTGGCCACCGTCATCGGCCGCCTGGACCTGAGTTGGCAGGCCATCGCCTGGGTCATGCTGGGGAAATTGGGCTTTGCCGTGCCCGCGGTGGACCGGACCACGGAGGTGGTAGTCTGGGGCATCAGGTTGTCCCGGGTGGTGCTCTCCGGCCTGGTGGGCGCTTCCCTGGCCACCGCGGGGGTGGTCTTCCAGGGGCTGTTGCTCAATCCCCTGGCCGATCCTTTTACCCTGGGGGTCTCCACCGGCGCGGCCTTTGGAGTGGCCCTGCTGGTGATCCTGGGAGTGGGCGGCAGCTTCCTGGGCCTGAGCCCGCTGCCCCTGGGGGCCCTGGCCGGGGCCCTGGCGGCCATGGTCATAGTGCTGGCCTTGTCCCGGGAGTCCGGCGGGCGCATCCGCAAGGAAACCCTGATCCTGGCGGGGATCGTGGTGAGTACCTTTTTGTCCGCGCTCATCAGCCTGATCAAAAGCCTGGACGAAGAGTCCCTGTCCGCCATCGTCTTCTGGATCATGGGCAGCTTCTCGGGCCGGGGCTGGATCCACGTGGGCTTTCTGCTGCCGTACGCGGTCCTCGGATTGGCCCTGGCTTTTGCTTATCACCGGGAACTGGACATCCTGGCCCTGGGGGAAGAGCAGTCCCACCACCTGGGGGTGGCGGTCTCCCAGGTACGGCTCAAACTCCTGGTGGGGGCCTCGCTGCTCACCGCGGGCGCGGTGTCCGTGTCCGGGGTCATCGGTTTTGTGGGCCTGGTGGTGCCGCACCTGGTGCGGGTCCTGGCCGGGCCTTCCCACGGCCGGCTTCTGGTTCTCTCGGCCTTCACCGGGGCCCTGATCCTGATTTGGGCCGACGTGGCCTCCCGGGTCCTCCTGGCCAGCGGCCAGGAACTGCCGGTGGGGGTGGTCACCGCGCTGCTGGGCGGCCCCTTTTTCTTTTATCTCCTGAAAAGCAGGCGCACCCGGGGGATGTGGTGATTCAGGCCGAGGGACTCAATCTGGGTTATGGAGAGCGCCTGGTGCTTAAGGACCTGAATTTCCGGGTGGCCGCCGGGGAGTTCGTGGGCATCCTGGGTCCCAACGGCAGCGGCAAATCCACTTTGATGCATGCCCTTTGCGGTCTCCTGGCCCCCAGAGAGGGGCGCATCAGCATCAAGGACCGGAGGCTGGAGGATATTACCAGCCGCGTGCGGGCCCAGATTCTGGCAGTGGTGCCCCAGTCCAGCGACATGCGCTTTCCCTTTTCCTGCCTGGAGATCGTGCTCATGGGCCGCTATCCCCGCCGCCGGCGCTGGGGGTCCCTGAGGGACGATGATCTGCTCTGGGCCTTAAAATCCATGCGCCGCACCACCACGGAGCATCTCCAGGACCGCCCCGTCACCGAGGTCTCCGGCGGCGAGAGGCAAAGGGTGGTGATCGCCCGGGCCCTGGCCCAGGACCCGGAGTTCTTGTTGCTGGATGAGGCCACCTCATCCCTGGATGTGCGCAAAAAACTGGAGATTTTTGAAATCCTGAAATTCCTGAACGCCACCAGGGGCCTCACCGTGCTCTGCGCCATGCATGATTTGAACCTGGCCGCGCTCTACTGCGGGCGGCTGATGTTCATCAAGGACGGGGGCATCATCCAGGACGGCCCCACGGAGGAGGTCTTTACCCCGGAGGTCCTGGCCCGGGTTTACCAGACCCCCATGGAGGTCATCCGCCACCCCGGCCACCAGCGGCCCTATGCGGTGATGCTGCCCTTGACGCCGGGGGCCGTAGCCGAAGAGGAAATATTGGAGGCGGCGCAGGAAGTTCAAAGTTCAAGATTCAAAGTTCAAAGTTAGAAGCAATGCGAACCTAAAGACGAGGAAAGGAGTTATGGAATTATTGTTAGAACAGATCGAAAAAGGTCTTGATGCAAACCTGTATTATCTCTCTTTATTTGTAGCATTGTGTATTCCTGATATATGTGGAGCCATCGAATCAGAAAATAGCGAGGCAAATAGAGATAAATACTTAAAATGGATTGAAGAATATCTAATTAAAGCCAGGCCAGAAAAATATGGTCGCCAGTTATCTGCTGAACATATTTACTATTTTAGATGTGCATTGCTACACCAAGGGCGCACAAAGCATGATCAGAAAATAGAATATAAAAGGATATTATTTGTAGAACCGGGTATAAAAACTGGAATTGATAGTATTCATTGCTGTATTGTTGGATCAAGCGGCCAAGATAAATCTCTTTTAATAAATTTGATCCAATTTTGTACAGACATTATAACTGGTGTGAAACTGTGGCAAAAAAATAATCTTACCAATCAGGATTATCTAAAGAATTATGAAAGGCTTATTAAAAGATATCCAAATGGGGTTAGTCCCATTTTTGGATGCCCAATTATTGGATGAGTGCCTCGTATGAAGAGTCTCATAAATAAAAATATTGTACTCAAAGCATACCATGAGGCATATCTTAGCTAAATTGTCTGATCTCTACTCCCTCCCCCTTGAGGGGGGAGGGTTGGGGTGGGGGTGGCGTCTTGGGGACGATAGCAGCTACTTGGCCAAGTCCCCCCCCTCCCCCCAACCCCCTCCCTCCGTGGGGAGGGGGAGAATTAGAGAGTCCTTCCCGAACCTGTTGCTGATAGGGCTTCTCATTTCTTTCACATTAGGATGGTGCCAAGACCTGGCAGCAGCCCGGCAGATCAAGGACGACCGCGGCCAGGAGATTTCCCTGGCGGCGCCACCCCAGCGCCTTATTTCCCTTTATGGCGGGCTCTCCGAAGTCCTGGAGGCTTTGGGGCTGGGAGGGCGCGTGGTGGCCCGCATCCAGGGGGATGAGACCCTGAAGAACATCCCCACGGTGGGGACGCACTTGCAACCCAATGTGGAGATGATCCTGGGACTGAAACCCGATTTGGTGGTCCAGGGCGGGGTGCCCAAGGGGCTGCCGGCGCTCAAAAAGCTGGAGGCGGAAGGGGTGCCGGTGGCCATGTTCGCACCCCATGATTTTCCGGGGCTCTTCAGCATGATCCAGCGCCTGGGACTGCTTACCGGCCGGGAAAAGGCCGCGGCCGCGTTAAACCGCAGCCTGGAAGAGCACCTGCAGGCAATAGCCCGGCGGTTGCAGGGGGCCAAACCGGTGCGGGTTTTCTTCGAGGTGCGCTGCCTTAACCTCCTGGCCGCGGGCCGGGGCTCCATGGTGAATGACATCATCACCCGGGCCGGGGGGGTCAATATCGTGGAGAGCCCCCAGAAGCTGGCCCCCTATGGTCTGGAAGCCCTGCTCCAGGCCCAGCCGGAGGCCTACGTGATCCAGCAGGGGCCCATGAACCGGAGCCCGGAAGACATCTATGCCCGGCCTTACTTCCAGGAACTGCGCGCGGTCAAGGCGCGGCGGGTGCTGGTGGTGGACGAGAGTCTCTTTTCCCGGCCCGGCCCCCGGTCCGCAGACGCGGTGGAGCAGTTGGCGCGGTTTCTCCACCCGGAGGCATGGGAGAGATAGTTCAAAGTTCCAGGTTCAAAGTTCAAAGTTAAGACTGCGAATCTCGGGGATTTTATAAGGACTTCAAGGTGAGCCACAGGCTCCTGAATGGCTATCATGAAAGAATTAGTGATGAGAAACCTAACCTTGAACCTTGAACTTTGAACATTGAACTTTTTTGAAATATGACTCAACAAAGCCGAGGCCTGGTCATTGCGGGAACGCAGAGCGGGGTGGGCAAGACCACCATCACCCTGGGGCTGATCGCGGCCTTGCGGCGGCGGGGATTGGCGGTGCAGCCCTTCAAGGTGGGGCCGGATTTCATCGATCCGGGCCACCACACCCGGGCCGCGGGCCGGGTCAGCCGCAACCTGGACGGCTGGATGCTGAGCCGGGACATCAATCTCACCCTGTTTCGGCGCCATGCCCGGGAGGCCGAGATCGCGGTGGTGGAAGGGGTGATGGGGCTCTTTGACGGCTATGACGGCCTGAGCGAGGCCGGCTCCACCGCCCAGATGGCCAAGTGGCTAGGGCTGCCGGTCCTGCTGGTGATGGACGCCCGCTCCCTGGCCCGGAGCGCCGCGGCCCTGGTCCACGGCTTCGCCACCTTCGATCCGGCCCTGGCCCTGGCCGGCGTGGTCTTTAATCGGGTGGGCAGCGCCGCACATTTAAAATACTTGGAGCAGGCCCTGAGCCAGCTTGACGGCATAAGATGCCGGGGCGGCCTGCCCCGGGAAAGGGAACTGGCCATTCCCGAGAGGCATTTGGGCCTCTTCACCGCGGAGGACCATCCCCTGGAGGAGCAGCGGCTGGAGCATCTGGCGCAAGTTATGGAGGAGCACCTGGACCTGGAGGAGCTCCTGGCCTCGCTGCCGCGGCTGAATCTGCCCCATGAAGCCCCGGAAGAGGCAGAACCCCGCACCGTGCGCCTGGGAGTGGCCCGGGACCAGGCTTTTTGTTTTTATTACGAGGAGAACCTAGAGCTGCTGGCCCGTTGCGGCGCGGAGCTGGTGCCCTTTTCACCGCTTAATGACCGGGAGTTGCCCGAAAATTTGCACGGACTTTACCTGGGGGGCGGCTACCCGGAATTATCGGCCGCGGCCCTGGCGGCCAATATGGGTCTGAAGCGCAGTATCGCCCGGCAGGCTGCGGCCGGCCTCCCCATTTATGCGGAGTGCGGCGGGCTGATGTATCTCGCCCGGGAGATCGAGGACCTGGAAGGCAGGCGCCACCCCATGGCCGGGGTGCTCCCTTTAAAGGTGCGGATGCTCCCCCGGCTCAAGGCCCTCGGCTACCGGGAGGTCACTCTGACGGCTTCGGGGTTATTGGGACCGGCGGGCACCAGGGCCCGGGGGCACGAGTTCCACTACTCGGAAATCACCCATGGCACCGAGGAGTTGCCCAAGCTCTACCGAATCACCGCCAGGCAGGGGCAGGAGGCCGGGGCCGAGGGCTATTGCATCAACAACGTCTTGGCCAGCTACGTCCACCTGCACTTTTTAAGCAATCGGGAAGTGGCCCGGCATCTGGTAAGCAAGTGCCGGGAGTATCGGCAATCCCTGAAGAGATGAGCGTCTCTGATGGGAATGGTTAAAAGTTCAAGGTTCAATGTTAATACTGCGACCCCCAAGGATGGCGTCCCAGGGAATACCTAAAGATTGCTCGGAATTTTTCTCCCTCCCCCTTGATGGGGGAGGGCTGGGGTGGGGGTGAAATTGGTGGCAATCAAGCAAAAATCCCCCCTCCCCCCGGCCCCCTCCCACAAGGGGAGGGGGAGTGATGATGACTCAGGTTCTGAATGACTGCAATGAACTCTTACTGGCAAGAACGCTATCTGCGCAACGGCAGGATTTGGGGCGATGCGTCCAGTCCTACGGCTGCTTTGGCCGCGGAACTGTTTCAGCGGCAGCGGGTGCAGCGGGTCCTAGTGCCTGGCGCGGGCTACGGCCGCAATGCCGGATTCCTGGCCCGGGCCGGCTTCACGGTCACGGGCGTAGAGATTTCCCCGGAGGCCATCCGCCTGGGGCAGCAGGATCACCCGGACGTGACCTTCGTTGAGGGCTCCTTCCTGGATACGCCCCTGGAACCAGGGTCCTTCGATGGGGTCTATTGTTTCAACATCCTGCATCTGTTCCGGCAGGCGGACAGGCAAAGGTTCATGCAACGCTGCCGGGATTGCCTGCGGGATGGCGGCCTGGCCTTTGTCGTAGTTTTTTCGGATGCAGAGCCCAGCTGCGGCCGGGGGGCGCAGCTGGAAGAGAACACCTTCGAGAGCAAGCCGGGGCGGCCGGTGCACTATTTTACCGCGGCCGACCTGGACGGCCATTTCCGGGGTTTCGAGATCCTGGAGCGGGGCCGGGTGGAAGACCCCGAGGACCACGACGACCAGGGGCCCCACGTGCATCGGTTGCGGTATGTGGCTGCGGCCCGGCGGCCGCTGCACGAGTTCGACGGCGAGCGCTACCGGGAGGCCGCCAGCCACCAGCGGGAGTGGGGCGAGCGGCTCATTGCCGCTCTGGAGCTTCAGGGCGATGAGACCGTTCTAGACCTGGGCTGCGGCGACGGCACGGTCACCACCCGGCTGGCCGACCGGGTGCCCTCGGGCTCGGTCCTGGGGATCGACGCTTCGGCCGGCATGATCAAGGCGGCCCTGCCCCTGGCGCGGCCGAACCTGCGCTTTGCCCTCCAGGATATCCGGACCTTGGATTTTCGGGCCGAATTTGACCTGATTTTCTCCAATTCGGCCCTGCACTGGCTGAAGGATCAGCCGCGCCTGCTGGCCGCCTGCCATCACGCCCTTAAAGATGGCGGCCGCCTCTATTGCGGCTTCCCCGGGGCCGGCTCCGCCGCGGGTTTTATCCGGGCGGTCAGGAAGATTATGGCCGCGCCGGAGTATCAGAAATTTTTCGTTGATTTTGAGTGGCCCTGGTACATGCCTGAGGCCGGGGAGTACGAAGCGTTGCTGCGGCAGGCGGGCTTCCGGGAAGTCTCCGTCCGGGTCCGGATAAACGACCGTAGCTTTAGTGCAGCCCAATTCACCGGCTTCATCGACCAGCCGGCCATTGTCCCCTTTCTGACCCCGGTGGCAGAGGCCGATAAAAAGCAGTTCCGGGACGCGGTATTGCGGGCCGCCTTGGAGCTGACGGCCCTGGGCGAGGGCGAATATTTCGAGGCCTTCCGGCGCCTCGAAGTCTTGGCCCGCAAATAAGGAAAAGAACGAGGAAGAGACATGACCTGGCAGCCGCGCTTGCCCCAGGAGATTGAGGCGGAGAGTTTCCGCCGCATCGACGCCCAGGTGGGGGCCCATGATTTTGCCCCCGCAGTCTGGCCCGTGGTGCGGCGCATGATCCACACCACCGGGGATTTGGATTTTCATAGGCTGGTGCAGGTGCACCCCCAGGCCGTGGCCGCGGGGGTGGCGGCCCTGCGCCGGGGCTGCGCCTTGGGCACGGACACGAAGATGCTCCTGGCGGGCATCTCCACCGGCCGCCTGCGCCGCCTGGGAGTGGAGCCTTTCTGCATCCTGGATGAACCGGAAGTGGCCGCGGCCGCGGCCCGGCAGGGGACGACCCGCACCGCCGCGGGCCTGGAACTGGCCCTGCCCCGGCTGGCCGGGGGGATCGCGGCCATCGGCAATGCCCCCACCGCCCTGCTGCGCCTCCTGGAGTTACTGGAGGCCGGGGCCCCGGCCCCGGCCCTGGTGGTGGGAATCCCTGTGGGCTTCGTCAACGCCGCGGAGTCCAAGGAAGCCTTAAGCCGGCAGCACTACCCGTTTATTACGGCCCTGGGCCCCAAGGGGGGCTCGGCCGTGGCCGCTGCGGTGATAAATGCCCTGGCCATCATGGCCTTGGAGGAGACGACCTCATGACCCCGAAAACCGGGACTCTTTATGGGATTGGCGTGGGACCGGGCGATCCTGAGTTGATCACCCTGAAGGCCCTGAAGGTGCTGCAGCAGGTCCCCCAAATCTTTGCTTCCTGCTCCAGCAAGAACAATTACAGCCTGGCCCTGAACATCGTGCGCCGCCATCTCAACGGCGCGGGGATCGAACACCTCCCCTTTCCCATGACCCGGGACCCCCAGGCGTTACAAGATGCCTGGGAGAAAAACGCCCGGCGGGTGCTGGAGGTCCTGGAGGCGGGAAGCGACGCGGCCTTTGTCACTCTGGGGGACCCCCTGACTTACTCTACCTTCGGGTATCTATTGAAGACCATCAAACGCTTGCAGCCAGAGGTGCGGGTGGTCACCATCCCCGGCATCACCTCTTACAGCGCCGCGGCCGCCCTGACCCATACGCCGCTGACCGAAGGGGAGGAATCCTTTTATGTGGTCTCCGGGGCCCTGGGCGCGGCCCGGCTGCGGGAGGTGGTGGAGCGGACAGAAAACATCGTCATGCTTAAGACCTACCGCAACTTCGGGGAAATTTACCAGGCCTTGGAAGAGTTGGACCTCCTGGACCGGGCCACCTGCATCAGCCGCTGCGGCCTGGAAGGGGAGACGGTGGTGCAGAACTTAAGGGACTATAAGGGTCAGCCCATGCCCTATCTATCGATGATTATTATCAAAAAGAAGGGTAGAGGTTATTGAAGGCCAGACAGACCACCTCCGGGGGTTGGGGACGCTGGGTCCTGCTCCTGGCCTTCGGCCTCCTGGCGGCCAGCTATTGGCTGGGCCTGTGGCCGGCCGCGCATCACCTCTCCCTGGGCAAGCTCTACCGGCACCTGGCCTGGCCGCTCGTCCATCTCCTGATCTATATGGGGGTGGGCCTGCTGCTGGGGCAGGCCATCGAAACCCTGGGCTGGGCCGCCAAGCTGGGAAGCTGGGCCGCGCCCCTGCTCCGCTGGGGGCACCTCCACCGGGAAAGCGGGGCCGCGTTCACGGCCGCATTTTTCTCCGGGATTATGGCCAATACCATGCTGATCACCCTCTACCAGGAGGGCAAAATCAGCCGCCGGGAACTGACCCTCACTTATCTGTTCAACAACGGCCTGCCGGTTTATCTGCTGCACCTGCCCACCACCTTCTTTATCATTCTCCCCCTGACCCGGCAGGCGGGCTTGATTTACCTGGGGATCACCCTGGCTGCGGCGGTGCTGCGGAGCATCGGGCTGCTGATTTATGGCCGCCTGGCGCTCCCGGCCCCTGGAGGTGGCGCAGGCGGGGAAGCCGCGCCCTTACCGGCCCAAAAGGTGGGCTTGTTCCGGGAGATCTGGCAAAAATTTCAACGCCGCTTTACCCGGGTGGTGCTCTTCACGCTGCCCATCTATTTTTTTATCTTTCTGCTCAATGACTGGGGCCTGTTCAAATGGCTCCGGGATATTGCGGCCGCGCACGTGTCCTTAAACTTTCTGCCCATGGAGGCGGCCAGTGTGGTGATTTTCAGCGTGGCCACGGAATTTACTTCTGGCATCGCCGCGGCCGGCGCGTTTTTGCAGGCCGGGGCCCTGACCGTGCCGCAGACGGTGATGGCCCTGGTGCTGGGCAATATCGTGGCCACGCCCATCCGGGCCTTGCGGCACCAGTTGGCGGCCAATGTGGGGATTTTTTCCCCGAAGCTGGGGACCCAGCTGTTGCTGCTGAGCCAGGGCCTGCGGCTGCTGAGCCTGGTGGCGGTGGCGATTCCCTATGCCATCTGGGGCGCCGGGGCATGAGACCGGGACGCGGCGAGACTGCCCCGCCCTTAACCGGACGGATAGAGCCGGACCGCTGAAAGAAGCGCAGATTTTGACTAATCAGGAGATGGATAATAATTCGGAGATGCCCAGGCTACCCCGGCCCCGGAAGGAGCTGCGCCAGGGGTTTTCCACGGGCACCGCGGCCGCGGCCGCGGCCCAGGGGGCCTTGCGGGAGCTGCTGGAACTGCCGTGTCCGGAGACGGTGGAGTTGGACCTGCCCGGCGGGGGCAGCTTAAATATCCCCTTGTCTTGCCATCAGCGGCGCGGCGGCTGGGGGGAAGCCGCGGTGATCAAGGACGCCGGCGACGACCCGGATGTGACCAACGGCGCGGAGATCGCCGCCCGGGTCTGGCGGCTGCCGCCAGGGACCCGGGAAGAGATTATTTTCCAGCAGGGTGCAGGGGTGGGGCGGGTGACCAAACCGGGGCTGGCCCTGGCCGTGGGCGAGCCGGCCATCAACCCGGTGCCCCGGAAGATGATCCGCCAGAGCTTGAAGAAGGTGTGGGAGCAGGTCTTTCCCGGACGGCCCCTGCGGTTGGGGGTGGAGATTGCCGTGCCCCGGGGCGAGGAGATGGCCCGGCACACCTTGAACCCCCGGCTGGGGATCGTGGGCGGCATCTCCATTCTGGGGACCACCGGGCTGGTGAAGCCCTTTTCCCATGCGGCCTACCGGGCCACCATCGCCGCCAGCCTGCGGGTGGCCCAGGCTTTGGGGATAGGCAAGATCGTCTTCAGCACCGGGGGCAAGAGCGAGTCCCATTTGCAGGCGCTGCTACCGGAGTTGCCGGAAGAGGCCTTCGTGCAGATGGGCGATTATGTGCGTTTTGCCTTAAAGGCCGCGGCCAATATGAAATTTGGGGAGATCACGGTGGGGGCCTTTTTCGGCAAGGCCCTGAAAATCTCCCAGGGCCGGGGGCAGACCCATGCCTCCCGGGGGCTGGCCGATTTGAAAAAGTTGGGGCAATTGACCGAGGAAATAACCGGGAACTCCCGGCTGGCCCGGGAGGTGGCCCGGGCCAACACCGGGCGGCAGGCCCTGGAAATCCTGCTGGGGGCTGAGAAGCAGCCGGTGGTGGCCGCGGTGGGGGAGCGCATGCTGGCGGCCTTGCGGGAGTATGCGGGGACTGGGCCGGACTTGGCCGCGGTGATTTTGGATTTTGCGGGGCAGCCCCTGTGGCGGGGGGAAAGCGCGGGAAAAAAATAAATATCACGCCAAGACGCCAAGGCGCAGAGACGCAGAAATAGTATTTGGCAGGACGGCCGTCTCTGGCCGACTTCCTTTCTCCCTCCCCCTTGAGGGGGGAGGGGCGGGGTGGGGGTGGTGTCTTTGGGCAGATTACAGCCACATAGCCAAGACGCCCCCCTCCCCCCAACCCCATCCCATCGTGGGGAGGGGGAGTTATAAGAGGCGATAATTGGTAACTTATTACTATGGCACACTTTTTAAGAATAATAGAAAGAATTATCAGCAAGGGGATAGCGGCATATGAAAAAGTTACCGGAAGGCGACGAACTTGAACAACGTGCCCGCGAACTCGGTGTTGATATTCAAGGAGACCTGATTACTCAAAGCTCTTCAGGCAGGCACAGGCGGGCCAGTGATTATGAGCTTCAAAGACGGGTTATAGAAGCTGAACGGTCGGCTCGGGAATCCAGATTGTGGAAATTGGCCCTATTATCCGCCATTGCTTCAGTGGTTAGTGCTGCGGCTGCACTACTGGCAGTACTGTCAAAATGGAAATAGCGGAACCTACATGCTTCCTCCCCCTTTGAAAAAGGGGGAAGGGGGGATTTGGGTGCGTACCAACTCCAAGACGGTGTGGTTCATGAGGATTTAGCAGGTGTGCAAGAGATTCCGCACAGGCTGGAAAGCATGTGCTACCGCTCTTTCACAACCTTGAACTTTGAACTTTCGGAAGCGATTCTTTGGTCTTTGCTGATAGCTGACAGCTGAAAGCTGAGGGCTGTGACATGATTCCTGTACAGGTAATCGGTCTGGGCATGTCCCCATCGGACTTGACGCCTGGGGCTTGGGAGATCATTCGGCAGGCCCAGGTGCTGGTAGGCGGGCGGCGCCTGCTGGGCTATTTCCCGGAGCATCCGGCCCGGAAGATCGTCCTGGGGAAGGACCCGGAGGCCGCGCTGGCCCAAATCCCGGCCCTGGCCGCGGACCAAAGAGTGGTGGTACTGGCCTCCGGCGACCCCCTCTTCTACGGGGTGGGACCCCTGGTGGTCAAGGTCCTGGGGACTGAGGCGGTGGTCATCCACCCCAACCTCACCGCGGTCCAGGCCGCGTGCGCCCGCCTGCAAATGGCCTGGCAGGACACCGAGATCATCAGCCTCCACGGCCGCAGCTGGCAGCCCCTGGAAGAGGCCCTGGGCCGGAGGGAGAAGCTGATCATCTACACCGACCCGGAGCATACGCCGGCCGCCATCGCCCGGTTTCTCCTGGCCCGGGGGCAAACCGGGGCCAGAATGTGCGTGCTGGAGGACTTGGGCCAGGAAACGGAGCGGGTCGCCTGGCTTAGCCCGGAAGAGGCCAAAGATCGGGAATTTTCGCCGTTAAATCTAGTGGTGGTTCTGCTGGACCAGGTTGCATTTAATGTAGGGGCGAACCTTGTGTTCGCCCTTCCCGCTTCGCCCCTGGCCGCGGCTTCGCAACCGCCGGGGACGGCCTGCTTGCACCTGGGGCTGCCGGAAGAGGCCTTGGAACACCAGCGGGGCCTGATCACCAAGGCCGAAGTCCGGGCCGTGGTCCTGGCCAAGCTGGCGTTGCAGCCCGGTATGGTGCTCTGGGACGTGGGCGCGGGCTGCGGCTCCGTAGGCCTGGAGGCCAGTCTGCTCCTGCCCGGCGGCCGGATCATAGCGGTAGAGCAACAGGAAGAAAGAGCCGGGCAGATCAAAGCTAATGCCGGGAAATACGGGGTAAGGAATCTGGAGGTGGTCTGCGGCCTCGCGCCCGGCTGTCTGGCCGGACTGCCCGATCCCCAGCGGGTCTTCATCGGCGGCGGGGGGCAAGATTTGGCGGCCATCCTGCAAGCCGCCCTGGGCCGCCTGGACCGTGAAGGCCGGGTGGTGATTACCGCTGCACTCCTGGAGACTCTGGAGACGGCCCGGCAGGTTTTTTCGGAAGCGGGTTGGAATCAAGAGGTAGTCCAGTTGCAGGTGAGCCGGTCTCAGCCCCTGGGAGAAGGGGTGTTCATGCAGGCCCTGAACCCGGTGTGGATAGTTACTGGCTACGGGGGGCGGCCCGGGATTTAACGGAGTCACCAAAATCCCCCAAAATCCCCCTTTTGCAAAGGGGGACATTAACCCCCTTGGTGAAAGGGAGCAGGGGGGCTTTTTGATCGCCAGGAAGTGCCATCCGGGTTTAATGAACATTTAGATGCGCCGGCACCGGCTGGTAAGCCTGCGCCACCAAGAGAAAGAAGATTAAATGCCAGACAATTTTCCTGTTATCTTTTTAGGGGCCGGGCCGGGCGACCCGGAGCTGATCACGGTCAAGGGCCAGCGGGCCCTGGGGCAGGCGGACGTTATCCTTTACGCCGGCTCCCTGGTGTCGGACGCGGTGCTGGGTTGGGCCAGGCCGGGGGCGGAGCTGACCGACACCGCGCCCCTGGACCTGGAGCAGATCGTGGCCAAGATGATCCACGCCCAGCGGGCCGGGAAACGGGTGGTGCGGGTCCACTCCGGTGATACGTCCCTGTTCAGCGCCATTCAGGAGCAATTGGAAATCCTGGAGCGTGAGGAGATCCCCTGCCAGGTGATTCCCGGGGTCACCGCCGCGGCCGCCGCGGCCGCGGCCCTGGCCCAGGAACTCACCCTGCCGGAGGTGACGCAAACGGTGATTTTGACCCGGGCCGCAGGCCGCACGCCGGTGCCGGAGGAGGAATCGTTGGGCGAGTTGGCCCGGCACAGGTCCACCATGGTCATCTATCTGAGCATCAAGCTCATCGACCAGGTGGTGGCGCAGCTCACCGGGGCCTACGGTCCGGAGACCCCGGCGGTGGTGGCCTACCGGGTGAGCTGGCCGGACCAAAGGCTCATCCGGGGAAAGCTGGGGGATATCGCCGCCAAGGTGAAAGACGCGGGCATCGAGCGCCAGGCCTTGATCCTGGTGGGCCCGGCCCTGGCCGCGCGGCAGGGGAGACTCAAGGCTCAATCGAAACTCTATGACCGGAGCTTTACCCATGGGTTCCGGGCCGGCAAGCAGGATTAGGGCCTGACTGGGATAATCATGTAACTAATTAAACACGTTACCGCCAAAATCCTCTTTCCCCCTGGGGTTCCTTTTACCCCCTCCTTTGAAAAAGGGGGCAGGGGGGATTTGGAGGCGCCTATAAATCCCCCCTAACCCCCCTTTTACAAAGGGGGGGGCAAAACAATCCCCCCTTTTGCAAAGGGGGGGGATAGAAGCTGGGCGGAAGCCGCGAGTTTATGCAAACAAGCACCAGGATTTTAGCCCTCACTCCCCAAGGGTGTGCCCTGGCCCGGCGGCTCTGCCGGGAGCTGCCCGGGGCCTGCTGCTGGCTGCCCCGGGGGCTGGCCGGAGAGGACCCGGAAGTCAGGGCTTTCGGGCAATTGGCCCCGGTTTTCCGGGAAGCCTTTGCGCGCCGGGAGAACCTGGTGTGCATCATGGCCGCGGGCATCGTGGTCCGGAGCCTCGCCCCCCATCTCCGGGGCAAGGATGCGGACCCGGCGGTGGTGGTGGTGGATGAGGCAGGCCAATTTGCTATCAGTCTCCTCTCTGGGCACTTGGGAGGGGCCAACGACCTGGCCCGGCAGGTGGCGCAGATCTTGGGGGGCACCCCGGTGATCACCACCGCCACCGACGTCCAGGGGTTGCCGGCCCTGGACTCCCTGGCCGCGGCCCGGGGATTGTTGATCGAGAACCTGGCCGCGGTGCGGCCGGTGCACATGGCGCTTTTATCCGGCGAGAAGATTCGCGTGGTGGACCCGGATGGTTACCTGGCGGATTTGATCAAGGAAAACCCTGACCTTTGGGTCAGGGCCAATGACCTGGACAGGGCTTTAACCACAGAAGAGCCCAGCGTGTACGTGGGGTTCCGGGAGCGGGCCTGGCCCCCGGAGTGGCTGGTGCTCCGGCCCAAGAACCTGGTGGCCGGGATGGGCTGCCATAAGGGGACTCCGGCCCGGGAAATCCTGGAATTTATCCGGGAGACCTTCAGGCAGGCGGGGCTCGCCCTCGCGTCCTTGAAGGCCCTGGCCACCATCGAGGCGAAAAAGGAGGAACCGGGCCTGCGGCAGGCGGCCGCCGGCCTGGGAGTGGAATTTATATGGTTTACCAAAGACGAATTGCAGCAGATCACCGTGCCCCATCCCTCACGGCAGGCGGCCCGGCATGTGGGGGTGGCCAGCGTCAGCGAGGCCGCGGCCCTGAGGGCGGCGGGCGGGGAACTGGTCCTGGCCAAGGTGAAGGGAGTAAACGCCACCCTGGCGGTGGCCCGGGTCGCCTGAGCATAGTCAGCCTGGGGCCAGGGTTTCCGGAGTATCTCATCCCCCAGGCCAAAGCGGCCCTGGACGCGGCCCAGGTGGTGGTGGGCTACCGCACTTACCTGGAGCTGATCGTGCCCTTTTTAAGCCACCAGGAAGTGGTGGCCACGGGCATGAAAGGGGAGGTCAAGCGCTGCCAGGCGGCCATTGACAGGGCGCGGGCGGGGGCGCGGGTCGCCCTGGTCTCCAGCGGCGACGCGGGCATATACGGCATGGCCGGCCTGGTCCTGGAGATCTGCGCGGCCCGGGAATTGCAGATAGGCCCGCCTGAGGGGGCGGGGGAGGTGGATTTGCATCTGGAAGTGATCCCCGGGGTGCCGGCCCTGGCCGCGGCCGCGGCCCTCCTGGGTGCACCGCTGATGCACGATTTTGCCGCCATCTCCCTGAGCGACCTGCTCACCCCCTGGGAGACCATCCAAAAACGGGTGGAACTGGCCGCCCAGGGGGACCTGGTGATTGTCCTCTACAATCCCAAGAGCAAAAAGCGGGATTGGCAACTGGCCGCGGTCCGGGAACTGCTGCTTCAGGTCAAAGACCCGGCCACGCCGGTGGGCATCGTGTCTAAGGCCATGCGGGAGGGCCAGGAAGTGACGGTCACCACTTTGGGGGAGATGCTCCAGCACCCGGTGGACATGCAGACCGTGGTCGTTATCGGCAACTCCCAGACCTTTGCCTATGGGCCTTATATGATCACTCCCCGTGGCTACCTAGCTAAATATCAAGTGGTGGATACAAAGAGCGAGGGAGAAGGCCGGCCACATGAGAGGTAGCACAGGCTTTTCAGCCTGTGCGAATCTGGGGCGGGCGGGGACGCCCGCTCCTACGGAAGATATTTTTTCCCATCCCAAAATGCGTTTGGTAGTGATGATGCCTGCCAAGCTAAGCTTGGCAAGTCCAGGCGTTCCCAAGTACAACTTGGGAACGAGAATCAAGCCGGCGGGCGAGGACGCCCGCCCTACTATGAGCATATGAAATATCGTCCTTTAATGATTTTGGGTTCGGGCTCGGACGTGGGCAAAAGCATCATGGCCGCGGGCCTGTGCCGCATCTTCCGCCAGGAGGGCATCCGGGTGGCGCCCTTCAAGGCCCAGAACATGGCCTTGAACAGCTTCATCACCCCGGAGGGCGGGGAGATGGGCCGGGCCCAGGTGGTGCAGGCCCAGGCCGCGGGGCTGGCTCCCCACGTAGACATGAACCCCATCCTGCTCAAGCCCAGCAGCGAGGTGGGCTCCCAGGTGATCGTCCACGGCCAGGTCTACGGCAATTATTCGGCTCAGGACTATTACCGGCACAAACCGCGGCTGGTGAAGAAGGTGATGGAGAGCTACCGCCGCCTGAGCGCTGCCTACGAACTCATCGTCCTGGAGGGGGCCGGCAGCGCGGTGGAGTTGAACCTGAAGAAAAACGACCTGGTTAACTTCCATATGGCCAAAAAGGCCGGGGCCGCGGTGCTCCTGGTGGCCGACATCGACCGGGGCGGGGTCTTCGCGGCCACCATCGGCTCCTTCCATCTCCTGACGCCGGGGGAGCGCGTCTTGCTGGCCGGATTCATCATCAACAAGTTCCGGGGGGACCCGGAATTGTTCAAAGAGGGAGAGAAAATCATTGAGCGGCGCACCGGGCGGCCGGTTCTGGGGGTCTTACCCTATGCCCCGGATCTGGTGATCCCGGAGGAAGACAGCGTGGCCCTGGGGCGCAAAGCTTGCGGCGGGTCCTGGTCCGATCCCGGGTGCCTGCGCCTCGGCGTGGTGCGCCTGCCCCATATCTCCAATTACACCGATTTCGACCCCCTGGAGCAGGAACCGGGCGTGTCCCTGCGGTACCTGGACCACCGCCAGGGGCTGGACGGGGTGGACCTGCTGATCCTGCCCGGGACCAAGAACACCATCAGCGACCTGCTCTATCTGAAGGAGACCGGGCTCTTTCAGCAGATTCAGGACTATGGCCGCGGCGGCGGCCACCTGGTGGGCATCTGCGGGGGGTACCAGATTTTGGGGCTGGAAATACAAGACCCCCTGGGGGTGGAAGGGCCGCCCCGGACGGAGCCGGGCCTGGGATTGCTGCCGGTGGTCACCATCATGGCCGGGGCCAAGACCACCACCCAGGTGCAGGCGCGATTAGCTGGCGGCAAGGGGCTGTGCATCGAGGCCTACGAAATCCACATGGGAGAGACCCGCTCCCAGGGCGAGGGCCGGGCGGCCCTGGAGATCATCAGCCGCAACGGCGAGCCCGTCTCCGTGGCCGACGGCTGGGTTAGCCCCGACCGCCGGGTCTGGGGGACTTACCTCCATGGGTTGTTTGATAATGACGAGTTGCGGCGGAGCTTTTTGGCGGAGATCAAGCGGGATCGGAGCCAGGCAGGGGAGGCTGCGGCGGGCCTGTCTTTCCGGGACTTTCAGGAGGCCCAGTTGGACCGGCTGGCGGAGCTGATGCGCCGGCACCTGGATTTGGGCCGGATTCGGGCTCTGATAAATCCCTCCCTTTGAAAAAGGGGGGGTAGGGCAGTAGTGTCCGGCAGCGATTTTGCAGAAGAGGCGAAGCCGGTAGCATGAAAAAATACAACCACGGCTAATATCCAGAGCCGGTGCAGGATGAAGCCGCTGGTAGCAAAAACCCCCTCTCCCCTTCGAGGGGAGAAGGATGGGGTGAGGGGTGGCGTCTTCGGCCTCCCTACCCCCCCTCACCCTGCCTCTCCCCCCAAGGGGGGAGAGGGGAAAAACCTGGTATTTCCATGAGATGAATTTTAATGGGAGGGGTCTGTTTTATT
>JAKAKP010000018.1 GCA_021813445.1 Deltaproteobacteria bacterium
TTATCGATGGGCTTCAGATACTCGGTTTCCCTCCTACCTGCCATCTAAGCTACAAGGTCTCTGGCTCTTACCCCGGCAAGACTACCTCTTGCTGAACATGCCAGCCTTCGCTGGACACACAACCGGATCGTGAACTATTACCAGGACGTGTATCTGTCCAAAGGGGTGGGCATCCCGGCGGACGGCGAGGTCCCCCTGGTGGCGGCGGTGGACGGCAAGGTCTTCGGCTTCCTGATCTACTCCCGGATGCAGGGGGGCGGGGACGTGTATCTGTTAGCCGACTTCGTGGTCAACTCCACGAGATACCGGCGCCTGGCCAAACTCCTGCTCCTGGTGACCCAGACCCGGGAGGTGCGGCGACTCCTGGAAGAGAAATTTCTCCTGGAGATCCCCAAATGCCGGACCATGGTGTTCACCGACAAACCGGTGTCCATGAAGTACCGGGGCCTCTACCAACTGGCCCGGCGGGATCCCGGCAAACTGGTCTATGAGACGGAGTTGGGCATCCTGGATTTAAGCGAGGTCGTCCCCCTATGGCTGAAGAAATTCGAGAAGTCCTGAACCTGCTGAACGAGCGGTTGGGCGGACTCTTTCCTTACCGCTTGGAGTTGGCGGCCCCAGGCGACCTTAAGCTCCTGGAGAAGAACGCCCGCTACATGAAGGCGGAGCAGTTCCAAGCCCTGGTGGAGAACGTCAAGCAGGACGGCAACCTCTCTTCCCTGCCCCTCTGCTACCGGGAGAAAGACGGCAAGCTCCGGGTCCTATCCGGCAACCACCGGGTCATGGCGGCCCGGCAGGCCGGGGTGGAGCAGGTCCTGGTGATGGTGGTGGGCGACGAGAAAGACGCCGATGAGCGCCTGGCTATCCAGCTCTCCCACAACGCCATCGCCGGCCAGGACGACTTGGTGATCTTGAAAGAGCTGTGGGAGGCCATCACCGACGTACAGGCCAAGGTGTACGCCGGGCTGGACTCCGACACCGTGAAGGCCCTGCAAGGCATCCAGTTCTCGGCCATCTCCGAGCAGCGGCTCAAATATAAGATGGCGAACTTCGTGTTTCTCCCCGAGGAGATTGAAAGCCTGGATGAGCTGCTCAAGGAAACGGCGGTAGCCTTCTCGGCCGACGTGGTGTACCTGGCCAACCTGAACACCTACGACGCTTTTTTTGACCTGGTGGTCAAGATCAAGAAGAAGTGCGTGATCAAGAACAGCGCCGCAGCTTTCCTGAAACTCCTGGAGTTGGCCCGGGTCGGCCTGGAGCAGATGATGAAAATGGAGGTAATTGACCATGAGCACGAACAACTTCAGGGGGTTGGCCACGATCAGACGGCCTGAGTGAGGCGATTCTTCAAGGCATCGGCCGTCGGGCTGAGTTTACTATGGACCATCTACCCAGTTTCCGGCAATTGCCAACCCCGGCAGGAAGCGCTGGCCACCATCACCGCCTACTGCCTGAAGGGACACACAACATCGGGGCCGACTACCGCCGCGGTGCATCGACAGGGCGGCTGTCTCGCCCTCTCCCGGAAGCTGGCGAAGGACCTGGGCCTCTACCGGGGCCCCGGGAAGTACGATTACCGTTTTGGGATCATCATCGAAGTGGCCGGCGTGGGCCGGTTCATCTTCTCTGACCTTATGCCGCCGCAATGGGAGGGCTACCGCGTGGACATTTATTACCCCACTCTGAAGCAGTGCCGGGGGTTCGGGGTGAAGAAATGTCAGGTCAAGGTTGTGACGCAATGACCTGGCAAGAGGCCCTTCTGGTCCACCGGGCCGCGGAGAACTATCAGGGCGTGGCCCTCATGGTTCGGGACCCGGTTCTCATGCGCCTGGCTGCGGCCTGGCCCCAGGTGAAGCGCCAACTCCCCGATCCTCCGCCCCTGGGGCAGGAGGTTGACCTGGAAGATCTCTGGCAGCAAACCGAGATAGATTTCCAGGGGTGGGCGGAACTGGCCCAGGTTGAGGCTCTCCAGGTTATTAATGGCTGGCAGATCTTGAAGGGTAACGGCCTCATCTTGCCGGACGGCACGATGAACCACCTGGCCGACAACGTCCTGAAGAAAGAGGCGGCCGGAACGCTTATGGCTGAGTTTGGGATCAAGGCGGGCGAGGTGAAGAAATGAGCCGACTCAGAAACTATTCCCATATCTGCAAATGTGGAAGGCCGGCAACCAGACAAGACTCCGGTGAGTTAACCTGTGACCTCTGCGCCACGGTTACGGACAGGGCTATAAAACGAAGGCTGGGGACAATAAGGCTGGGGTTCAAGCGTTACGGGACGACCTTTCAGCAGTTTTTGAATGATCGGCCAGGACCAGAATAATGACCCCCGACCCTCATTACAACCCCTCCTGGCCCCTCTTCCTGGCCCTTGACTTCGGCTGGTGGAACAACTTCACCGGCTGGGTGCAGCCGTCGGGAAACGGTGACCGGGTGATCGTGCTCAATGGCCACTACCAGGAAATGCGAACCAATGAGGAGAACGCCAGGATCGCCTTGAAGATCCACCAGGCCCGGGGTTACGGCCAGCTCACCGGCGGCTGGGGCGACTCGTCCAAACCGGAGGCCTTGCGGGCCTATTCCCAGGTGTTCGGGGTTGAAATCCAGGGAGCTCCGGGACGGGTGGAGAATGGCCAGGAGTTGGTCAAACAATGGCTCAAGGCGGCGCTTATGACCAAGGGGGCCTCCGGGCTCAGCTTCTCCCGGCAATGCCCGAAACGGCTGTTTCAGGAGATGCAGGGGTACAGGGAGCACGTGCCGGGGACGGGCCCCCACCATGCGCTGGATGCGCTCCGCTACTTCTTTGTGGGGTGGCTGGGGGCCTGATCCTGTTCTCAAGCGAACAAGGTTAGGGGTAAGGGGATAGGAAATGGCCACGGATCACGAAGTGAACGAGAAGGCCATGCTGGCGATGTCGCTGCGCCGGCAAAACATGACCATTCCCAAAATCGCCCTATATCTGGGTTGCAAAGAGCGCTACGTTCATACCCTGCTCGCCCGGGCCCGTAAGCTCTGGTCACTGCTGGCGGACGCCGGCGACACCAAGGCCCGGATCGGCGAAACCCTGGCCGCTTTTGAGGAAAACGAGCGTATGGCCCTGGAGAAATTCGCCAAGGCCAACCCGAACAGCAACGTGGCGGTGGCTTATTTGAACGCGGCCCGGGACGCCCGCAAAGAGATCAAGCGGCTCTTGCAGGAAGCCGGGCTGATGACCAAGGTCCCGGAGGAGTTGAATATAACCAATATTCCCATGGAGAAGGCAGAAGCCAGGGCCGCTACTCGTGATTACCTAAAAACCATCAACGAGCTAAGCGAAAAAAATGACTGAGCATGATTTTTAGCAATCCCACATAAATGTCACCAGTTTTATACAATAATGTCGGTTACCCACTTGCCCTCCATATAGGATGGCAAATCCCAACTTTGAGGGCCATAGCCCCCACTTTCCCCACCAATTCTCCCCACAAACCGGAAAAATGGGTAACCCCATACCATTTCTACGTTTGCCGGGTTGCGTATAGCCTCGTAATTCCACGAACACGAACCAACCCTATTAATTACCTTGCCTTCCGAAACGCCCGTATTTTACCCATAGGTGGCGCGTATAGCCAGGACCACTTTTTGTCTCTTTTGTGCAACTTGGCATACTGGTTGCTTAGCGGCGGGCCCCCATGAGCATGGCAACGATTGTTTTTGACCCGGCGATCCTCAAGCGCGAGATGCTGGAGTACCACATCAGACATGGGTTTGATGATGCCGACGAGTTGCTGGATTTTATCGAGGTCTATTGGAAACTCCGCATCCCCCGAGCCCAAGTCTGCCCGGAGCACACCCCGCCAGCCGCATACATCGCGGACAGCTTCTTCGAGACGGTGCAGGACTCGGTATGCTGGGCCAACCGCGGCGGCGGCAAGACCCTTCTGGGGGCTTTGTCCACCTGGCTTGATACCACCTTCAAGTCCGGGTGCGCTTCGAAAATTTTAGGCGGCTCCCAGGAGCAAAGCAAGCGCATGTATGAGCACCTGACCGGGGAAGGGGACGGCTGGGGCCTGGTGACCGAGGACTTCCAGCATTTGCTGCGCGGCGAGATGCTGGCTCAGCGAACGGTCTTAAACAATCTGAGCAACATCCAGATCCTGACGGCCTCATCCAAGAGCGTGCGCGGCGCCCACCCTCAGAAAATCAAGCTGGATGAAGTGGATGAAATGGACCCGAAGATTTACGAGGCCGCCCTGCTGGCCCCCCAAACCAAGCGGGGCATCAAGGCCAGCGTCCAGATTTACTCCACCATGCACAAGGCTTACGGCTTGATGAACCAGGTCATCAACGAGGCCGCCGCAAGCGGCTACAAGGTCTATAAGTGGTGCATCTTCGACATCATCGAGAAGTGCCCGGAGTGGCGGGTTTGCGATGACTGCGAACTTTGGGAAGATTGTCAGGGCAAGGCCCGGCACGCCGACGGTTTTTACGGCATCGAGGACGCTATCTCCAAAAAGCGCCAGGTCTCCCGAGACACCTGGCTCTGCGAGATGCTGTGTTTCCAGCCCAGCCAGGAAGGGTTGATTTATAAAGAATTCGACCTGGCGGTTCATGTTGTTTAAATAATAAAGCAGCGCTACTGAATCCCCATAAATAATGACATTTAAAATCCCAATAACGTTGGGATGGCGGTATAGTTTTGTCTTTTTTATAAGTAACAGTAATAGTTTGTTCGATTGTTGCTTGGTATAAATAATTGTATTTTGACGCTATTTGAGGTCAAGCAAATTGTACCGTGTAACTTTAACTACGCATTACAAAAAAAGCTGCGAAAAGTAATAGCGTTATCAGGTAGTTGTGGCGGGTATAATTTATTGTATTGTCGAGTAGTTACGCAAAGAAGGGAAATAACAAAATAATAACGATGTGTGTAACTTATCAATATTACCACGCTATCGCTGTCGAAAAAATACTAAATAGCGTGTTATATTGAGCACTTAGGCATACTGAGTGCATCTACTATTACTGACAATCAAACCATCCCTTAAAAAAAGGAGCCAACCCTATCGACTAAAGCCACGGCAAAAAGCCAAAACCAGCCGCCCAAGGCAACGGACCAGGGGGAGTCGCCGGTCCATAAAAAATCTCCCCACAAAGCAGAAGGCAGCGCCCGGGCAATCAGAGAGAGGATAGCAACTCTGGCTTCCCCACGGGAGAAGCGAAATTGCAAATGAGCGCAACCAGCCCTTGGCGGCGGCGAGGCTCCCCCGGCTCCCAGGTCAAACTGGCAAAGGCGGGTAGGCGACGGCACCGAAACCGTCAGGAAGTCAGCACCTCTGAAGAAAACAGGAAAGCTGAAGGGTTTTTGAGTTGACCTTAACGAACTCCTTGAGGGTCGGACCTCATTAAAAACCGAGCGCATGGATGACCGGAAGGTGGGCGAAACCGATAGTTAGCCGAAACCAAGCTGAGGCGAAAGCCGGCCAGGTAGTGGTGGTGGATGGGAGCCTGGAAGGAAGGCGGGGCAAGGCGAGCGAGCGAAAGCGCACGGAATTAGCGGGCCGGTAGGAAGGCGTGAAACCGATAAACTGGATGGTTTTTGGGTGGGCCGATAACGAACCCTGGGCAGGGCGCCCTGAATGCCCGAGAGGAAGGCTCTGATCGGGGGCGCAAGCAACGCGGTTTGTGCCCCTCATTGAGCGCCTTTGCTCAAAATCAAATCTTTGGAGGGCGGGACGATGACGGAAGCAGAAAATAAAAAGGAAAATCGGGAGCACCTGGAAATGATCCGGAAGGCCATGGACCTGATCGACGACCGGGTCTTTTTAATCCTTAATAGCGTTGAAATTGAGTCTGCCCGCGGATGGGTTGCCCAATTCAGGCGAGCCCATGACGAACTGGGCGAAATGATAACCCACCTGGCGGATCTGGCCGGGATACAGGAGGACGAGGAATGAGAGCGGACACCACGCTATTTCAGGCCAGCCACGGTAATCAGCCCAGAGGTTGGGGGCGTTGGGGTTTTCAAGTAGGCGGCGAAACGTACTTCTTCACCGCCCATTACAGCGAAGCCAAGCGACAGGCTTTCGAGGTTGCCCGGACCCGCGGGGTCCGTGTGGTAGAGGTGCTCCCATGACGTTAAGCAAAGACTACTACCAAGAGGTTCAAGAGGCTGTCCGGGAATCGGGCGACGCCTTCATGGTTCACAATCCCCGGCTGGCCCTCAGGAAAGCCCTTCAAGCGGCCATCGAGCTTAACCAACTGATCGAGGACCTGAACGACCTGAAGGCCAACTACCCGCCCGAAGTCTGGGCGCAAATGTAAATCCCACAGGGGCTTGGGAAACCGAGCCCCTGCCCCTTTTTTGCCGTCCTTTCTCCCCAAGGTTAAAAACCTTTTTTTGGGAGGCACGGCGATGAAAAAACTGGTTGGAGCCTACGGCAACAAGGGTGAGGGCAGGGAGCGTGAAATTATTCCGATTCCCGAGGGCATGGATGTCAAGGCAATCATGGCCCGGTTCGATTGCAGTTACTTGACCGCCAGGGCGTCGCTGAAGCGGGGCTATCACATTGTGGATTACTTGAAGCGGTCCATTTGCCCCGGCCCCCTTGACCCTGAAGGCGGCTACCGGATGGCCTGGTATGTTTATCAGCGGAAACTGAAGGGCAAGCTCCCCTGGTACATTGAAGCCAGGGACGTGGTCCAGGAAGGCGTGGTGATGTTGCTGGAAATGGCCGGGCACCCACGGTTTAAGGAGCGCAAGTTCCAATATTACGTGGCGTTGAATGGCATGAAAGGGTTCATTGAGCGCCAGCGCCGGCTGCGGGGCGCCAGGATAGGCCCGGAAGAGACGCCGGGTTATGAGGAAGTCTACCGGGAGAACGCTGGAGCAGCATGGCTGGCTGACTGGCAAGCTGAGCGCTACGAGGTGGGCTGGGCGTCAGGGTCGGGCGGCAGTCCCGACACCTGGCGCAAGTCAACGGCGGCAACGGCAAGGGTCGTAAAGAGAATCGCCAAGAAGGGATTAACCCCCCTTGACGCACCCAGGTTGGCTGCATGATCTGGGGAAGGAGTAAAACAAAACGGGCCACCTGGGGGCGGCACCCCAGAATGGCCCCGGCCAAAACCACCAGAGGGAGGGATTGACCATGTACCAGCATGATACCGAACTCACCGAGAAGTTTGCAAGGGAAAACCCCGGCACTCTCGCTAAGGCGCGGGAAAATCTGACAATCCACATTCCCGTTTACCGGTTCCGGTGTCCCCAGTGCGGCGTCAAGTTTTCGATTTCCAAGGACAGCTTCACGGGCAGGAGCATTGCGGCCGGTGAGCACCCATCCTGCGGCGATTGCGCCCTGCATCGGGGCGGCAACTGCCGGTTGGTTCTGATCAACAAATCCGGTGCGTAACCCCCCGGGGGCCTTCGGGTCCCCGGCCCTTTTTTTGCCGAGACTCCCCATAAGTAAACAACCTTTTTTCTGGAGGCAAGGCGATGAAGGCGAAAGAGATTGTCTGGCAAGGCGAAAAGGACCGGCTCCTGCAGGTGCGCCGTCCATGCTCCTGTGGCTGCGATGATCGGGATGGCCGGGGAGGAGTCGGCTATCTTACCGGCTCCGATGCGGCAGGTAACGGCTTCACCATCTGGATTGAATCTGAGGAAGTCTTTCAGCGGCTGGAAAAACTTCTGGCCCTGGAATAGAGGAGGCAAGCGATGATTACCGATTACTTGAAAGCCGGTTATCCGGTCCTGCTGGTCCGGACGCATGAGCCGGAGAGGTTCATCGGCTCCGCTACCCAGCAGGCCAACGGCCGGACCCCTCATCAGTGGGACGTGGTCAGGGGCTTCCGGGAACTGGGTAACGGGGCCGAGTGGCAGGAGTGCGACCCCTTTGACCTGCCTAATATGGCGGCAAAAGGAGCCGAAAAAGCTGTGTGGTTCCTGCGCAACTATCACTTTTGGCTCAACGAGCCGCCGGTTATCCAGGCCATCCAGAACAACCTGTCGGTCTACAAAACCAAGGGCATCACCCTGGTCATCGTCTCTCCGGAGGGCAAACTCCCCCTGGAGCTTGAACGGGAAGTGGTGGTGTTAGACTTCCCCCTGCCTACCAGGGAAGAGCTGAAAACCATCCTGGCCGGCCTGGTGGAAAGCACCGGCATTGAGCCGGAGGATGAGGCGGCAGTGTTGGACGCGGCCCAGGGGCTTACCTGGGAGGAGGCCGAGAACGCCCTGGCCCTGGCCCTGGTGCGGGAAAAGCAGTTCGATCCCCATTCCATATGCACCCTGAAGGCTCAAATGGTGGAGAAAGCGGCGGCTTTGCAATTCTCCCAGTTCACCGAGACCTTTGCCACCCTGGGCGGCCTGGAGAACCTGAAGGAATGGACGCTGAACCGGTTTCAGAACCGGCGCTCGGGGCTCCCCTTCCGGGGCATCCTGCTCCTGGGAGTCCCCGGGACCGGGAAAAGCCACTTCGCCAAGGCCCTGGGAAACGAGGTGGGCTGGCCGGTCTTGTCCCTGGACATGGGCCGGGTGTTTGGATCACTGGTGGGCGAAAGCGAGGCCAAGATGCGGGAGGCTTTGAAGGTGGTGGACGCCATGGCGCCCTGTGTGCTCTTCATCGACGAAATCGAAAAGGGGCTGGCCGGGGTGAGCGGTTCTGCCAACGACGGCGGCACCACCCAGCGGGTGGGCGGGACCTTCCTTGCCTGGCTAAACGACCACAGTTCCCAGGTCTTCGTGATCGCTACCTGCAACGATTACAGCAAGCTCCCCCCGGAATACACCCGGATGGGGCGGTGGGACAGTATATGGTTTGTTGATAATCCCGGCCCAGAGGAACAAAGGGAAATCCTGAATATTTACCGGCGGCAATTTGAAGTCGATCTGGCTTTCCCCTGCCCAGACCTCGGCGGCTACTCCGGAGCGGAAATCCGGCAGGTGGCCATCGAAGCGGCTTACAACGGCGGCGACTTGGATGCCGCGTCCCGGTTCGTGATTCCCATAAGTAAATCCCAAAAAGCCCAGATAGACACTTTGCGGGAATGGGCCCGGGCCCGGACCATCCCGGCCAGCCGGCCGGCGGTGCTGGAAGTGAAAAGTGAAAGGAGGGTGCAGATATGATGATGGTTGAGATCAATGAGGAAACCTGCAAGCCCGCCACCGTCACGGTAGAAATCACCATGCCGGAGTGGAGGTGGAAGATCCTCTTGAAGCGGGCCGATGCCCTTTTCGAGGGAGACTTGGGGGAGTGCCTCTCTCAGATCCTTGACGTGGGGTTTATGACGGAAATCAAGATGCTGGGAGCCTTTAAACAAGACGGCGCCCACTGTAATTAGGAGGCGGCGATGAGCCATTACAGCGAAGTTCAGATCGAGTTTAAGGACAGAGCGGCCCTGGCAGCTGCCCTTGAACGTTTAGGGTTTCAAGGCAAGCTGGAGATTTACCAGGAAGCCAGGTCCCTTTACGGCTACCAGGGTGACCGGCGAGAACAGCAAGCCCACATCATCATCCGGCGGCAGCACGTCGGCCTGGCGGCCAACGACATCGGATTTCAGCGGCAGTCGAATGGCACTTACCGGGCCTGGGTTTCTGAGTTCGACCAGCGGCAAAACGGCTACGGCGATGCCTGGCTGGGGAAATTGAAGCAGGCTTATGGCGTGGAGAAAGCCCGGGCCGAGGCCAAGAAGCGCGGTTACCGGGTCAGTGAACAGAAACTGGACGACGGCCGGGTGCGGCTGGTGATGCGGAGGTAAGGCCATGAGCGAAGAAATCATCCTGGAGTTTCTGGAAGACGGCCAGATCAAGATGGAAGGCAAGGGGTTCCAAGGGAAAAGCTGCGATGAGGCCATGGCGGTCTTTGAACAGGCCCTGGGGGTGGCGATGGACCGCAAGAACAAACCGGAGTATTTCCGGGCGGAGGTGAGGGGCAATGCCAGACAGCGGGCTTGAGATCGAAATTTCCGATGACGGCACCGCCTCCACTCCCTGGTGGACGGAAGAGACGGCGGAGATTCTCTCCACCATAGGGCCGCCGGCTCCGGGATTTGAGGAACTTAACAGCAACCCATGGTGTGGGTAATTCTCCTATAAGTAAAACCTTCATTCTTTCACCCAACCCGGGGCGTGGCTCCAGGGCAAGGTATGATCTCTTATAGCCTGGCGCTTATCCAGCTTGCCAGGCGGCTGCCGGAAATGACAAACAGAGAGATGATAAGAATTTCCACGGCTGCCTTCCTGTTGATAATCCCCATGATCAATGCGGCCAACAAGTCGGTGACGATGGCGAATCCCAGGGCTGCTGCGAATCCCCAGCGTGTCAAGATGGACACCATCATAACTAACAAGGGGATGCTGGCCAGGGTTCCCAAGATCACCAAAACTACTAGTACCATGTAACAATTATAGTTTCGGATAAAGGTGCTTAAGCTTTATCCTGGCATCGGCGGTAGAGAAACGCCAATTTATTTTTGATTGTCGGTTGTTCCGGTCATTCTCCCAGGCGGCAATG
>JAKAKP010000159.1 GCA_021813445.1 Deltaproteobacteria bacterium
TGGCCGGTACGGGGGTTGATCAGGGGATAGGTGTCGTCCTGCTCCACCTTCTCCATGAAGGCATCGGGGACCGCCACTGAGAGATTAAAATTGGTGAGCAGGCCCGGAGTGGCCTTGGCGGTGATGAACTCCAGGATATCGGGATGGTCCACATTGAGGATGCCCATATTGGCGCCCCGGCGGCGTCCCCCCTGTTTGACCACCTCCGTGGTGACGTCGAAGATGCGCATAAAGCCGAGGGGGCCGGAGGCCACCCGGCCGGTGGAGCGCACCTGGTCGCCTTTGGGCCGCAGATGGGTGAAGCTGAAGCCGGTGCCGCCCCCCGTCTGATGGATGAGGGCCATGTCCCGCACTCCTTCCAGGATGCTGCGCATGTCGTCGGCCACCGGGATCACGAAGCACGCGGCCAGCTGCCCCTCCGGGACGCCCGCATTCATCAGGGTGGGGGTATTGGGGAGAAATTTTAAGGAGGCCAGGGCTTCATGGAAAGCTTCGGTCTGCCGGCTCACGGCCGGGTTCCCGCCATAGCGGGCCTCTGCGGCCGCGACCCCCCGGGCCACGCGGCGGCACAGCTCCTCCGGGGTTTCCACTACCCGCCCCTGGGGATCCCGCCGCAGGTAACGCTCCTCCAAAACCCGCAAGGCAATGGGCCTGAATGAAATAGCAGATTGGGCAGACATGACCTTACTTCCTGAGTTAATAGTTCAAAGTTCAAGGTTCAAAATTCAAGGTCATAAACCATGCCTTTATCCCTGATCCCTGGCCCTTGGCGCCTGCTCCCTCAAATTATGCCCCACTTTTTAGCCCGCTCTTTATAAGCCGGAGGAAAGTCTGGGGAAAAATTCTGATACACCGTGATGGGATAGCGGGCGCCGATCTTCCGGGCCGCTTCTTTCAGCCCGGTAAGCAGGCTCTCCAGAAGGCCGACAGGAAAGCTGATCACCATTTCATCGTCCTGGGTCATGGAGAAAATGCGGTCTCCCATGCCGGGAATAGACACCGTCACCCGGCCGGTTCTATGAGGGCCGATGAGATAAGAAGAGCATTCCACCTTGCCGCTGAAATCGCCGCGTACCTTCTCACCCAGACTGTAATCGGCCGCCTGAATGAGGCGCATCATCTGGGCGGGGTTGCCCCAAACGCCCACCACGTCCGGGGCCAGGGCCAGGCGCTCCAGCGGGGCGAGATAGATGGCGGCTATCTCCTCCGGCGCAAACCGGGGCAAGGCCTCCAATTCTTTTAAGGCCGGGCCCAGGTCCCGGCTGTATCCCACCTCGCAGAAGAGTTGGGCCAATTCCAGAATCGGGTCCGCGGCGGGAGTAAAGCCAAAGGTCAGCATGCCGGGGACGCAGATCAGATCTTCCCGGGTCAGGCCCACGGACCAGCCATAAACCCGGGCCATGGTGACTCCCTGGCAAATGGTCACCTTTTTCCCAAAAACCTGGGAGGGCCGGCGGGTTTGGGGCAGGCTGGCCGGGTCCTTCAGAAAAGCGATTCCCAGGGGCTCGGTGCGCAGGTGCAAAGCCTCCTTCAATTGAATGGCGGCAGATTTATATGACATGCCTTCTCCTTTCTGGCAGGGAAAACCAGGCTTACGCAATTATTTTTGCAATTGTCCAGATGTTAAGGATTTAATGCTGGAGGCGCAAGTTCGGATCTGCAGTTTTTCCTTGGCTGCCCTTACTGCCTAGAGTTATATATACGTTCCAGGGGGGACGGGCGTCCTTCCTGGTTTAATTTTGGGAGAAAGCCCGTCTCCCTCTCAGTATTGCCAACTCTCCCGACTTCGGGCAATGGCGCAGGACCAAGAGAGTTCCTTACGCCGCGGGTTCTGTGGGCCCCAGCCGCTCAACATGCCCCGGGGAGACGGAATTATTCAGGATGAGTTACATGCGCAAACTCGGTAAAGTGATTCTAATCAATATTTTCATGATTATCATTTTGTTAGGCCTGGTGGAGTTATTTTTCTTTATTACCCTGGAATTCCCGGCAGTACATAAAGTTCTTCCCGATATCCTCACGAAAATATCCCGTAGAATATATTTCTATTACGATATGAATAGTATTCAATATCTGCCTGAATGCGCCAGATTTGATCCTCACTTGGGATATACTTTAAAGCCCGGCACATGTACCTTCTCAGACTTTGAATTCTCTACGAAATACTCCATTAATAGTTTGGGAGTGAGAGACACGGAGGCCGCATTGAACTCCCCCCAGGTCGTAGTGGTGGGGGATTCCTACGCCATGGGCTGGGGGGTGGAGCAGAACGAAACCTTTCCCAAGATCATCGAGGCCAAAACGGGCCTGAAGGTTCTTAATTGCTCCTGTTCTTCCTATGGTACGGCCAGGGAAATGATGTTGCTCAAGAAGGTCAAGAGGGATCGCCTGAAATATCTGATAATCCAGTATTGCAATAATGACTATGAAGAAAATCTAAGTTTCTTGGAAAGTGGCAATAAGCTGATTACCATGAGCCGGAAAATGTATGAAGAAAATGTTAAACGGAACCGGGATGAGAAAAAATACTATCCGGGGAAATATCTATGGAGCGCGGCCAGAGTTATAAGTAGCAATTTTGATTATCTTTTTAAGATCGGAAATTATAAGCAGATCGAGGAGAAACGCTATAAACTCGAAAAAGATGAAGTCGAAGCCTTTCTAGACGTGCTCCTCCACTGTGGCATTGACTTTTCCGGGGTGCAACTCATGGTCTTCAAAGCCAATTCCTTTGATCCCCGGGAGAGCAGGTTTGTAAATTCCTTGCGGCAGAAAATCGAGTCCGGCCCCTACCCGCCTTTTATCAAGAAGATGATTATCATGGATGCTGGCAAGTATTTAAATGAAAGGACCGATATCTTTTTTCTGAATCAACACTATAATCCCCGGGGCCATCGGGTGGTTGCGGATATGATCATCCAACATATGGGCCTGCACTGAGCCGCTGCTAGTGGTAGTCATTCCTCGGTTCGGAGGGGAAGCCTGGAATGGGTTGATATCCATAGCTGCTGTCAGGCTCCGGCGCTGCACCTTCCTTTCCTGCCCCGCTCTCCGCGCCTGCGGGCTTCTTCTCCTCGTCCCAAACCCGCCGTCCATGAATGACCACCAGGGTTTGACCCGGTTCCGCCCAATTAAACAACCATTTCATGTAGGGCTCTTCCACGTGGATACAGCCGTGGGTGGCCCAATCTCCTTCTTCCCCGGGGTCGGGCAGGTCCCCTTCATGAATGGCCCGCATGCCCTTTAAATCGAAAAAGAGGGAGTAAGGCATGGGCACCTGGAATTTCCGGGAATAATAATGGGCCTCCTTCTTTTTGATGAGGTAAGTGCCCGGCGGGGTGGGGGTTTCGTCATCGCCGGTCAAGATGGGGAATTCCAGCAGTTTTTTCCCGTGGGCGTAGGCCGCGCCCACCTGCTCTTCCTGATCGATGTAGATGACTTTGGCATATTTCTGGAAAAGGTTGGCAAAAGAAACCACGGGAACAAGTAGGATTGACAGGAGAACCGTCAGGAAATAAATCAATCTAATCAATGAGATTCTGCTTTTTGGGGTGCCGGAGATAAGATGGCCAACGGGTCAAGCAGCGTTATTCCTGGATTATTGGCTAGATTCTGCCAGTTAAGATAGTCGAAATTGACGGAGGCAGGAACCCAGGCAAAAGTGATATGTAGATGCGGATGGATATCCATTCTCTCCCGCTGGAATTCCGAAATCGTGGCAATTACTTCCCCGGCTTCAATTTTTTGCATTGATTTGATGGAATCCAGGGGGTTAGTGTGCCCATAAACAGTATATAGCTGCCTTTGGTCCTGGGAAAAAATGTTATGACCAAGAAATATTGATTTTCCCAGGAAATCCTCTTCAATCTTTACGATGTTTCCAGAAAAAGTGCCAGGTATTTTTATATTCTTAGGCAGTTTATTAATTTCACCATTTTTTTCTTTGAAGTAACAAAGGTCTATCCCTTCATGGGCCGTCTTTCTTTGCTTTTTATCTCCCCACCATTTATTAAGAGAATTAAAGAGCATTCCCGGATAGAAAACCCATCTTTCGAAATTATTCATATAGGGTTGATTTATTTTTAGCAGAAAGTCGAAGAATCCGCTGTCAGTATTGTTTAGTTCCATAATTTTTCCGTGACTTTATAATTCTTTCCTGGGAAGAACCGAAGGTCAACTCCGGTAACTGGCGTTGATGTGGATGTATTCCTCGGTGTAGTCGCAGGTCTCGTAGTAGTCGGCAAAATCGCCGTGGTGCAGGTCGATGGCCAGGGTGAAGGGGCCGGCCTTGAGCACCTCCTGGGCCCGGGCTTCGGCCGCGGCCCCCAGCCCCAGGCCGTTTTGCACCACCTGGGCCTCCCCGTAGGCGATGTCCACCCGTTCCGGGTCGAACCGGGCTCCGGAGCGCCCCAACGCGGCCATGATGCGGCCCCAATTGACGTCTTCTCCGGCCATGGCCGTCTTCACCAGGGGGGACAGGGCCACGGTCATGGCCGCTTTCCGGGCCGCCGCGGCCGTGGCCGCACCCTTAACCTCCACCCGGAAGAAGTGCCGGGCCCCTTCGCCGTCGGCCACCACCTGCCGGGCCAGATCGCCCATCACCTGGTTTAGGGCTGCGCCCAGGGCCGCCATTTCCGGCCCCTCATGGGCAATACGAGGATTGCCCGCCTTGCCGCTGGCCAGGAACAGCACGGTGTCGTTGGTGGAGGTGTCCCCATCCACGGTGATGCGGTTAAAACTCACCGGCAGGGACTGGCGCAGCAGGGTCTTCAGCACCGCCGGGGTGGCGGCGGCGTCGGTGAAGATGAAGACCAGGAGCGTGGCCATATCCGGGTGGATCATGCCCGCGCCCTTGGCGATACCCGCCAGATTGTAAGCCTGCCCGTGGAGTTTTCCCTGAAAATGAGCCATTTTGGGCCGGGTGTCGGTGGTCATGATGGCCCGGGCCGCGTCCGGCAAACCCTCCGGCTTTAGATTGGCCACCAAATCCGGGAGTGCGGCCTTGATCTTCGCCACCGGCAGCACCTGGCCGATAACCCCGGTGGAGGCCGGCAGGACCAGGCCCCCGGAAATCCCCAGCAATTCCGCGGCCAGCCCGGTGGTCTCCCGGGCCGCGGCCAGGCCCACCTCCCCGGCGCAGGCATTGGCGTTGCCCGCGTTCACCAAAATGGCCTGAGCCCGGCCTGACCGCAGGCGCTGCCGGCAGATCAGCACCGGCGCGGCCTTCACCCGGTTGCTGGTATAGACCCCTGCGGCCGCCACTGGCGCGTCCGCGGCCATTAAAGCCAGGTCCCAAACGCCGGGCTTCTTGATGCCGGCCATGGCCGCAGCAAAGCGAAATCCAGGAATGATCATATCGGCCCCTTTAAAGATAAAACTTTACCACAGAGTCACAGAGAGCACAGAGAAACACAGAGTTATATTTTTGCCATGGCGGCAAGGCCGCCATGGCAAAAGATTTTCTCTGTGTCCCTCTGTGTCCTTTGTGTCTCTGTGGTGAATCTTTTCCCCGCCGCAACTGCGGCGTTGCCCGGCGGCCCTATCACTTCGTGGCTTCCAGAGAAATGGGCTGCCGGAGGATGGTCTTTAGTTTTTCCGGCGCGGTGCGCCGGGGGTCACTCAGATAGATTTCATGATGCTTGCCGCAGAGATGGTAGCCCTGGGCTTCGATGAACCCGTGCAGCCGCGCCATGGTGGCGGCCTCGTCGGCGTATGAGCCAACATGCAAGATCTGGACGGCCAGACCCTCATCATAACTTTCCAGGCGCAGTCTCTCCAGGGCCGGCAAGGTCTTTTTCTTTTGGGTTGCGGCCACCGCGGCCTGCAACAACTCCCGGGTGATCTGCTCCGGCTGCGGGATCATCAGGGTCCAGTACCAGTCGTCCCGGCGTTCCGGGGCGAAGTCCGCCATGAGCATCCACCACAAGCCCTCCAGGGGCGGCACCGCGTAATCTAGTATCTGTGTCTTCTTTAACATGAACTTGAGGGTATAAGACGCGGTATAGAGGGCTTCCACCCCGGCCGCAAATTCCGGGTTGGTGTTGGGGTCCCCGACGCCGTTGATCATCAGGAACCGCAGGCGCGGCACCGTCACCAGGACAGCCTCTTCGGACGAGGCGGTGTACAGGGGCTTGAGGTCTTTTTTAAAATCCATCTTCGGCATAAGAAAAAAATTACCACAAAGACACTAAGACACAAAGGGTCACAAAGAAAAATTTTGCCTTGGCAGCGGAGCTGCCAAGGCAAATATTATAACTTTGTGCCTCTTGGTGTTCTTTGTGTCTTGGTGGTTAATCTTCTTTATTTCCCATGACACTTCTTATACTTCTTGCCGCTGCCGCAGGGGCAGGGGTCGTTGCGGCCCACCTTTTTTTGCTGGCGCTGCTGGGGTTCGGCCGCGCTGCCGTCGCCGTGGCTATATGAGAGGCGTTGGGCCCGGCGTCTTTCTTCTTCCACCGGTGCTTCCTGGTTAGGCCGCACCTGCAGGTGAAAGAGGGTGCCCACGCTGTCCGCCTTGATGCGGTGGATCAGGTCCATGAAGGCTTCGTAGCCTTCCCGCTGATATTCCCGCAAGGGGTCCTGCTGGGCGTAGCCCCGGAGATTAATGCCGTCCCGGAGGTGGTCCATGCCCAGGAGGTGTTCTTTCCAGTGATTGTCCACCACCTGGAGCATTATCATTTGCTGCAGGTGTTCAAAGACTTCCGGACCGATCTCCTCTTCCCGGGTGGCCAGGCGCTTTTCGACCCGCTCCGTCAATAATTCCTGCACCTCCCCGTCCATATCTTCCTTGAGGGGGACCCGGAAGCCGAACTGGGTCTGAAACGCGTCTTCCAGGCCCTGCAAGTCCCATTCCTCCGGGGTGCGGTGACCGGTATATTCCGCCACCAGGTCCTCCACCAGTTCCCCGGCCATCTCCAGGAGGTCCTCTTTAAGGTCCTCGCCGGAGAGGATCTGGCGGCGCTGGGCGTAAATTACCTCCCGCTGCTTGTTCATGACGTCGTCGTATTCCAGGAGGTGTTTGCGGATATCGAAGTTGTGGCCTTCCACCCGCTTCTGCGCCTTCTCGATGGCATTGGAGACCATGCGGTGCTCGATGGGCTGGCCGTCATCCATGCCCAGGCGGCCCATGAGGTTCTTGATGCGGTCGGAGCCGAAGATGCGCAGCAGATCGTCTTCCAGGGACAGATAGAAACGGGAGCTGCCGGGGTCGCCCTGGCGGCCGGAACGGCCGCGGAGCTGGTTGTCGATGCGGCGGCTCTCATGGCGCTCGGTGCTCAGGATATGGAGGCCGCCCCGTTCCACCACGCCGTCTCCCAGGACGATATCCGTGCCCCGGCCCGCCATGTTGGTGGCGATGGTGATGGTGCCCAATTGGCCGGCCTGGGCCACGATTTCCGCCTCCTTCTCATGGTGCTTGGCATTCAGGACTTCATGTTTGATGCCTTCCCGTTTAAGGAAGCGGCTCAGGTGTTCGGAATTCTCAATGGAAGTGGTGCCCACCAGCACCGGCTGGCCCCTCTGGTAACAGTCCTTGATCTCCTCCAGCACCGCCTGGAATTTTTCGTCCTTGGTCTTATAGATGACATCCGGGTGATCATCCCGGATCATCTTCTTATGGGTGGGAATGATCATCACTTCCAGGTTGTAGATCTTTTTGAATTCCTCGGCTTCCGTGTCCGCGGTGCCGGTCATGCCCGCCAGCTTCTTATACATGCGGAAAAAGTTCTGGAAGGTGATGGTGGCCAGGGTCTGGTTTTCGTTTTCGATCTTCACCCCTTCTTTGGCTTCCAGGGCCTGATGCAGGCCGTCGGAATAGCGCCGTCTGGGCATGAGGCGGCCGGTGAATTCGTCCACAATGATTACCTGGCCCTCTTTGACGATGTAGTCCACGTCCCGTTTGAACAGGTTATGGGCCTTCAGGGCGGCTTGCAGGTGGTGGAGGACCTCGATGTTCCGGGGATCATAGAGGTTGTCCACGCTCAGCGCCTTTTCGGCGTGGGCCACGCCGTCCTCGGTAATGAGCACCGAGCGGGCCTTTTCATCGACGGTGAAATCCCGCTCCACCTTCAGTTGATTGGCCACGCGGTTGAGAATGTAGTAGAGCTGGGTGGATTCCTCCGCAGGCCCGGAAATGATCAAGGGGGTGCGGGCTTCGTCGATGAGGATGGAGTCCACTTCGTCGACGATGGCGTAGTTGAAGCCCCGCTGCACGTATTCCTCCAGGGAGAATTTCATGTTGTCCCGGAGGTAGTCGAAGCCGAATTCGTTGTTGGTGCCGTACGTGATGTCCGCGGCGTAGGCCTGGCGGCGCTGGTCGTCGTCCAGGCCATGGACGATGGTGCCCACGGTGAGGCCCAGGAACTGGTAGATGCCTCCCATCCAGCGGGCGTCCCGGCGGGCCAGGTAGTCGTTGACCGTGACGATGTGCACCCCCTCGCCGCTCAGGGCGTTGAGGTAGGCCGGCATGACCGCCACCAGGGTTTTACCTTCACCTGTTTTCATTTCCGCAATCTTGCCCTGATGCAGGACCATGCCGCCGATGAGCTGCACGTCAAAGGGGCGCATGCCCAGGACCCGGGTCGAGGCCTCCCGGGCCACGGCAAAGGCCTCCGGGAGCAGCTCGTCCAGGCTCTCGCCGTTGTCCAGGCGTTCTTTGAAGCGGGCAGTGTATTGCTGCAAGTCGGCGTCGGCGAGGCGGCGCAGTTCCGGCTCCAGGGAGGTGATGCGGTCCACCAGGGGAGCCAGCCTTTTGAGTTCCCGTTCGTTTTTGCTGCCAAAAATCTTTTTCAGAATCAGATCGATCATATCTCTTCCAGAGAAAAACCCGATAAAGCTGGGCTTCACCGGGGAATCAGGTCCTTATTAATTTATCTTTTTAATTATATCATATTCGGGAAAAGCAAGTCATTTTCCCGTAGTAATTCAGCCCATGAGACGCAAGGTTGCCTTTACCGGCAATTCCATCAGGTCGGTTCTTAGCAGACGGGTGGAGAAAAAAAGGACTTCCAAATTTTCCACTTCGCCTGTTTCAGGATTAAGACGGGCGATAATATCATCACCCAATTCCTTCGAAACCTGCTCCGGGTATGGGGGGGATTTGTCGATATAAAGTATGTCCGACCCCCGGTCGTATTTAAAAGTCAGTTTCGCGTCCATTCCACTTCTCCCGATGACGGCCTCCGGGTTAAAAAAATTCCTGCTATGCTCTATGAACCCAAATCCAGAATCATCGGGATTTCATTGCATTTATCCGGGAACTTCAGGCAGTCCTTGCATTCGCTCCAGATAATCCGGGGCAGATCGTCGTTGGGAACCTGGCGGAAGCCCAGGCGTTCAAAAAACTGGGGGCGGGTGGTGAGTGCGAAGACCTTTTTCAGACCCAGTGACTCCGCTTCCTTGATACACTTCTCCACCAGGCGGGAGCCGATCCCCTTTTTTTGAAAATCGGGCAACACCGCCACGGACCGGATTTCTCCCAGATCCTCCCAAAAGACGTGGAGCCCGGCCACACCGATGATGGGACCCTGGTCCTCCCGGTAGACAAAGTATTCCCGCACCTGGCTATACAGGTCCGCCATGGGCCGCGGCAAAACGTCGCAATCGGCGAAGTCGTGGAGCATCCGCCAAATTTCCGGGACTTCCTTGATGGAGGCTTTGCGAATCATGTCGGTGGCTTCCAGGGCGCTTGACAGAGCAACACCCTTTAGTGACAATTATAACACACTCTGGCTTGAAAAGTTCAAAGTTCAATGTTCAAAGTTCAAAGTTAAGATATCGACACCCTTGGATTTTTCAAAATTTGCGGCTGAGTCGAAGGCTCATGAGCAACATTAAGGAGAAGCAGATGGCAATCATTGCCCAGGATCAATATGTGGAATTAGAATACCGGGTGCGCCTGGAGGACGGGGAGTATATCCGGGGGACGGAGGCGGCGCCGGAGCTGCTTACTTTCATAGCCGGCTGCGGGGAGCTTCTCCCGGGCCTGGAGCGGCGTCTTTGGGGCCTCCAGGAGAATGATGCCCTGGAGTTCGTCATCCCTGCGGCCGAGGCCTTGGGGACCTACGACCCTGACTTTGTCCAGGTCTGGAGCCGCAAATCCTTTCCGCCGGAGATGGACCTCAGCCCCGGTCAGAAAATGGTGCCCGCCAATCTGCCCTTCCCGCCGGAATATCCCCTGACCATTAAAGAGGTGGACGGCGACCGGGTGATTTTGGACATGAACCATCCCCTGGCCGGACATGACCTCCATTACGCAGTGCGGGTGGTGGCGGTGCGGCCGGCCACCCCTGAAGAGCTGGCCCCCCTGAAGCAATGCCAATCCTGTTGTGAGGAAATGGAAGGAAAAGCTTATACCAAGTTGCGTTCTAATGAGTAATATGATAGACTGCTCCAAAATCATTAAGGGGGCAGTCATGGGAAATATAACCAAAAGCATCCCCCACCTTTCCAAGGAAGAGATTCAGGAAAGGATCAA
>JAKAKP010000046.1 GCA_021813445.1 Deltaproteobacteria bacterium
GGATTTTGTCCGCCTGGCCCGGGAGCGCCCCTTCCAGGTGCGGTTCATCGAATTCATGCCCGCGGTGTCCCAGGGGAAATGGACCCGCCACTTTCTGCCCATGGCCGAAGTGCGCCGGCGGCTGGCTTCCCTGGGGACGGGAGAGCCGGTAGCCCCGGACTCTGTGGCCGGGCCGGCCCGGATCTTCCGCTTCCCCGGATTCCGGGGAGAGGTGGGTTTTATCAGCAGCGTCAGCGAGCATCAGTGTCCCTCATGCAATCGCCTCCGGCTCACTGCTGCGGGTTCCTTGCGTCCTTGTCTCTTCGGGGCGGCGGAGTTGGATGTGAAAGGCCCCCTCAGGCAGGGGGCCACCGATGCCGCTTTGGGGGAGATTTTCCAGGAGGCTATGCACCGCAAGGCCGCAACCAGAGACGCTTTCCTGCCGGGCCGGGCCATGGTCAGCATCGGCGGCTGATTCAAAAAAAATCTAACCATTTCTCTTAATTAAGCTCTATAATAAAAAGATTGGACTTGCCGTTCTCTGCGTCTTGGCGTGAGGATTTTTCACGCAAAGACGCAAAGTCATGATACAGGAGTCATCAAGAATACATGAAACTGAGCATCGTTATCCCGGTTTATAACGAGAAAGACACCCTGGAGGAGATTTTCCGGCTGGTGCAGGAGACCCCCTACGACAAGGAAATCATCGCCGTGGATGACGCGTCTACGGACGGCTCCCGGGACATCCTGGCCCGGTTGGCCCAGGAGTTCGACAATGTCCGGGTCTTTTGCCACGAGAAGAATCAGGGCAAAGGCGCAGCCCTGCGCACCGGTTTTGCCCAGGTCCAGGGTGACGTGGTGATTATTCAGGACGCGGACCTGGAATACCGCCCCGTGGATTACCCGGCTCTGCTGGCGCCCATTGAAGAGGATGTGGCCGACGTGGTCTTCGGCAGCCGCCTCATCGGCGGCCGCGCCCACCGGGTCCTGTTTTTCTGGCACTATATGGGCAACAAAATGGTCACCACTTTCTCCAATATGTTCACCAACCTCAATCTGTCGGACATGGAGGTGGGCTACAAGGTCTTTAAAGCGGAGGTCTTAAAAGACATTACCATCAAATGCGACCGCTTCGGGGTGGAGCCAGAGCTCACCGCCAAGATCGCCAAGAAGCGCTGCCGCATCTACGAAGTGCCCATCCAGTACCACGGCCGGGATTACGCCCACGGTAAAAAGATCACCTGGAGAGACGGCATCGCGGCAGTCTGCCATATTATCCGCTTCAGTCTGTGGGATTGACCTTGCGCTGGAAAACCTGGGCCATCAGGCTCCTGCTGCTCCTTTGGGGCCTGCAATTGGTGTGGTTGGGTTACTATTTCGCCCCGGAAGTCCGGGACCTGGCCTGGAGGCTGGCCAGCCACCATACCGGCGCCGCCATCCTTCAGGAAGACCCCTTTTACCGGTGGGTGCGGACTCTGGCCGGCATCATTCCCCGCCATGCCACTTATGTCTTCTTAGATAATTACGAAGCCGGTAAAGAGATCGAGGCCCGTTATCACCTCACCCCCAGGAGACACATACTATTGCCTCCTGCGGTCCCCCCGGATTTTCTCTTTTTTACCCTGCGCCAGGAAAAGGCCACTTATTTGATCATCCGGGAAGGGGACCGATCCTGGGCGAGCAAAAAGGCGGTAGCCCAATCCCCGGCTTTCCATGAGGTGCCGGTCCCCGGTCCGGGTCTGCTATTCCGGGTGGACTACGGCCGGCTGCTGGGAAGATTCTATGATTGACGCCGCCCTGAGTCTCTGCCGCCTGCTCCTGGGCCTGGGTGCGGTTTTTCTCCTGGGCTACGGCTGCTTCGCCCTGCTGGTTCCCCGTCCCCCGGAGTTCCCGGGGCCGGAGAAGCTGGCCTTCAGCTTCGGCATCGGCGCCACCCTGCTCACCCTGTGGATGCTGGTCCTCTCCTGGCTGGGGCTGCAGCTCGGCCTGCCGGTGATTTTAGGGCCGATCCTGGTCCTAACCGGAGTGGCGCTGCTGGTTAAGAAATTGATCCGGGGAAGGAGCCGGGAGATGACTACCCGCGAGGCGCCAGGGCCACCGGCCTCCTCCCCCAATACCGCGCCCCCAATCCCTTACAGATTATGGGATTGGGTCTTTCTGGGTTTGCTGGCTCTGCTCTTTCTGGGCGCCACCCTCCGGGCCACTCTTTACCCCATGTGGGCCTGGGACGCCATTGCCACTTGGGGCTGCAAGGCCAAGGTCTTTTATCTCAGCCGGGGGATGAACCTGACCTGCATCGACGCCCACAATTACTATCCCAATCTGCTGCCCCTGCTGTTGAGCTACCTCTACTTCTGTCTGGGCCGGGTGAACGACCACCTGGCCCAGGGCCTGTTTCCCCTCTGGGGTGCTCTGCTCCTGGCCTTGCTCCAGGCTTTTCTGCGCCGCGGCGGCCTGGGTCGCACCCAGGCTTTGGGGGTCACCGCGTTTTTGGCCTTAAATGGCACGGTTTTTCCGGTGCATCTCTATATCGCCTATGCCGATCTGCCCCTGGCCTATTTTGCCCTGGCCGCGGTGGGGCTCCTGTATTTGTGGTTCACGGACAGAGCCCCCCGGGGCAGCCTGGCCCTGGCGGCCTGCGCCTTTGCGGGCATGGCCTGGTGCAAATATGAGGGCCCGCCCCTGGCCGTGACCGTACTCCTGGCCGCACTCCTGACCCTGGCCTGGCTCCGGCCTCCGGACCTCAAGGCCCGTCTTGCGGCCCTGGGTATTCCCCTTCTGGGCCTGGGCGCCGGCTTCCTGCCCTGGCGCCTCTTTGCGGCCCTGGGACACCTGGAGATGGGTGCGGACCATATCCGCAACATCTATCCCCAGCAGTTCCTGGCCGCCTGCACCTACCTCGGCGTGGCCCTGGCGAATCCCTTCTACTTCGGAGTCTTGTGGCCGGCCCTGATCCTGGCCCTGATTTTCTGCGGGCGCTCGCTGTGGCGCACCCCCCGCCTGTTTTTGGCCCTGTTTATCGGGGGCAACCTCTTGGCCATCCTGATAGCCTACGGCGTGGCCCCCACCGATGCCGCGGAATTCCCCAGCTATGTCCGGGCCACCCTGGACCGGTTGCTGCTGCACATTACGCCGGTGGCCGCGCTCCTGGTGGGCGAGGGATTGAAGACTTGGGGGGAGGGCCGGGGGATTGGGAGCACTGAGCAGGCAATAATACCAGGCGAGAAATAGGGTCCATCGCCAAGCGTTTTTTCCTGGAAGAGGGAGATAAAATCTCCCATATTTTTTTACCGGAATTACCAGGATTTGTGCTGCCCGGCTGATTTCTGAACTTCTCTTTTTAAGCGCTTCTGATATATTCCCAGCAGCTTCCCTGGGGAAGATGAAAATGGAGCTGCCCCTGATTTCCTGCATGCCGGCAACGACTCCAGAAACAATTCAAGGAAACTTTACCATGATGCGCGTTATCGCCGCTGTTCTCTGGCTGGCCGTGTGCTGTTGCGTTCCGGCCGCGTGGGCTGACGATCAAGTCAGCGTGCCCATCCTGCTGTACCATCGCTTCGGCCCCACCGTCGCCGACGGTATGACCACGAAGACCGAGGTCTTCGCGGCCCAGCTCAAGTGGCTCAAGGACAACGGCTACACCGTGATTCCGTTGCGGAACCTGGTGAACTACCTGCTGGGTACAGGCCCGGCGCCGGCCCCGAAGTCGGTGGTGATCGCGGCGGACGATGCCCACCAGACGGTCTATTCCGACATGTTTCCCCTGGTGAAAAAGTACAACATTCCTGTGACCATTTTCTGCTATCCCTCCTGCGTTTCCCGGATTTCCTCCGTCAAATGCATGACCTGGGAGCAGTTGAACGAATTGCAGAATACCGGCCTCTTCGATATCCAGGGGCACACCTTCTGGCATCCCAATTTCAAGCGGGATAAGAAGAAGATGAAGCCCGGGGAGTATGAAAAGTCGGTGGAGGCGCAGTTGACCAAGTCCAAAGCCGTCCTGGAAAAGCATTTGGGCAAAAAGGTGGACCTGCTGGCCTGGCCCTTCGGCATCTATGACGACTACCTGGAAAAGGAAGCAAAGAAGGCCGGGTACGTAGCGGCCTTCAGTATCGAACGCCGCCTGGTCACCAAGGCCGATGCCCAGGACATGTACAGCCTGCCCCGCTACCTGCTGGCCAACAGCGACGGCGTCAAGAATTTTGCCGCCATCGTCGAAGGCAAGGCCCAGGAGAAGAAGAAGAAGTGAGCAGTAGCCAGTGATCAGTAAAAAATTCAGACATTTGAGCCTCTTGCAGAATGCTTATTTAATCGTAAAACTCTCTGCGAATTCTTTGCGTCTCTGCGGCGAATTTTCCTTTTTTTTCACCGCAGTTGTTCATGGGGCTAAGGCCCACCCGTAAATCATGAAAATGATCGTAGGGGCGGGCGTCCTCGCCCGCCCCGTAATGGCGCAGGCTGGAAAGCCTGCGCCACTGAGAAGAACTTTTCGAAGCAGTTATTCATGAGCTCTTCGCTCACCCGTAAAGCATGAAAAGGGAACGTAGGGGCGGGCGTCCCCGCCCGCCCGGGTAACCGCACAGGCTGGAAAGCCTGTGCCACCGCCCGGGACTTTTCAGGACAGAGGCGCAGAGAGAGGATACGCAGAGAAAAAGACTTTTGCAAGAGCCTAATTTGACTCTCTGTTTACTGATTACTGATTACTTTATTGAGATGGAGTCTGCATGAAGAAGTTGCTCACCTGTGTATTGGTTCTGGTGTGGGTGGCCGCGGCCGCGGCCCAGAGCCAGCCCCCGCCCCCACCCCAAACACCGACCCAGCCTCAGGCCCCTGCCCAAAGCGAACCGCCGCCCCAGAGCCAGACGCCATCTCAGACCCAAACGCCGGTCCCAACCCAGGCGCCCGCCCCGAGCCAAACGCCTCCCCAGGCGCAGACGCCGGGCCAGCCCCGGGCGCTGGTGGGCAAGGTCATCGACGCCGAGACCAAGGCTCCCATCGCCGCGGCGGCGGTGACCCTGGACGGGAAAGCGGTGCGCACCGACAAGGACGGCTCCTTCCGTTTGGAAGGGACCGGGGAGACCCTGAAGCTGCGGGCGCCGGGCTATGCCAAGCGGGAGTTCCCCGCCGCGGAGTTGGGCAACCCCGGGGAGATTCCCCTCACGCCCTTCAAGGTCAAAGGGCTCTATCTCACCTCTTACGGCGTCGCCAGCAAAAAGCTGCGGGAAGCGGCCCTGGAGGCCGTCAAGGCGAACAACCTCAACGCCCTGGTCATCGACGTCAAGGGCGATAAGGGCTTCATCCCCTTCAAGGTCGATTTGCCCCTGGCCGAAGAGATCGGGGCCAATAAGCCCATTCTCATTAAAGACCTGCCGGAGAAGATGGCCCGCTTCAAATCCCTGGGCCTCTATCTTATCGCCCGCATCGTGGTCTTCAAAGACGATCCCCTGGCCGCAGCCAGGCCGGAATGGGCCGTCAAGGGCAAGGACGGCAAGCCGTTCCTGGACCGGGAGAAGCTGCGCTGGGTCGATCCCTTCCGCAAGGAGGTCTGGGATTACAATATCGCCATTGCCAAGATCGCTGCACAGGTGGGCTTCGACGAGGTGCAATTCGATTACGTCCGCTTTCCCGACACCCACGGTGCGGGGTTCTCCAAGCCGGCCGACGAAGACAGCCGCACGGCAACCATCACCGCGTTTCTGGAGGCGGCCTACAAGGCCCTGGAACCCTATAACGTCATGGTGGCCGCGGACATCTTCGGCTACACCTGTTGGAACACCAATGATACCGATATCGGTCAAAAGATCGGGCCCATCGTCAAGGCGGTGGACGTGCTGTCGCCCATGGTTTACCCTTCCGGCTACCATCTGGGGATCCCTAACTACCGCAACCCGGTGCAGCATCCCTATAAAATCGTCTACCTCTCCCTGAAAAGGGCCGCGGAGCGCACCCAGGTCTCGCCCTTGCGCTTCCGCCCCTGGCTCCAGGCCTTCCGGGATTATGCCTTTGGCAAAAAGATCTTCGGTCCGGAGGAGATGCGCACCCAGATCAAGGCCGCCCAGGATTTTGGCGCCAGCGGCTGGATGTTCTGGAATCCCCGCAACGTTTATCCGCCTGGCGGTTACAAGCAATGAGGGGTAGGGGGGCCCGTTTGCCCTGGCCGACCCTACATTTCTAGCCTCAAGCCGCATAAAATCTAGAAGCCATTTCAGACCCTCAAAGAGCCCTTAATTGTCATTCTGAGCGCAGCGAAGAATCTCATATTTTCAGGGGGTTGAGATCCTTCACTGCGTTCAGGATGACAGAAAGAGAGGTTTGGAAATGGCTTCTAAAAATCCCTTCTTCCATCTGAGGCGAGAGCTCCCAAAAATAACCCCCGCCCGCCGTAAACTGCGTTCTCCCGTGTTATAATTAAGTAATTAAATTTGTAAAAATGGACCTGCGCGAGTGGCAGACGTCTGTGGGCTCCAGCAATTCTGAATACGGTCCTTGGCAAGGATAAGTGCATGTTTCGAATTTTGTTTGACAAATTGATATCCCATCTCCGAGAGTGGTCCTTAAAGCAGCGACTTGTCATGGCCCTGCTGTTGATTCTGGTCCTGGTCCTGGCCACCTGGTTCTGGCGGCGGGATCATCAGGAGGGCAACGGCTTTCGCACTGTGGTGGTGACCCGGGGCGATCTTTTGGCCAGCATCAGCGCCACCGGCACGGTAGAGCCGGAGGAGGTGGTGGACGTCGGGGCGCAGGTGGCCGGCAGGATTGTGAGCTTCGGCAAAGATCAAAGCGGCAAGACCGTGGATTACGGCTCCAAAGTGCAGGCGGGCACGGTATTGGCCCGGATCGACGACGCCCTTTATGTCGCGGATGTGGAGTCGGCCAAGGCCACCCTTGGGCAAGCCCAGGCCTCCCTGCAGCGGTCCGAGGCCGATCTGGGGCAGCTCAAAGCCAAACTCTACCAGGCGGAACGGGACTGGGGCCGGGCCAAGAAATTAGGCCCTTCCGACGCCCTGTCCCAGGCCGATTATGACGCGGCCCAATCGGCCTATGAGACTGCCAAGGCAAACGTGGAAGTGGGCAAGGCCGCCATCAACCAGGCCAAAAAAACGGTGGAGCAAGCCAAGGCCGGGTTGCAGCGGGCCCAGCAAAACCTGAGCTATTGCACCATTACCTCGCCGGTGCGGGGCGTGATCGTGGACCGCCGGGTCAACATCGGCCAGACCGTGGTGGCCAGCCTCAATGCCCCCAGCCTCTTTCTCATTGCCCGGGATTTGACCCGCATCCAGGTCTGGGTCTCGGTGAATGAAGCCGACATCGGCCTCATCCATCCCGGGCAGCCAACCACCTTCACCGTGGATGCCTTTCCCGGTCAGGTTTTCCACGGCGAAGTAGGCAAGATCCGGCTCAATGCCACCATGACCCAAAACGTGGTCACCTACACGGTGGAGGTCAACACCGACAACAGCGACGGCAAGTTGCTGCCATACTTGACCGCCAACGTCAAATTCGTGGTGGGCGAAGGGAAAGACGTGCTCATGGTCCCCAATGCTGCGTTGCGCTGGCAGCCTCACCCCGCCCAGATAGCGGCGGAGTCCGGAAAGCCGCGGCAGCAAGCAAAAAAGTCCGGGTCTGCCTCCCCGGAGAAACCGGTAGCCGAACCTGAAAAGGGTAAGCAGGCCGCGGGAGTTATTTGGGTGCCCGCAGGCAAACTGGTGCGCCCGGTGAAAGTTTCTCTCGGTCTGACCGACGGCACTTTGACGGAGGTGCAGGCCGCCGGCCTCGAAGAAAACACGCCGGTGGTGGTTGGGGATAAAATGAAAGCCGAGGGGCAGGCAGCTCCGGACACCACCAGCCCCTTTGCCCCGAAACTTTTCCGGGGTGCGGCCGGCAGCCGTCCCAAGAACGGGAAGTGAACCGCTCCCATGAAACTCATCGAACTGTGCGACGTCCATAAAACCTATAACCTGGGCGAAATCGACGTACCGGTGCTCAAGGGCATCTCCTTGACAGTCGCTCAGGGAGAATTCGTCGCCCTCATGGGCTCTTCGGGGTCGGGCAAGACCACCTTGATGAATATCCTGGGCTGTCTCGACCGCCCCACCTCCGGGGAATACTGGCTGGAGGGCCAGGACGTCACCGCCCTGGATGCGGATGCCTGGGCGCAACTGCGCAACCAAAAGATCGGCTTCGTCTTCCAGACCTTCAACCTGCTGCCCCGGACCAGCGCCCTGGACAATGTCATCATGCCCCTGTCCTACACTGCGGCGCACCTCTCCGACCAGGAGGCCCGCCGGTGGGCCCAAGATTTGCTGGAGCGGGTCGGCCTGGCCGGTAGGTTGGACCACGAGCCCTCGCAACTCTCCGGCGGCCAACAACAGCGGGTGGCCATCGCCCGGGCCCTGATCAACAACCCCTCCATCCTCTTCGCCGATGAACCCACCGGCAACCTGGACTCCCATACCAGCCAGGAAGTCCTGGAATTATTCCGCCGCCTCAATGAAGAGGAAGGGGTGACCATTATCCTGGTGACCCACGATGAAGACGTGGCCCGGTGCGCCAAGCGCATCGTCCGCATCAGCGACGGCGTCATCGCCGCCGAAGAACGCCAGCCTCTCCCGGCTGAGGCCCTTGCGGCCGGTCTCGCGCCGTCCGGGACGGCGGCCAAGGTTCACCACGGCTGGGCCTGGCTGCGGCTGCGGTGGATGATGCGCACCGCCTTCAACGGCCTGCGCCGCAATTATCTGCGGGCCGGCCTCACCACCCTGGGGATCATTATCGGCGTGGCCGCGGTGATCGCCATGATGGAGATCGGCCGGGGCTCCTCCAGCGCCATCCAGCAGACCATTTCCAGCATGGGGGCCAATGTCCTGCTGGTGCTGCCGGGCACCGCCTCCAGCGGTGGCGTCAGCTTCGGTGGCGGCAGCGCCATGACCCTCACCCCCCAGGACGCCGACGCCATCGCCAGAGAATGTCCGGACGTCAGAGGGGCGGTGCCCATCGTCCGGGCCCGGACTCAGGTGGTCTACGGCAACCGCAATTGGGTGCCGGTCTTTATTCACGGCACCAGCCCGGGGTTTATCGATGTCCGGGAATGGGGCCTGTCCGAAGGCGAGATGTTCACGAAGCGGGATGTGCGTAACGCCAGCAAAGTCTGCGTCCTGGGGCAGCGGCTGGTGCGGGAGCTCTTTGACGGCGAGTCCCCGGTGGGGAAAGAGGTGCGGGTAAAGAACGTCTCCTTTAAGGTCGTCGGTGTCCTCAGCGCCAAGGGCGCCAACATGATGGGCATGGACCAGGACGATGTCCTGATCGCCCCCTGGACCACTATTAAATTCCGGGTAACCGGGACCTCGGCGCAGACCACCACCCAGAGCACCAGCGCCTCCTCATCGTCTACGTCCTCCTCTTCCTCTTCGAGTTCCAGCACCTCCCAGACGGTAAATACGCTCAGCCAGTTATATCCCAGCACCGATAAAAAGCTTTATCCGGAGCAGTCCGCCACCCAACAGGCCGACACCCCTCTGCCGGTGCGGTTCATCAACGTGGACCAGATCCTGGCTGCGGCCCGCTCCAACAGCGCAATTCCAGAGGCGGTTAAGGAAATTACCGGAATCCTGCGGGAGCGCCACCGGATTAACCCGGCCGAAGGCGACCAGGATGATTTCAACATCCGGGACATGACGGAAATGACCCGGGCCCTGTCGTCCACCGCATCCACGATGACCAAGCTGCTGCTGTTCGTGGCCCTGATCTCCCTGCTGGTGGGGGGTGTGGGCATCATGAACATCATGCTGGTGTCGGTCACCGAGCGCACCCGGGAGATTGGCCTGCGCATGGCCGTGGGGGCCTGGGCCCGGGACATCCTCCAGCAGTTCCTGGCGGAATCCGTAATCCTCTGCTTTTGCGGCGGGGTGGCGGGCATCATCTTCGGCCGGGCCATTTCCTTTTTGGTGAGAACCTTGCTGCACTGGCCCACGGAATTGTCCCTGGGGGCCATTATCGCCGCCTTTGCCGTCTCGGTGTCGGTGGGCATCATCTTCGGCTACTACCCGGCCTGGAAGGCCGCCCACCTGGACCCGATTATCGCGTTGCGCTATGAGTAGGGAGTAGCACAGCCTGGAAAGGCTGTCTACCGCAAGATTTATATGAAAGAAGAGACAAATAAGAGCGGTAGCGCAGGCTTTCCAGCCTGTGGTAAAATTTGGTTTCCTGGTTGGAAAGATACGGGATTGTTATAATGCCTAGTGCACAAAGTCGCAACCGAAATCTGCAAAAGAGCCGGTTGCCATTTTCCTTGCTGACCCTCCTTTTATTGGTCCTTGCCGGCTGCATGGTGGGACCGGATTATAAGCGGCCGGTGACCAAGGTCCCGGAGCAGTGGAACGGCCAGGAGGTGGTGAATGCGGCCACCCCCAGCAAGACCTCCACCAACCCCGCGGCGGTGGCGG
>JAKAKP010000154.1 GCA_021813445.1 Deltaproteobacteria bacterium
TTCGCCCCGGACGTGCGGGCGAACACAAGGTTCGCCCCTACGGTAAATTTCTTTGATTCCAAAACGGGATCAGCAGAATTTATGGGATAACGTGTATCTATGAAAAACCTGGGTTTTTGGGGGCCCGGCAGGGCTCATGGCAAGATTCTGGTTCTGGCTGGGGTTATCTCCCTGGCGGTGATGTTCCTGGCTGTGGGGATAGCCGCGGGGGCTTCGCCCCGGGTGGCGTTGACCGAAAGTACCCATGATTTCGGCAAGGTGTTTGAAGACAAGGCCTTGATCTATACCTTTCTGGTCAAAAACGAAGGCAATGCGCCTTTGCGGGTGGAGGACGTGGACCCGGACTGCGCCTGCACTGTGGCCGACTATGACCGCACCATCCCCCCCGGGGGGCAGGGGCGGATCACCCTGAGCATCAAGCCCTATTCAGTGTTGCGGGAGTTTATCAAGCAGGCCAAAGTGAAATTCAACGACCCGGATACGCCGGAGATGGATCTGACCTTAAAGGGCTACGTGCAGCCCATCATCGAGATTCAGCCCAGCCACATCGTCCGCCTGCGGGGCAGGGTGGATGAAAACGTGCAGGGCCAGGTGCGTTTTATCTCGCACCTGGCGGCCCCCTGGCAGATTACCGGGGTTGACAATAGTATTCCCCGGCGCCTCGCCGTCAATCTGAAGACCGAACAACCGGGAAAGGTCTATGTCCTGGAAGTCCGGAACATCTCCCGGGAATCGGGACATTACGGCGGTAAAATCGAGCTTCGCACCACATCCGCGGAAAGGCCCCGGCTCATTGTCCGGGTGTTTGCCAATATCTACCCTGCCGCTTCCGGTACGCCCTGAAGCAGGAGTTCAGTCAGGAGGTGGTTCAAAAAGGCCTGCACCGTTTGCCTTAGCAGCAATTCGCGTTCTTTGGGGGCCGGAGGGCCGGGGTTCACCGGGGAATTCACCTCGACCCGGTCGCTGAAGGCAAAGAGGGTTTTGTCGCCCTGGGTGATGGCGCCGGAGACCTCCAACCGGGCGGAGATCTTGCCCGTAAGGAAACGGAAGATTTCTCCTTTGATGCGCACCCCCCAGACAGTGCCGGAAACGCGGCAAGCCGCAGGCGTGCTTTGCAGCTTCAGGCCGTTGGCTGCAAAGGCCCGGGCCATCTCCGCCTGCAGCAGGTCCCGGAAGGCGGCGGGGTCAACCCCCTGGGCGCCTTCCACGACAAAGGGCTCCAGGGTGTAGACGACCCGGTCGGCCTCGAACCCGGGAGCGCGGTAACATTCCTCCAGATAGCGCCCCGGTTGCAGGGTTACCCCTGGAACCGGGGCCGGCAGCGGCCTTTGCACGCAACTGCTGCCGCCAACCATTAACAGGGCCAGGCAAAGCCCTAGGGCGATTCGCTTGGTAAACCACATGGTCCTCTCATTATCATAATCATCCAGCCTCTGGCAAAGAAAATGCTGCACCGGGGGAGAAAGGAGGATTCTGATGGGCGCGGCAGAGAAGATCACCCTGTCGGTAATCAAAGCGGATGTAGGCGGTTGGGTGGGCCACAGCACTTGTCACCCGGACATGATGGCGCTAGCCCGGGAGATCGTGCAAAAGGCGGTGGCTCGTGGTTTCCTGGTAGACGGTCAGGTGCTTAATGTGGGTGATGACGCCGAGTTGATTATGACCCATGAGCGGGGCGAAAACGACACGGAGGTCCACAAGTTCGCCTGGGACACCTTCATGGAGCTGACGGCCCTGGCCAAGAAGCTGAAGCTTTACGGGGCCGGGCAGGATATGCTGGCGGACGCCTTCTCCGGCAATGTCAAGGGCATGGGCCCCGGCGTGGCGGAGTTGGTCTTCGCTGAGCGCAAAAGCGAACCCATCCTCATCTTCATGGCGGACAAGACCTCCCCGGGGGCTTGGAACCTGCCGCTCTTTCGCATCTTCGGCGACCCCTTCAACACCATCGGTCTGGTCATCGACCCCAACATGCACCGGGGTTTCCGCTTCCGGGTTCTGGATGTGATGGAACACAAGGAGTGGATCCTCTCCTGTCCGGAGGACATGTACGACCTGCTGGTGCTGGTGGGGGCCACGGGCCGCTACGTCATCGAAAATGTCTACCGCAAGAAGGACGGCGAAGTGGCCGCGGTGGCCTCTTCCCAGAGGCTGGGCCTGATTGCCGGCCGTTATGTGGGCAAGGACGACCCGGTGATGATCGTCCGTTGCCAGTCGGGCTTTCCCGCGGTGGGCGAGGTCCTGGAACCCTTTGCCTTTCCCCACCTGGTGGAGGGCTGGATGCGGGGCTCGCACCACGGCCCCCTGATGCCGTGCGCCTTCAAGGACGCCATCCCCAGCCGCTTTGACGGCCCGCCCCGGGTCATCTGCGCCGGTTACCAACTCACTGACGGCAAGCTCCTGGGACCCATGGACGTGTTCGCGGATGTGGCCTTTGACGAGGCCCGGAAGCAAGCCAACCGCATCGCCGATTACATGCGGCGCCACGGGCCCTTTGAGCCGCACCGCCTGGGCCTCCATGAGATGGAATATACCACCATGCCCCAGGTCATGGCCTTTATCTTCGAAAAATCGGCCATCCCCCGGCGCGGCGACCTGGAAGAGAAGCTCAAGGAGCAGTACCCCCATCTCCGGGAAGTGCGGGTGGTGGATCCGGGGCTCAAGGACCTGGACGCCATCCAGAAGACCGTGGCCCGGGAAGGGGCCTATTATCTGGAAGAGATCGTCCCCCAGGGGGCCAGAATCGGCCTCTCCGGGGGCAAGACCCTCTATTATCTGGTAAACTACCTGGAACCCGAGCGCCTCAAGGGGCTGCAGTTGTACCCCTTGACCCTGACGCCCATCCTGACCATGCCCGGTTTGACGGCCAACGCCATGGTGGGCATGATGAGCACCAAGTACCCGGATGCCAAGGCCTATAATCTCCCCACCATCCCGGTGACCAGCAGAGAGGAGTATGAAAAACGGATGGCCGCCAATCCGGAGATGCTCAAGATTTACCGGGACATCTGGGAAACGGAGATCATGGTCTTAGGCGTCGGTTACCTCACCGGCCCCTTGCCGGGATTCCGGGCCCTGGCCCAGCAGGAAATGAAGCTGACCGCCGAGGACCTGGCGTCCAAGGGGGTGGTGGCGGAAATCAACCATACCCCCATCGATGCCCAGGGCGAACCCCTGCTGGACTCCCCGGACAAGGACCTGGCGGCCCTGACCGATCGGGTGATCGGCGTCGGGGCCTTAGACCTGCGGGAGCGGGCGGCCCGGCCGGACCGGTATGTGGTGGCCGTGGCCGGTGGTCTGGAGAAAACCGCGGCCATCCGGGCCTGCCTCAAAGGGCGGTATTTTAACGTGCTGGTCACGGATGCCTATGTGGCGGAGGCGCTGCTGCCCGGTGAATAGAAGCTGTTTGAATAAGGTGTGAGAATGGCTGGAACCGTACCTGCAGATGTGATCGGTGAGCTACGCGAGGCCGTCGTCACCCTCAATAAGACGGCTATTTACAGAGATATCTTGGAACCTAAAGATGCAGTACTGGCGCGATTCCAGCCCATCTTTTCTGCCGAACACGCATCTAACATCACTGAGGAGGAGTTTCGTAGCTTTCTTTTGCTTGAAAATAACCACCATTGGAGCGGACTGCATAGGCAGGGACCCCGGATGTGCTCTAATTTGCCCAAGCTTCGTACAGCCCTGGCAACGCTCCTCAACGAAGCCAAGCCAGTGTCTGAACGTCTTGACGAAGCCATAGAGATGGTCTCCGGGATGGGTAAGAATGTGGCTTCGGCCATCCTCATGATTGCACAACCAAGTCGATATGGCGTGTGGAACAACCGTTCCGAAGCCAACATGAAGCGAATCGGCATTTGGCCTATTTTTGAACGTGGCGAGTCCTTCGGCAATCGGTATGTAAAGGTCAACCAGATACTGCTCCAGCTTCGAGATGCGCTCCAAATCGACCTCTGGACTCTGGATGCCCTCTGGTGGTTTCTCGATCAGCAGGAATCTGGTGAAGTCCTTGTTGCCGAGGGGGCCGAGCCTAGTGCTACGAGTGTATCGGGCGATAACGAGCAACGATTCGGCCTTGAGCGACACCTGCATGAGTTTCTTCGTGATAACTGGAATTATCTGGACCTTGGCAGGGAATGGCCGCTCTATAAGGAGCCTGGTGATGAGGAGGCAGGGTACGAGTACCCCTGTGATGTCGGCCGCATTGATCTGCTGGCAAAGCACAAGACGCAACCTCACTGGCTGGTTGTCGAATTGAAGCGAAATCAGACCAGCGACCAGACGGTTGGCCAGCTCCTTCGGTACATCGGCTGGGTCAAGCGACACTTGGCCGAAGAAAAAGATGAGGTACATGGGCTGATCATCTGCCGCGAGGCGGATGACGCCCTCCATTATGCATTGACCACGGTTCCAAATGTGGCACTTCGGCTATACGAGGTCGAATTCCGCCTGAAGGAAGAAGAGGAAAAGATACTGGGAAGTAAAAAATAATGATTCGGTGAGCGGCATCCCAGGAATAACTTACAAAATATCGACCCTAAAACTCCCCTCCACACGGGGGAGAGGTTGGAGAAAGGGGAGGGATACTTTGGGTAACTATCTGTAATCAGACCTCAAATACGCCACCCCCACCCTAACCCTCCCCCCTCAAAGGGGGAGGGGATAAGAGGGCTCCAGTCAGGTCACAGTCAGGAAATGTATTTGAATTTACGCTATTAAGTCAATTGGGTACTTATGGAAACCATTTTTTCTTTTAACCGAAAACCGGGAACCGGAAACCATCTTACAGGCCCAGCCTGGTAGTATGCTGACTTTTCGCAAGATCACCATGCTTACAGGCAGCCTCCTGGCCATCCTGTTATTGGGCAGCCTGGGTTACGTCTGGCTGGAAGGCTGGTCCTTCTTTGACGCCTTGTACATGACGGTGACCACCCTCACCACCGTGGGCTACGGGGAGGTCCACCCATTATCGCGTCTGGGCAAGGCCTACAACATGGTCCTGATCCTGGCGGGCATGGGGGTGCTGTTCTACATCATCACCTCCCTGGCCCAGGTGGTGGTGGAAGGGGAAATCGCCGCGGCCATGGGGAAGCGAAAATTGTTGAAAAGCATCAAAAAACTCAACGGCCATTATATTATCTGCGGTTTCGGGCGCATCGGCCAAACCATCGCCCGGCAACTGCGGCAGCGGGGCGTGCCCCTGGTGATCATCGACAATAACCCGGAAATCCTGGGGGAACTGGAGCAATCGAATTATTACTTTATCCCCGGGGACGCCACCAAAGAGGAGGTCCTCCAGGAAGCGGGCATCGAGCGGGCCAAAGGCCTGGTCTCGGTGGTCCGGTCTGACGCGGCCAACGTCTACATCACCCTTACGGCCCGCAGCCTCAACCCGGGGATCTTTATCGTCGCCCGGGGCGAGGAGCCGGGCTCCCAGCAGAAGCTCCTCCGGGCCGGGGCCGACAGGGTGGAGTCTCCTTATGAGATGGGAGGCCGGAAGATGGCCTTTACCATCCTGCGGCCCACGGTGACCACTTTCATGGAATTGGCCATGCATGAAGGGGTGGAGTGGAGCATGGAAGAGATCAGGGTGGGCGAGGCCTCGGCCATGATCGGCCAGCCCCTCAAAGACTCCGGCATCCGCCAGAAATACAATCTGATCGTGGTGGCCATCAAACGGGCGGACGGGGAGATGCTCTTCAATCCCACTCCGGAGACCCCCATTGAGGGAGGGGATACCCTGATCCTCCTGGGGATGCGCTCATACCTGGAGGCCTTGGAGGAGATACTGCATTAAAGACAGTTTTCTGTTTCCTGTTGGCGCCGTAGGGGCGGGCGTCCCGCCCGCCGAGCGCTGAACTCCGTATCGGGCCTCGGATTTTGCAGACGGATAAAAAGCGCGTAAACGTACCTACAAAGGAATCCGTATTTTTTGGAAATTCAAGGCCTCGGAAGGCAAAGGGTATCTAAAATCCCCCTTTGAAAAAGGGGGACTTAGGGGGATTTCAAACGCTTATCAAATCCCCCCTAACCCTCCTTTTCAAAGGGGGGGATAAAACTTCATCTATTCAGGCTCACAATCTATTTTGCAACCGCCTGTTAATGGTGCGTAAGATGCACCCTACAAAGACCTTGGAACTCTTCTATGCGGGAGGAAATCATGTCCCCAACGACCATCGGCCGGGGGGTGAGCATCACCTGGTATGGGCACTCGGCCTTCAAACTAACGGACGGCAAAGTGAGCGTGGTCATCGACCCCTGGCTCAGCAACCCCCTGCGCAATACTCCTCTGGAGCAAGTGGGTAAAGTGGACCTGATCCTGGTGACCCACGGCCACGGCGACCATGTGGGGGAAACCGTGCCCCTGGCCAAGAAGACTGGGGCCACGGTGCTGGCCATCCACGAGCTCTCCGTCATCCTGGCCAACCAGGGCGCAGCGGCGACCATCGGCATGAACAAGGGGGGCATGGTGCCCTTCCACGGTCTCCAGATCACCATGACTAACGCCATCCATTCCTCGGCCGTGGACGAAGGGGGCAAACTCGTGGCCGCGGGGGACCCCGGGGGCTTCGTCATCCGCTTCCCCAACGGCTTCATCGCCTACCACGCCGGAGACACCGCAGTCTTCAAAGACATGGAACTCATCCGGGAATTATATAAGCCGGATTTGGCCATGTTGCCCATTGGCAGTCACTATGTCATGACCCCCCGGGAAGCGGCCCTGGCCTGCCGGCTGCTCCAACCCAGGTGGGTCATCCCCATGCACTACGGCACCTTCCCGGTCCTCACCGGCACCCCGGAAGAACTGCGGCAGCTCATTAAGGGAGAGGGCATCGAAGTCATTGCCCTGAAGCCGGGGGAGACGGTAGATTAGCTTTTGGCTATCAGCTATCAGCTATCAGCTATCAGCTATTAGCTATCAGCTATTAGCTGTCAGCTAAAAAATAGACAAAAAAAACGTCAAAGATATTCTTTATGTAGGGGCGGACCCGCGTGTCCGCCCATGGGGGTTGCCAATAGGGCTATGTCCCTATAATCAGGAAGCGATAATTGGCGTTTATTGTAAGCTGAAGGCTGAAAGCTGACAGCTTACTACTGGGGGAGTATTAATGCGCCGCAAGAAGCGCTGGCAGGTGCATCCGGAGCAGCCGGACGCGGTGCGGGAGTTGAGCGCCCGGCACGGGGTGCCGCCTTTGATCGCCCGCATCCTCTTGAACCGCGGCCTCGCCGATCCCGAGGACATCCTGGCCTTTCTGGAGCCGAACCTGGAGCGGCTGCATCCTCCCTTTGCCCTGCCCGACCTGGAGAAGGCCGCGGCCCGGCTGGGGGAGGCGGTGCGGCGGCGGGAGACGGTGGCCGTCTATGGGGACTACGATGTGGACGGCCTCACCTCCACCTGCCTGCTCCACCAATTCCTCCGGGAATTGGGGCTCCCTTGTCTGACCCATATCCCCGACCGCCTCCGGGAAGGCTATGGTCTGAAGATTCCGGCGCTTCAGGAACTGGGCCGCCGGGCCCGGCTGCTGGTGACGGTGGACTGCGGCATCAGCGACGCCGGGGAGGTGGCCTGGGCCCGGGAGCAGGGCTTGGAGGTGATTGTCACCGATCACCATGAGCTGCCCCCGGAACTGCCCCCGGCCCTGGCGGTGGTCAATCCCAAGCGGGGGGGCGAGGACTACCCTTTTCCGGATCTGGCCGGGGTGGGGGTGGCCCTGCTTCTGGCCCTGGGGGTCCGGGCCAACTTAAGGGAGAGCGGCTGGTTCAAGAAACACCCGGAGCCCAACCTCAGGTCCTACCTGGACCTGGTGGCCCTGGGCACGGCCGCGGATGTGGTCCCCATGGTGGGGGAAAACCGCATCCTGGTGCGCCAGGGTCTCAAGGTCCTGGAGGAGAGCCGCCGCCCCGGGTTGGTGGCCCTAAAGGAAGCCGCGGGCCTGGAGGGGAAACCCATCTCCTACCGGGACGCCGTCTTTCGCCTGGCGCCCCGCCTCAATGCCGCGGGGCGTCTGGGCCAGGCCCGGGCGGCTCTGGAGCTGCTCCTGAGCGAGGACCTGGCCCAGGCCAGAACCCAGGCCCGGTACCTCACCGATCTCAACCGGGAGCGGCAGGGTCTGGAAGAGATGGTTCTGCGCCAGGCCCTGGCCCTGCTGCGGGCTCCGGGGATGATGGACCGGCGGGTCTGGGTCCTGGCCGGGGAGGGCTGGCATCCGGGGGTGCTGGGGATCGTGGCCGCGCGGCTGGCGGAGGAGCATCAGCGGCCCGTGGCCCTGGTGAGCCTGGCGGACGGCCAGGGCCGGGGCTCGGCCCGGAGTGTTGAGGGGTTTCATCTCTTCCGGGGGCTCCATGCCTGCCGGCAGCTTTTATCCAGATACGGCGGACACGAGGCGGCCGCGGGCTTTGAAATGGCGGCCGCGGACCTGGCGGCCCTGCAAGAGGGATTGGAGCAGGCCCTGGAGCAGCAAGTGGGGCCGGAGCCCCTGAAGCCTACCCTGAAAGTGGACGCCCAGGTGGACCTGGGGGATTTGGATAGCCAGTTTTACCAGCATCTGGAGCGCCTGCGGCCTTTTGGGCCCGGCAACCCGGAGCCGGTGCTGGCGTGCGCCGGGGTGGAGTGCCTTACTTCCCGGGTGGTGGGGGAGAGGCACCTGAAGGTGCGGCTGGCCCAGAACGGCTGCCTGACGGAGGCCATCGCCTTTGACATGGCTGCCTGTCATCCCCTCTCCGGCGCCCTGGAAGTGGCCTTCAGCCCCAGATTCTCTTACTTCCAGGGGCGGCTGCATCCGGAACTGCGGGTGCTGGATTGGGGGAAGGTATAAGAAAGCTGTCAGCTATCAGCCATCAGCTTTCAGCCAAAAGCGTGGGGCAGTTCTGGATGTGGAATACGGAAAACAGAAAACAGAAAACTGTATTATCCCTTGCCCCCCATAACCGTTCTGTGATAAGGATGATAACGCCCAAAGGGTCATCAAGGAGGACTCATGGTTGGGGTCAATAAGGTTATTCTGGTGGGCAATCTGGGGGCTGATCCGGAGATGCGCTACACTGCCAGTGGCACTGCAGTGTGCAAGTTCAGAATAGCCACTACTGAAAAATATAAAGACCGCCAGGGCAATATGCAGGAGCGCACCGACTGGCACCGGGTGACAGTCTGGGGCAAGCTGGCGGAAATCTGTGGTCAATACCTTTCCAAGGGAAAACAGGTTTATCTCGAGGGACGGCTGGAGTACGGGTCTTACGAAAAGGACGGGGTGAAGCACTACACCACCGATATCATCGCCAACACCATGCAGATGTTGGGAGGCCCCGGCAACCGGGTGCAAGAACCGGAGCCGCCCTTCGGCCCGCCGGAAGGGGGCGTCCCGGAAGACGACATCCCCTTCTGATCTGAGAAAGAGGAGTTATTCAGGGGAAAAACCAGGGGTTTTCAGGCCCTTGCCGGTTATAAGTCACATAACCTTGATCGGGCGTTGATCTGCCCGGCATCGCCTAGTTGCGCCCCCCGCGTCCAGCGGCACTGTTTTCCCCGGACTTTCCCAGCTCATGAGCACCTTAAACCGACGCCGTGCCCTCCGGGAGCGCATCGTGGCCTTGCTGCAGGCCGGGGATTTTCCTGGTCTGACGGACCTGGCCAGCCGGGAAAACGGGGTAGCCGATCAACTCCTGAATTACCTGTTCGACCCCGAAGACCTGTTGCACTGGCGGGCGGTGGAAGGGCTCGGTTGGGTGGCCGGGGCCCAACCGGAGCAGGTGCGGAAACTTATCAGCAGGCTGCTTTACCAGCTGAACGAAGACTCGGGCAGTTTCGGCTGGATGGCCGCCGCCGCGCTGGGGGAGATCGGACGCCACCAGCTCCCTGTAGTGGCAGAGATCGTCCCCATGTTTTACGGGTTTCTGGAGCAGGAATTTCCCCGGGTGTCCATGCTTTGGGGCCTGGGACGGTTCTGGGAAGTCCACCCCCGGGCCTTGCCGGAAGCGGTGCCCCTGTTGCTGGACTTACTTCAGGACCCTGATCCCCGGGTGCGGGGGTTATCAGCCTGGTGCCTGGGCCGGGCCGGGGCCCGGGAGGCGCAAGAGGCATTAAAGGGGCTGCTGGAGGATGGCAGCGAGGTGGAACTTTACGATCAGGAGCAACTGCACCGCACTTCCGTGGGCCGGTTGGCAAAGGAAGCCTTGGAGAAAATATCCGGGCAGGAGTAATAACTGTAGGCTAATTTGTGAAAAAAATATCTTGTCAAAGAGAGGATGATCCGTATGTTCTTGTTGATTGTGGGATTCGTGGCAGGCGTGTTCGTGGGCTATAAATATCCCCAGCAGGTGGAGCAGGTGGTGGGAACCTCGAAAAAGCTGTTCAACGACGTCAAGGAAAAATTTTCCAAAGGATCGACCCCTCAGGGTCCTTCCGGCCAGTAATAAGTGAGCAGCGAGCGGTGAGCAGTAAGCAGTTAAAAATAAGGTATATCGGGGCCCCTCTTTAACACTGCTTACTGCTCACTCTAATCTCCCCGCAAGCCGATCACTGCGCCCTGGCGGCCGGTGTGGCGGTCCCGGCGGTAGGAGAAGAACCGGTCCCCCCGGCAGCGGGTGCAGATGCCGGCGATATCGATCTGCGGCGCCTTCAGACCCGCGGCCAGCAACTGGTCCCGGCTCAGGGCCCAGAGATCGAAGTAGGTGGGCCGTACCTGGTAGGACCACAACTCCGGGGGGAATTCCTGGCGAAAATTGCGGAATTCGGCGCAGCAGGGGCCTAAGCTGGGGCCGATGGCCGCGACCAGGTCTTCAGGGCGGCAGCCCCAGGTATTTTGTAAACTATTTATCGCTTCTGCCAGAATATTTTGGACCTGGCCGCGCCAGCCGGCGTGGATATTGGCCACCACCCGGCGCACCGGGTCGTAAAGCATCACTGCCTGGCAGTCCGCCTGCTTGATGAGCAGGCCCAGCCCGGGTTGCCCGCTGATGAGGATATCCGCGTCCTGAATCTCTTCTGGAGCGGCCGGGGCTGCAGTAACCAGGGCCTGCTGGCAGCCGTGCACCTGGGTGGCGCTGGCGAGGGCCGTGAGACCCAGGGCCTGTTGCACCAGAGTGCGGTTGCGGACTACCTGGCGGCGTTGATCCCCCACTGCGAAACTCAGGTTGAGGCTGTGGTAAGGTTCCGGGCTTACTCCCCCCCCGCGGCCAAAGAAGCCGTGGACCACCTCCGGGAATGCGGCCAGGAGGGGAGAGCAGTAGCAGGGAAGGCCGCCTGCTTCCATCAACAAAAAAGACATAGGCACACCTTTCTGTAATTCCCGCCAATTTAACATACCAGGCTGCAGACCGGAAGATACGCTCTGAAAGCCATTTCAAAACCTCTTTTTCTGTCATCCTGAACGCAGTGAAGGATCTCAACCCTCCGAAAATACTAGATTCTTCACTGCGCTCAGAATGACAATTCGGGGTTATTTGAGGTTTTGAAATGGCTCCTATTAGTCTTGCCAAACCGATTTCCGGTGTTATCTTGACTGCAGCAAGCCGTCAGCTAATGACCATTTTGGCAGGGGCGGACCCAGGTGTCCGCCCGAGAGAGGGCGCATTCACGGGTGCGCCCTTACAATTAGAGGCAGATTGATTGCGATTTGATCGAAGGTCAAAAAGCTTACCCCCTTTAAGAAGGGGAATTAAAAAATCCGCGGGGCTATGGAGGCGCAGTGAAGGAAAAAAGTTTTTTGATCGTCCAGCATATGGACTGGGAAGGGGCGGGCGAGCACCTGCTGGCCGCTCTGGCTGAGGGCAAGGCGAGTTATCAGGTTGTAGAGGCGTGGCGCGAGCCCTTGCCGCGGCTGGAGCCGTTTGCCGGCATGATCGTCCTGGGCGGCTCTCCCAATGTGGATGAGGAGGAGCAATTCCCATATCTGCGCCCCCTCAAGGCCGCGATCTGGGAGATTATCGCCGGGGGCAAGGCCTATCTGGGATTCTGCCTGGGACATCAACTCCTGGGGCATGTGCTGGGTTGCCGGGTGGGGCCGCTGCCGCAAAAATCGGTGGGGTTCATCACCGGGGAGCTGACCGGGGCGGGTCAGGCCCACCCGGCGTTTCAAGGTCTGCCGGACCGGCTGGACCTCTTTAAATGGCACGGCCAGGGGGTGTTGCCGCCCTTGCCGCCGGGGGTGGAAATTTTGGCCCATTCCCCTGCGGCCCCGGTGGAGGCCCTGGGTCTGGCGGGCAATCCCCGGGTGCTGGGGCTCCAGTATGACAACCACGCGGGCCCCGGGGATGTGAAGAAATGGCTGGAGCACGACGGCCCCTGGGCTCTGAGCGGCAGCGGCGCGGACCCTCAGATCATGCTGGCTGCCGCGGCTGCCAAAACCGAGACCATGGGCCGGCTCTTCCGCCAATTTATGGCCCGTTTTCTGGAACTGGCCTAATTACCGGTTGTCGGGGCGCACCGGGGGTGCGCCCCCCTACCAAGAGCGGACCATCGGGTCCCCCCCTGGCATTTCCCTCCAGCAAATCTGCTTTAAAGTCAGCCGCGCTTCATATTTCTTCGCTTTTTTATTAATGATATTGCGGTACTTGGCATTAAAATTGAAGTTACTTAGAAGAAAATTAACTCGGAGGGGATGGAAATGAAGCGGAATAAGCGCACCATGGTCATGGCCCATGAAGATTTGACTCCCCTGACGGAACATATCCTGTCGCAGATGGGCCACGAGGGAACCAGCATCCGCAAGCGTTTGAAGCATTTTTACCGGGAGCGGACCGCCATCGAAGTCATGCCTTATGAGGAGACCCTGGAAAACCAGATTTAAACGGGAGTGTCAATTTTCTGGCAGATTTATCTCTGGCAGCAGGAAATATTTGCCGCGCCGGGCAGGAAATTACTAGGAAGATTCTGTCCGGTTGCCCCCTGCAGTGCAGGAAATGCCTGTGATTTGCTTTGCTGCCCCTGCCAGCGGGCAATGGCTTGAAATTCCAGTAAGATAAATGTCAATTTTTTCACTGGTGTCCAAATCCCCACGCCCCTAAAGAGGATCACTCCGGCCCTGGCGGCATCGAAACCAGCCAGGGCCTCCTTTTTTGCCACCCCTAGCCAGGCGCCTCTGCTTTCTGAAGCTCCTGAAACCCTTGAAGCTGTTTGTCGCCCGATCTGCAATAATTTTTTTCCCCCGGCAGCCGCGGCTTGAGCGAAAAACCTGCCGATATTCCCGGAACCGTCGCCCCTTTTTGTTGACTCTATCTGCGCCGGTGACTATATTGGGGGGGAATTCAAGGGGGACATGCATGGCTTGGCTGCAAATCATCTTGGCCCTGGGGCTGCTGGCCACCGGTTGTGACCAGGTGCTCTACCCGCGCTTCGAAAAATCCATGTGGACTACCTATATCCACCTGCAGGATGTGCACCCGGGCATGACTACGACCGAAGTGCAAGGCATAATGGGGCCGCCCCAGATCAGAGAAGAAGGGGACTATACGGGCGGGCATTACGTTTTTTATTTTTATCTGACCCATTCCATGGACTATGAAGGGGGGGAAACCGTGCGCAACGGCTATACTCCTCTAGTCTTTAAGCATGGCAAATTAATAGGTATGGGCAGACGGACGTACCGGGCCGCAGTGGATCGTCCGGAAGGCGCGGTATTCCCAGGTGATAATGTTTATAAAACGGTGGCACCCAGGTAGACCGCGGCAGGGAAAAATATCTGGGCTCGGGCCGATTAACCCGGAAATGCCCAATCGGAGCGGGGCTGGCAGCCCCGCTTTTTTTTGTGTCGACGCCCCAGTCATTGTAGGGGAGGCGAATTTTGCCTTGACAGGGACAAGGGACCTCTTTAAGCTAGAACCCATAGAGAAGATGGGTACCCCTGCCGGGGTTTAAAAGGGAAGCCGGTGGAAAGCCGGCACGGTCCCGCCGCTGTAGCCGGGGACGAAACCTGCGAGAAGCCACTGTTTCCTTTAGGGAAACGGGAAGGCGCAGGGCTGAGGATGATCCGGAAGTCAGAAGACCTGCCCATCGGTTATGGCCCGCGTCCCCGCGGAAGGGACTGAAGGCCGGTCCGGGGGTCAAGCCCCGGACTCCCCTGGGATCAAGAAAGCTGGGTGCCATCCCTGGGTCTTTGCGGACCCGGGGATTTTTTTTGCCCAGAACGCGGCGGGCGCCAGGGGAGCGAGCAGTTAGCAGTAAGCAGTTAAAAAGAAAGCATGATCTGTCTTTTTTACTGCTCACTGCTTACAGCTTGCTGCTTACTAAACTAAAAAGGAGGGTTTTATGAAGGACGGTCTGATCGTTTATCTGGTGAGTGCGCCCGGTCTGCCGGAGGAGTTCGATGCCTCCGCCGCCACTAAGGATCTGGGCTACACCGCGGATCGGGTGGAAATGGTGGCCCCGGACCAGGGCTTCTTCACGGTGGAGGATGCCTGGCACTTTCTTTTGACCCGGGGCTGCGGCCGCATCCGCCTGCTGGTGGGCCAGGCTGAGGGCTCGGACCACCTCCACCCCTTAGGCCCCGTCGTGCGCCTGTACGGATAAAGTCTTTATTCCACCTGGAACTCCACGGTTTTTTGGGACTGGCCGAAGCCGGTGCTGATGGTGGTGGCCAGGTTATAGGTCCCCCGCGCGGCATTGGCGGGCAGTTGGAAGTTGACCTCCTGGTCGAAGCTGCCGTTGCGCTGACGGGAATCCATGGACTTGGTTCTGCCCAGGGATTTGCCCTGGAAAAATATCTCCCGGGTGATGGTGATGGGAATGTCGATCTTCTCCGGGGTGAGGAGGGTATAGGAGGTGGTCAGCAGCAGGGTATCTCCGGCCCGGGCCTGGGGCGGAGTGACGCTGATCCGGTCCAGGCGGATGACGCAGCCGCCGGTGGGGCAATATCTTTCTTTGGCCACGGTCTGCTCCCGGCCCAGGCGGCTGGTCTCCCGGGTGCTGCCCCACAGGGCCCAGGACTTGCCGTTTAAGGGGAACTCCAAAGCTGCGCCTGGAAGGCTCCAGGCGGCCAGAATGACGCACAGCAGGCCGATGATCCAGCCCGTTTGCCGCGGTTTTGTCATGACGGTCTCCTTCAACGAATATTCTCCCAAAAATTATCCTCACTGGTCCGGCGGGCCGTTGGGCAAAAAGCGCCGGGCGCCCATGAAGGAGACTCGCCAGACCTCGGCGTCCAGGCGGCTGACAGCCACCCCCCGGGGGGAGGCGTGGACAAAACGGCCATGTCCCAGGTAGATGCCGTTATGGCAAACCTGTCGGCCCGAGGAGAAATGAAACATGCTGGCCAGGTAATAATCATGGCTCCGGGTCTGGCAATAACGGTTAAAAAAGAGCACGTCCCCGAAACGCAGATCGCTCCGAGCCACCGGTTGTCCCTCACCGAACTGCTGGGCCACGGTGCGGGGGAGATTAACCCCGGCCTGGTGAAAGGTGGCCTGGACCAACCCGGAGCAATCCACCCCCCCGGGGCTGGTGCCGCCGACCCGGTAAGGCGCGCCGTGGAACCTGGCAATGGCCTGCTCCAGGGCCTGCTCCTGCTGGGTGCGGGAGACCGGCGGCGGCAGCAGGAGCTCTGCGGGCACTGGCCGCGGGCGCGGCGGCGCCCCGGCGCAGCCGCCCAGGAGCAGGGCCATTCCCAGGACAACTACCCAATACCCCCGAATCCTGGCAGCCATTTTTCACCGTCCCTGAAAGCTTAAGGGGCTGGGGGATGGGGTTTGGGGAAGGGGAGGCCAAGGTCCACAGGCGGGACGCCTGTGCTACCGGCCCCCTTCCCAAGTCTTTACTTCTCCTCCCCCTCAATTCTCGGAAACAGGGCCGGGCCTTTGTGCAGCGTGCTGCCGGGCAGCAGGCGGCCCCAGTTCAAGACCTGGGGCAGGGGCAAGTCCCAGAGGCTCAGGCCCAACCCCAGTTGTTCGCTCATTTTCAGGGCGCTTCCGGGCATCACCGGCCGCAGCAGCGCCGCCAGCCAGCGCAGGCCCTCCAGGAGGTGATAGAGCACCGTATCCAAACGGCTGGCGGCCTGGGGGTTCTTGGCCAGTTCCCAGGGCGCGCTGGCCACGATGTAGCGGTTGAGATGATTGATAAATTCCCAGAGCCGGGACAGGGCCTTGGCAAACTCCAGATGCGGAAAGAGTTTGAGAAAGTCCCCGGCCACTTCCTGGGCCAGGAGGACCACTTCCTGATCCTGGGGCTCCGGCGTCCCCGGCGGCGGCACCACCCCTTTGCGGTACTTGAAAGCCATGCCCAGGCTGCGGGCAAAGAGGTTGCCCAGGTCATTGGCCAGGTCGGCGTTGATTCGGGTCCGCAAGGCCTCGTCGCTGAAGTGGGCGTCCAGGCCGAAGACCATCTCCCGGAGGAAGAAATAGCGGACCTGGTCGATGCCGTAGGCGGCTGCCAGGCTGCGGGGCTCCACCACGTTGCCCAGGCTCTTGGACATCTTGCCCTGGGGCATCTGCCAGTAGCCGTGGACGCTGAGGTGCTGGAAGGGCTCCACCCCTCCGGCCTTGAGCATGGTGGGCCAATAGATGCCGTGGGGTTTGAGGATATCCTTGGCGATGAAGTGCTGGGCCCCCGGCCAGAACCGCCGGTAATTCTCCCCCTGGGGATACCCCAGGCCGGTGAGATAGTTGAGGAGCGCGTCGAACCAGACGTAGGTCACGTAGCGCTCGTCAAAGGGCAGAGGGATGCCCCATTCAACCCGGCTGCGGGGCCGGGAGATGCACAGATCCTCCAGGGGCTCTTTCAGAAAAGACAACGCCTCGTTGCGGTAGCGCTCCGGCCGGATCCAGTCGGGGTGCTGGTGGATATAGTCGATGAGCCAATCCTGGTAGCGGCTCATGCGGAAGAAATAGTTCTCTTCCTTGATATAGGTGGGCGCCACCTGGTGGTCCGGACATTTGCCGTCCACCAGATCCCGCTCCAGGTAAAAGGCCTCGCAGCCGAAGCAATAGAGGCCGCCGTAGTCGCCGAAGTAGATGTCCCCGGAGTCGTGGACTTTTTGCAGGAAATTTTGTACGACCTGCACGTGCTCAGTCGCAGTAGTACGGACAAAGTGGTCGTAGCTGATGTCCAGCTCGTCCCAGGTCTGTCGGAACCTGGCGCTGACGCGGTCCACGAATTCCTTGACGGGGAGGCCCGCTTTGGCCGCGGCCTCCAGCACCTTTTCCCCGTGCTCGTCCGTGCCGGTCTGGAACCGGGTCTCTTCCCCCAGGAGGCGGTGGAAGCGGGCCAGGGCGTCGGCCACCACCGTGGTATAGGCATGGCCCAGGTGGGGCTCGGCGTTCACATAATAGATGGGAGTAGTTGCGTAAAAAGTCATAGTGGCCAGTCAGTTGTCAGTGGCCAGTGGCCAGAAATTTTTTTCTTCTGCTGACCACTGACCACTGATCACTGACAACTGTATTTATTTTCCTTCCAGTTGAGTTTTCATCATGGCGGACCATGCCGCCCCAGGGTTCTTAACTTGGAACTTTTTTATCCCTTCGCCGGCTGGCTGCTGTCGGTGCCTTCCAGCTGCTTGAGATGCTGCAGGGCCTTCTGCAACAGGTCCCGGTCTTTTTCGGGATTGCCGGTATTCAGAAAGACGCGGTAGGCAGCCATGGCCTCGTACTTCTGGTTCAGTTTTTCCAGGGCCTGGGCCCGGACGAACTGGGCCCGGGCGAAATTGGGGTTGAGTTGCAGGACCTTGTCCGCGTCCGCCAGGGCCTGGTCGTATTTTTTCAGGTCCAGGTAGGCCAGTCCCCGGTTGAGGTAAGCCTCCGGGGCCTTGGGATTGAGTTTAAGGGCGTGATCGTAATCTTTCAGCGCTTCCGCGGATTTGCCCTGGTCCAGATAGGCGTTGCCCCGGTTATAGTAAATCTGCCAATCCTTGGGCGAGAGTTTGAGGGCGTGGGTGTAGTCCTCCACGGCTTTGTCATAAACGCCCGAGAGGCTGTAGGCCAGGGCCCGGTTATAGTAAGCCTCGGGGGACTTGGGGGCCAGCTTCAGGGCCTTGTCGAAATCTTCCACCGCCTCCACGGACTGCCCCAGCCGGGTTAAGGCGATGCCCCGGTTGATGTAGGCCTCCGGAAACTCCGGGTCCAGTTTCAGGGCGGCGTTGAATCTTTCCAGGGCCAGGTTGGCATTATTCTGATTGAGCGCGTCCACGCCCTGGGAGAAGAGCTCCTGGGCCTGGTCTTCCTGTTCCTTGTCAGTGGCGGAAAATGCCGGAGGTAAAATAAGAACCGCCAGTAAAAGAGCCAAAAGAATACTTCCGAGTCGGTTGCGTCTGGTCATGGATCGGCAATTCCTGTAGGGTGGGCGCTCCCCACCGGTGCGAGTGAATAAATGGTGGGCCATGCCCACCCTACAAAAAAACTTCTAATATCCTAAATCTTGGAAAAATAACGCTCCACCAGGTCCCGGACTTCCTGCAGCCAGGTTTTCCGGTCCTCCGGGGTGCTGGTGACCACCACCGCGAAGTTTTTCCGGAAAAAATTATCCACCCCGCAGAGGCCGAAAATACAGTTTCCCCAGATAGTTTCCAAGGGATCGCCGAATACCGCGGCCTCCCTTTCCGGGGGGGTGTTGGAAGTATTAAATACCAACGCGGCTTTGGCTGTCAATAAGCCCCGGGGGATTCCTTCACCTTTATCCCCTTCCAGGAATTTATAAGCCCATCCCGGGCGGAAAACCCGGTCCACCCAGCCTTTGAGGATGGCCGGAGGCTGCCCCCACCAGTTGGGGTGGATGATGACCAGCCCCTGGGCCTGGGCCACCTCGCGGCAGTGCTGTTCCAGGAGGGGAGGCAATGGCGCGTCCGCGGGGATCTCCTCCCCCGGCAGCAGAGGATCGAATTTTTCGGCGTAAAGGTCGTGGAAGATGACCGCATAGCCGTGGTGGTGCAGGGTTTGCACCACCGTCGCGGCTATGGCGTGATTGAAACTACCGGGTTGGGGATGGGCCAGGATGACGCAGATCGCCAAGAAATGCTCCGACTTGGTTCCTGAGGGGTGGGCACGGCCCACCAGTAAGTAATGAATAAACGATGGGCCACGCCCACCCTACATCCCGCTGCCGCTAATCGGGGATTTCTTCCCACCGCCCCTGCAATTTATCCATGACTTGGGGAAGGGTGGTGTACTCCATCTCCTCCATGGGCAAACGGTGGGGCTCAAAGGCGCCGTGGCGCCGCATATGGTCGGCCAGATCGTTGCATAGCTGGCGGGCCTTGTCAAAGGCCGGGTCGTCAAACATGTCCCGGGGGCCCACCAGGCGGCCCTCCGCCAGTTGGAACCCCAGGGCCACGACCCGGGGCGGCCCGTCGAAGCGGCTCGGGGTGGCTTGGCGCACGGGTACAGGCATCAGGGGCCCGTAATGGGAGCCGCGCATCCACCCTTCCACAATATGAGGCATGGTGAAAGGCTCCAGGACTTCGCCCACGGCCGGAAACTTGCCCTGGCTGCGGACAATGCAGACCGGGTCATCCTTGCCCACGTATTTGCCGGCAATAAGCGCCAGCCGTTGGGTGGAAGAGACCGCGGCGACTTCTCCATCCTTGGCATAGACCGCTTTGACGATATAGCGCCCCGTAGCGCCAATGAAAACCAGCAGATCGTAGAGTTCTTCCGGAGTATCAAAGAAGATACGCTTCTTGCCTTTGACGTCGTGGACCTCGTAGCGGAAGCCGTCATGCATGCTGGGAGCAATGATCAGGCCGGCGGTATTGGCTGGATCGGCAAAGACCTTGTAAAGCGGAAGGTTCCAAGCTCCCGCGGAAGTCTTGTCCGCCATAAAGATAATGATGGGCTCGGACTGGCGTTCCTTAAATTCCATCTCGGCCACGCCCGGCCCCATGCCTTTGACGTTTCCGGAAAAGGCGTCGGCCAGGAGGTCCTGCCCGGCGCCGTACAGCTTGAGTCGCCGGGCCACCTCCGTGCAGGCCTCGAAGATTTCCCAGGCCAGGAGGTGGATGGCCTGGTTATCAACCCCTTGCCGGTGGGTCATGATCAGTTCCAGGTCGTCGCCACAGGAGGTGACGTGGAAATCCAGGATCTGATTTTGGGTCCGGGCGCTTCCCAGACGACGTTTGGCCTCTTCCAGCAAATCGCCATGCATGGCCGAATGACCGACATATCCGCCAACATCCGCCTTGATGACGCTAAGAGTTACATTCTCTGCCATTTTTTTCCCCTCCACGTCTTCCAAGCAGCCCGGTAATTGTGGGCCGCCTTGTCAGGGGTTATTCTTTCCTGCCTGCAAGGCCGCGTCGACGAAGTCCGCGTGGCTGCACTCCGGGTTGATGCCCGGGCAGGCGCCCTTGGCGGCTTCGAACTCCTCGGCGTCCACCAGCAGCGCCGGCAAAAACGGCCACTGGCGGCAGATGAAGGGCTTCACCGGGTGGACCCGGCAGCGGTTATTCTCCACAAAGACACAGACGCCGTTGGCGATGGTCAGGCGGTTCCCCAGGGGGGAAGACTCCACGAAGCGGCGGTAAAATTCCGGTTCATCCATTTCCAGGAACGCGGCCATATCCCCCACTTCCTCGGGCCGCACAAAGATTCCCCCCCGTCCGGCGCAGCAGTCGCCGCATTGCTGGCAATGAAAAACGGGCCGCTTCTCCGCCGAAGATTTCGCCTTGGTCATTGGCACACCCAGATTAATTATCCTTAACTACCGGCATCATAGATTAATCAGAGGCGGTTGGCCGGTGGACTCCAGGACGCTGCGCCAGAGAGGGGAGTCCAGTTGCAACTCTTTGCGTCGGCCCATAGTGGCCTTGATGGGAACGTGGACGTAATGGCGGTGCAGCCTGCTCACCAGCATGGCGGTCTTGCCCGCCATGCCTGCGTGCACTGCGTTCTGCCCCAGAAAACCGCAATAGATGCGGTCATTGTAATTGGCCGGCATGCTGCGGATCAAGTAACTGGGGTCGATGTATTTCAGGTTGATTTCGATATTCTTGGAATTGAAGTATTCCTTGATTTTTTCCTGCAAGAAGAGCCCGATGTCTCCGGGCTTGATATTGCCCGAGGGATCCAAGGGCAATTCTTCTTCCTTGAAATACTTTTGTCCGGCGCCTTCCGCCACCACGATCACTGCATGATCCCGTTGTTTGAGGCGGGTCTCCAAATTAACCAGCAGCCCGTGGTCCCCGTTGATGTCAAAATCCGACTCAGGAATCAGCACAAAGTTGACTTCCCGCAGGGCCAAAGTGGCGTTTGCGGCGATGAATCCCGAATAACGGCCCATGAGCTTCACCAGGCCGATGCCGTTAGGGGCACCCAGGGCTTCGGTATGGGCGGCCCGGATGGCGTCGGTGGCCACTTCCACTGCCGTATCGAACCCGAAGGACCGGTAAACAAAGGGGATGTCATTGTCAATCGTCTTGGGAATGGCGATGACGCTGATTTGCAGACCCCGGTCGGCGATTTCGTCGCAGATGTGGTCTGCGGCTCTGAGGGTGCCGTCCCCGCCAATCAGGAACGTGATCTGGATGTTAAGCCGTTCCAGGGCGTCCACGATCTCTCCAACGTCTTGAGGCCCCCGGGACGAAGACAGGATGGTACCCCCAAAAGTATGAATATTGGCCACTAGATCCGGACTCAGCTTCATCAGATCATGATGATACCGGGGAATGAAGCCTTGGAAGCCGTAGCGCACTCCAAAAATGTGACGCACTTGGTAAAGGTAGTGCAATTCCAAGACGATGGCCCGGATGACGTCATTGGTGCCGGGGCACAGACCCCCGCAGGTGACGATGGCGCAGTGGACTTTGGAGGGGTCGAAATATATCTGGCTCCGGGGACCGGCCATCTCGAAGTAAAGAGCGTCCTCAATCTTTTTCAACTGGGACAGATAATCCCGGGTGTCATAGACCAGGACGCCTTCGCGATCCTCGACAAAATTGGTTGTCACCTGTTTCCCATCCCGGTTGTGCATAGGGGCAGTGGAAATGGGAGAAGCCACTTTAGGTGTCCCGAGGGTAGTGATCTTGGTATTTACTGATTCGAAGGACATGATCGCTCTCTGGCTGGTAGGTTTGGGAAACTTATCAGGCACATTATACACCTGCGGTGGTCATTAATCAGAAAATATTGCCCCTGTCTCTTCGAAGTTATCAAACCACCTGGGATTGCACGCGGCTGTTTTACCAGATTTCGGTCATGGCCTCCAGTTCATCTTTGAGTTCCCGGGTCATCAATTTCTTGATGGCATCCCGGGGAACCAGCCCTTCATAAAGAATCTTGTATACCGCGTCCACGATGGGCATGTCCACCCCCAGGCGCTGGGCCAGGAGATGCACGGCCCGGGCGGTTTTCACCCCTTCGGCCACCTCGGTCATCTCTTCCATGATTTCTTGGAGGGCCAGACCTTTTCCCAGCTTCATCCCCACCTGGAAATTGCGGCTCAAGGAACTGGTGCAGGTGAGGACCAGGTCCCCCAGGCCCGCCAGGCCCATGAGGGTCATGGGGTTGGCTCCCAACCGCACCCCCAGCCGGGTCATCTCCGCCAGGCCCCGGGTAATGACCGCGGCCCGGGAATTGACCCCCAGGCCCATGCCTTCCAGGATGCCGGTGCCGATGGCGAAGATGTTCTTCAGCGCCCCGCCCAATTCGACGCCGGTGACTTCATGGGTCGTATACACCCGGAAATAAGGCGTGGAAAAAAGACGTTGCAGATTGTGTGCCACTTCCTTGCGGCGAGAGGCGATGGTCACGGCGGTGGGGGTCTTCTGGGATACCTCCCGGGCGAAACTGGGGCCGGAGAGCACCGCGTAGGGCACGGCCGCGCCCAGTTCCTCCCGCACCACCCCTTCCATGGTCAGGAGGGACTCGATCTCCATACCCTTGGTGGCGCTCACCAGCACCGTTTCCGGGGACAGGTGCGGGCGCAGTTCCCGGAGCACTTCCCGGAAGCAGTGGGAAGGGACGGACATCAAGGCTACCCGGGCCCCCTGGAGGGCCACCGCAAATTCCTGGGTAAACATGATCCGGGCGGACAGCCTCACTCCCGGCAGAAAAGTGTGGTTGACACGATCCTTAACCAGAGCGGCAAAAACCTCCGGCTCCCGGACCCAGAGGCGCACCGGCACCCCCTTATCCGCCAGGACCTGGGCCAGGGTGGTGCCCCAGGCGCCGGCGCCGATCACCGCCACGGCCTGCACGTCAGGAGAGTCCAAGGTCGGCCTCGCCGCTGTCATCGTCGTCGCCGTTATCGCCCTGTTCCGCCACCTTGGCCAGGCTTACCACCTGCTCTCCCGGCTCCGCCTCCATCAGCTTGACGCCCTGGGTGACCCGGCCGATCAGCGAGATGTCCTTGACCGCCAGACGCAGGATTTTCCCGCCGTTGGTGACCAACATGACCTCATCTACATCCTGGACCTGGAGAATGCCCATCACCGGCCCGTTCCTGGGGGTGATGCGGATACCCAGGCGGCCCTGGCCGCCCCGGTGCTGCCCCGGATATTTCTCCGGACTGGTGCGTTTCCCGAAGCCCCGCTCGGTGACGGTGAGGATGGTGCCCCCGGGGGTGAGCACCTCCATACCCACTACCGCATCATCATGGGCTACGCCGATGCCCCGCACCCCCCGGGCGGCCCGGCCCATATCCCGGACCTCCTCCGAGGGAAAGCGGATGACCTTGCCCAGCCGGGTTTCGATGAGGATTTCCTGGCTGGAGTCGGCCAGGGCCGCGCCCACCAGTTCATCCCCCTCGTCCAGGCTCACGGCGATGAGGCCGCCACTCCGGGGCCGCTGGAAGTTCATGATATCGGTTTTTTTCACCACGCCCCGGCGGGTGGCCATGACCAGGGACGGCCCTTCCACGAACTCCCGGATGGGCAGAACAGTGGCCACTTTTTCATCCAGACCCAACTGCAAAAGATTGACAATGGCCTTGCCCTGGGCCGAAGGCATGCCCACGGGGATCTCGTGGACTTTCAGCCAAAAGACCCGGCCCCGGTTGGTGAAGACCAGAAAGACACTGTGGGTGGAGGCCACGTAAAGCTGGGAGACAAAGTCGTTTTCCCGGGTGACCATGCCCATGCGGCCTTTGCCCCCCCGGCGCTGACTGCGGTAAATGTTCAAGGGGGTGCGCTTGATGTAGCCCCGGTGGCTGACGGTGACCACCATCTCTTCTTCGGCGATGAGGTCTTCCGCGGTGAATTCCTGGGCCTGGGGGATGATCTCGGTGCGGCGGCCGTCGCCGTAGCGCTCCTTTAACTCCGTTAACTCCTGGGTGATGAGGGCCCGGACCTGGGCTTCGTCCGCCAGGATTTGCCGGAAGCGGGCAATTGCGGCCTCCACCTCCTGGGCCTCCTGCACGATCTTCTGCCGCTCCAGGCCGGTGAGGCGCTGCAAGCGCATATTGAGAATTTCCTGGGCCTGGATGTCGGACAGGGAATATTGGGCCCGGCTTTCTTCCAAGCTCATGGCCGGCAGCGGCTCCAGGATGAACATCCCGGCCATCAACTGCTCTTTGGCTGCCGCAGGCGTGGCCGCAGCCCGGATCAGGTTGATCACCGCGTCCAGGTGATCCAACGCGATGAGCAGCCCGGCCAGGATATGGGCCCGGGCCTCGGCGTTTTTCAGTTCGAATTTGGTGCGCCGGATGATCACTTCCCGGCGGTGCTCCAGGAAATGGCGCAGCAGGTCCTTGAGTGGCAGCAACTCGGGGCGGTTGTGGACGATGGCCACCAGGTTGATGCCGAAGGTGACCTGCATCTGGGTGTGCAGATAAAGCTGGTTAAGGATGGCCTGGGAGGCCTCATCTTTCTTGAGGGTGACCACCACCCGCATGCCTTCCCGGTCCGATTCGTCCCGGATGTCGGCGATGCCCTCCACCTTCTTTTCCTTCACCAACTCGGCGATGCGCTCGATCAACCGGGCCTTGTTCACCTGGTAGGGCAGCTCCCGGATGACCAGGGCCTCCCGGCCCCCGCTCTTCTTCTCCACGGCCACCTTGGCCCGGAGGCGGATCAGGCCCCGGCCGGTGCGGTAGGCTTCGGCGATGCCTTCGGCCCCGTAGATGAAGCCGCCTGTGGGGAAGTCCGGCCCCGGACAGACCTGCAGTAATTCTTCCACGGTGATGTCCGGGTTATTGAGCAGCGCCAGCAGGGCGTCGCAGACCTCGCCCAGGCTGTGGGGCGGGATGTTGGTGGCCATGCCCACGGCAATGCCCGAGGCGCCGTTGACCAGGAGGTTGGGCAGGCGGGTGGGCAGCACCAGGGGCTCTTTTAACGACCCGTCATAGTTGCCCACGAAGTCCACGGTGTCCTTGTCCAGGTCCTGGAGCAGCTCGTGGGCCAACCTGGTGAGGCGCACCTCGGTATAACGCATGGCCGCGGGCGCGTCCCCGTCCACTGAGCCGAAGTTGCCCTGGCCGTCTACCAGGGGGTAGCGCAGGGAAAAGTCCTGGGCCATGCGCACGATGGCGTCGTAGACCGCGGTGTCGCCGTGGGGATGGTATTTACCGATGACGTCACCGACGATGCGGGCGCTTTTGCGGTAGGGCCGGTTCCAGTCGTTGCCTGCCTCGCTCATGGCGAAAAGGATGCGGCGGTGTACGGGCTTGAGCCCGTCCCGCACGTCCGGCAAGGCCCGGCCGATAATGACGCTCAGGGCGTATTCCAGGTACGACTTACGGATTTCATCCTCGATGTTGATGTGTACGGCTCGTGCTTCCATGTTGAATAGACCTGTCTGTTTCAAAGGCGTAGTTTATTCCAGTTCTTTTTCTTGAATGTCGGCCATCTTCAAGAGATGTCGCAAAAGTCCCAATTTCAGAGGCGAGTTGCCATGGATAGGCACAGATAGACGTACTATACTCCCTGCCTTTCCATAGATATGGTGGCTACCGCTAACCCGCAACAGTTTCCAGCCGTGGCGCTCCAGAATTTTTGCGAGCTCCTTGCCGGAAATCGATTTCATATGGCAATTTCAAAAACCCGGCCTGAGGATTTTGGTTCTTCGATATCCACCGAGAGGCAACCTTCCACGGCTTCGTAGAGATTTTTTAATAGTTCCTCAAAAGTATCTCCTTGAGTGGCACAGCCGGGAATGGCAGGCACTTCCGCCCAATAGCCGCCCTCCTCCGCTTCATGGACAATAACCTTGATTTTCATGATGTTCTCAAATTATGGATTAATCGTCGTCTGATACACGAACTTGCCCTGCTCCACCTTGATCACCGTCACCCCTTTGATGGGGTTGTGATCCGGGCCCATGGTGATCTTGCCGGTGACCCCGGAGAAATCCTTGGTCGCGGCCAGGGCCTGGTTGATCTTGCTGTGGTCCAGGCTGCCGGCCTTGTTGGTGGCCGCAGCCAACAGGAAGTAGCTGTCGCCGCCCAGCGCGGCAAAGGCATCCAGTTCCTTCTTATAGGTCTTTTCGAAGAGCTCCACGAATTTGCGGCCCAACTCGCTGGTGGCCCCCTGGCGGTGGAACAGGGCGGTGAAATACCAGCCATTGACCGCAGGGCCGCCGATGCCGATGAACTCCGGCACCTGGGCCCCGTCGCCGGTGAGCACCGGGATCTTCACTCCCAGGTCCTGGAGCTGCTTGGCCAGCAAAGCGTCTTCGGCGTAATAGTTGGGCGCGTAAATCAAATCGGGCTTACTGCCCTTCAGGGCTGAAATCTGGGCGCTGAAGTCCTGGTCGCCGGTTTGCATGTAGCTGGTGGAGACGACCTGTCCGCCCAGGCGTTTAAACTCCCGGGCGAAGAAATTGGCCAGGCCCACGCAATAGTCCTGGGCCTGGTCGATAAGCAGGGCCACCCGCCGGGCCTTGAGGTGTTCATAAGCGAACCGGGCCGCGACCTTGCCCTGCAGATTATCGACATAGGCCACACGGAAGGCGTATTTGCGCCCCTGGGTCACCAGGGGGTTGGTGGCCGTGGGCGTAATATTGGGGATGCCGGCCCGCTCGGCGATGGGCACCCCGGCCAACGTGTCGCTGCTGATGACCTCGCCGATAATGGCCGCGACTTTGTCTTTCTCAATGAGGCGGCTCACCGCGTTGGCCGCTTCGATGCGGTCGCTGCGGGTATCCACCAGCACCAGTTCTACGGGTTGCCCCAATATCTGGGGCTGCATTTTATGAGCGATCTGGATCCCTTCATAAACCATCTGGCCCATGGCCGCGGCCGGGCCGGTCATGGGCAGATAGAGGCCGATCTTGATCTCTCCGGCGGCCGCGGCCGGAGACAGAAGCCCCCAACCCAGCAGCCAGATGCTCAACAGATATAAAATTTTCCTCAATTCATAAACCCCAAAGAACAGGTGTGGTGGGATTCCCCGGTATCCTCGGAAAAGGCTTGTCACTATCCCCTTAACACGCCTATAATACCACAAAAATCAGGGATCGGAAAGGTTTTCCGGTCAGGGAATTAAGGGGGCAAGGTATGGAACTCCTGGTGGAAAAATTGGAGATTCCCGAGGGCGCCAACCTCATTTTGGGCCAAAGCCATTTCATCAAGACCGTGGAAGACCTCTATGAAATTCTGGTGGGCACCACGCCGGGCAGCAAGTTCGGCCTGGCCTTTTCCGAGTCCTCCGGTGACTGCCTCATCCGGGTGGAGGGCAACGACCCGGAACTGATGGCCACGGCCACGGAAAACGCCCGGCGCCTGGCCGCGGGCCACACCTTCAACATCTTGCTCAAAAACGCGTTTCCCATCAATGTCCTCAATGCCATCAAACTCTGCCCCGAGGTCTGCCGCATCTTCTGCGCCACCGCCAACCCGGTGGAGGTCATCCTGGCCCAAACCGGGCAGGGCCGGGGCATCCTGGGCGTGGTGGACGGCCTCTCTCCCAAGGGCGTGGAAGACGACGCTGGCCGGGCGTGGCGCCATGAAATTTTGAGGAAGTTTGGCTACAAGAAGTAGGGTTTGAGGCACCAGGGGCCAGGGGCCAGAACTATAGGGCGTGTCGTGCACCCCGCATCCGGCGGCCACAGGCCGTCCTATATCTGACAGGGTTAACGGCGGCTTCTAAGTCCCCCTTTGGAAAAGGGGGATTTAGGGGGATTTCGGGGCGCTTAAAAATCCCCCCTTCCCCCTTTTTCAAAGGGGGGGAATTCGCTCCTCATCAACCTTATCCTGATTTATGAAAATTGACTCCGGAAACAGGTTTTGAAATGAATTATAATCTCCATCAGACGTGATCAGGCCTTTAATGCTATGCAAACTCAGACACCGGACACCGGACACCGGAAACCGAAAACCATATTAAAAGCAGCCGTCCTGGCCGCGGGCCTGGGCACCCGGCTCCGGCCCCTGACGGAGTTGGTGCCCAAGGTCCTGCTGCCGATTCTGAACCGGCCGCTGCTGGGGCTGATCCTGGAACAGGTGGAGGAGGCCGGTTTCCATCAGGTGGCGGTGAACACGCACCACCTGGGGGAGCAGGTGCAGCGGTTTCTGGCCAGCCGGCCCTGGTCCTTCAACCTCAGCCTCAGCCCGGAACCGGAGTTGCTGGGCACCGGCGGGGGCTTAAGGCAACTGGGGGAAATCCTGGGACAGGAGCCGTTTTTGGCGGTGAACGGCGACATCCTCACCGACCTGGACCTGGTCGCCATCAGCCGGGGCCATCGCCCGGAGGCCGTAACCACACTGGTGCTCCATGATTTTCCCCGGTTCAATAACGTCTGGATCGATGCCCAGGGGAAATTGGCGGGCATCGGCGCTCCGCCGCCCGCCGCGGCCGGACCGCCCCTGGCCTATACCGGCGTGCAGGTGGTGGGGCCGGGGCTGCTTTCTTATCTGCCCGCCCAGGGTTATTATGATCTGGTGGCCGCCTGGCGGCAGGCCCTGGCCGCGGGGGAACGGATCGACACCCTGGTGGTGTCCGGCCATTTCTGGCAGGAGCTGGGGAGCCTGGAGGGGTATCTCCAGGCCCATTGCCGCCTGCTGCAAGGCGGCAGCCCCGGCCTGGCCCGCTTCCTGCCGCGTCTCACCGACCCCCTGTTGGGACCGGGAGTGATTTTAGAGCAGGAAGTGCAATGCGAAGGTTGCGTCTGCCTGGGGGGAGGGGTGCAGGTGGGCCGGGGCGCATCTTTGCGAAATACCGTGGCCGGGGAGGGCGCCTGGATCGGCCCCGGGGTGCGCCTGGAAGGCTGCCTGGTGGCGCCCATGGCCAGGGTAACCGAGTCGGCCCGGGACCGGATCGTGATGGGCGATGCAAGTGGGCAGTGAGCAGCGAGCAGAAAAAAATGGACCGACGGGTTACAAAATCTGCCTAAAGAGTTCCTGAGCGGTAGCACAGGCTTTCCAGCCTGTGCGGATCACCAGGGCGGGGGAGACGCCCGCCCCACCAATATTTCCATATTTTAGGGGTGAGCCAGGGGCTCGTGAGCAACTGCCTTGAAAGTTTCTTGGTGGCGCAGGCGTCTCGCCTGCGTTAAAAGGAAAGGGGAGATGGCCGTCCGAAACTTTTCGTAACCCACGGGTGAGCCAAAGGATCACGGATTGCTCACTGCTCACTTGATTCACCAACTAGTCAGCAAAGGAGGATGTCCTTGATAACCCATGTGGTGCTGTTCAAGCTGAAAGACCGCAGTAAGGAGAGCATCGAAAAGGCCAGGGCCGCCTTGGCTTCCCTGGACGGAAAGATTCCTCAACTGCGCCATTTGGAAGTGGGCGCGGACGTGCTCCATACCGAGCGGTCCTATGACCTGGCCCTGGTGGCCAAATTCGACAATCTGGCGGACCTGAACGCCTATCAGATCCACCCCCTGCATCAGGAAGTAGTCAAATATATCCTGTCCGTCAGGGAGTCCATTGTGGCCGTGGATTATGAGGGGAGTTAACCGGTGGCCCAGGAGTTCCTGATTACCTTCCATCTGGAGGCCGCGGCCAGGGAGCATGGTGTATCTTTGGCCGGGGCCCAGCCCCTGGCCGGGGACGGCTCGGACCGCCTCTTTTTCCGGCTGCCGGGCTCTCCCACCAAGGTCCTACTCTGGCACCCCTACGCGCCCGGCCGGGAAGTCAATGAGAACGACTCATATTATAAGATCGGCAGCCATTTGCGGGCCAAAGGTGTGCCGGTGCCGGAGATTTACCACTACTGCCGGGAAGAGGGCTGGATGCTCCTGGAGGACCTGGGGGATATGAGCCTGGAAGCGTCCTTGAAGAGCCAGCAGGCCGGCACCCAGATGCGCTTCTGGTACCGCCAGGCTTTGGAGATCCTGGTGGACATGCAGGTGCGGGGCCTGGAGGGCTTTTCTCCGGCCTGGTGCTTTGACACCCCCAGGGTGGACGCCCCTTTCCTGAAGGAGCGGGAGTGCCTCTATTTTGTCCTGGCTTTTCTCCAGGGCTACCTGGGCTTAAAAATGGCGGCCATCGAGCTGGAACCGGATTTTGACCGGCTGGTGGGTCTGGCTGCCTCCAGCCCGGAACGTTATTTGTTGCACCGGGATTTTCAATCCCGGAACCTGATGATCAAAAACGGCCGCCTGCGGCTCATCGATTTCCAGGGAGCGCGGCTGGGGCCTTTGGGCTACGACGCCGCGGCCCTGCTCATCGATCCCTATGTGGGGTTGGAACCTCCATGGCAGGAAGAATTGCTGGACTATTATCTGCAAGAATTGCAGAAGCAGGTGACGCTGGACGAGGCGGCCTTCAGGGAGCAATACCGCTACCTGGCCCTTAGCCGCAATCTGCAGATCCTGGGGGCCTTCGGGTTTCTCACCAAAGTCAAGAAAAAGCCCCAATTCGCCCGCTATATCCCCGGGGCCGCGGCCTCCTTGAAGCGGCGGCTGCAGGAAAAGCCGGGGGAATTCCCGGAGCTGGAGAAGGTGGCCGCGGGGCTGTAAAGGATTCGTAGGGGCGAACCTTGTGTTCGCCCCAGACCGTTCGGGCGAACACAAGGTTCGCCCCTACACTACTGCCCACTCCTCCCGCAATCCATCGTCCTCCCCGCCCACCAGATGGCCGCAGGCCGCGGCGATTTCCTGGCCCCGGCTCTCCCGGATGAAGACCGCGAAGTTTTGCTCCCGGAGGATTTCCTGAAATTCCAGGACGCGCGCCTCTGGTGGCGGCGAGAAGGGCAGGCGGGCGTGGGGGTTGAAGGGGATGAGGTTGATCTTCACCCGCAGGCCCTTGAGCAGTTTGGCCAATTTCCGGGCCTGGTCCGCGGCGTCGTTGAAGTCTTTCAAGAGCACGTAGGCAAAGGTGATGCGCCGGTGCCGGGGCAAAGGAAAGGCGCGGCAGGCCTGGAGCAGCGTCTCCAGGGGATAGCGGTCGTTGACCGGCATGATCTGGCTGCGCCGCGCATCCTCCGGCGCGTTCAGGGAAATGGTGAGGTTGAACTTGGCCTCCTGGGCCAGGCGGGGGATCAACGGGGCCAGGCCCACGGTGGACACGGTGATATGCCGGGGGGAGAAGTTGAGCCCCCAAGGCGCGGTGATGATTTTCAGGGACCGGGCCACCGCGGCGAAATTGGCCAGGGGCTCGCCCATGCCCATGAAGACCAGGTTGGTCAGGGGCAGGCTGGCAGGCAGCAGCTTCCGGGCGGCCAGTATCTGGTCGACGATTTCCGAGACCGAAAGGTTGCGGACAAAGCCCCTCTGGGCGGTGAGGCAGAAACGGCAGCCCTGGGCGCAGCCCACCTGGCTGGAAACGCACAAGGTGGCGTGACTTGCTTCGGGAATGAGCACTGCTTCGATGCGCTGGCCGTCTTCCAGCCCCAGGAGCAGCTTGCGGGTGCCGTCTGCGGCTTCCTGTTGGCCGTCCAGGGACACGCGGCTGATGTGGGAGTGTTGGGCCAGTTCCTCCCGGAAGGGCCGGGCGATATCCGTCATCTCCTGGAAATCTGTCACCCCTTTATAGAGCCACTTCAAAACCTGGCGGGCCCGAAAGCTGGATTGCCCACAGGTGGCCATGAGCTGCTCCATCTCCTCCAGGGTAAATTCTTTCAGATTCAGGGGATGGGTCATAAAAGGAAGGTCTTCGGTCTTTGGTCTTCGGTTAGGAAATTTGCTGAGTCAATAATCATGCAGCTTAAATTGGCAGGCTTGGTAAAGGAAGAATGACTTACACCAATTATTGATTTTAAATGAAGAAGCTATCTAACTAATGGGAAAATATTGCGACCTTAGAAAACAGAAAAAACCGAAAACCGGAGACCGAAGACTTTCTTCATTGTCCCCGGGACCGTTCCAGGGCTTCCTGCCGGGATTTGCAGGCGATGCACATGGTGGTCACCGGCCGGGCGATGAGGCGCTTTTCACTGATCTCGCCCCCGCAGATCTCGCAGTAGCCGTAGGTGCCGCTCTCAAGGCGCTCCATGGCCTCCCGGATCTTGGTGATCAGTTTGCGCTCCCGGTCCCGGATGCGCAGGGTGAAATTGCGGTCGGTCTCCAGGGTGGCCCGATCCGTGGGATCGGGAAAAGGGGAGGCCGCGCCGGTCATGTCCGTCCGGGTCTTATCGGCTTCGCCTAAAAGGGCGGCCAGACGTTGTTGTAATAGCTGGCGGAAAAATTCAATTCGGTCCGGTTCCATTTACCTGACTCCAACCTTTTCACATTCTACCAAATTTTCCTGGGTCTGCAAGCGCCGGTAGACCCCGCTGGCGCCACCGCTTTTTTCCTCCAATTGCAAGTTGTGAATGACCAAGCCCCGGTCCACGGCCTTGCACATGTCGTAGATGGTCAAGGCCGCCACCGCCGCAGCCGTCAAAGCCTCCATCTCCACCCCGGTGCGACCGTAAGTGCGCACCCTGGCCTGTACGGTCACCGACAAGTGTTCCGGGTCAGGGGCGAAATCGATACTGATGCCGGTTAATGGGAGGGTGTGGCAGAGAGGAATAAGTTGGGCCGTGTTCTTGGCCGCCATGATGCCGGCGATCCGGGCTGCGGCCCAGACATCGCCTTTGGGCAGGCTGCCGGACATCAACAGAGGAAAAACCTTGGGACCCACGACGACGCGGCAAGAGGCCAGGGCCTGACGCTCGGTGTCGGGCTTGTCACCCACATCCACCATGCGCAGTTGGCCTTGCTCGTCCAAGTGGGTGAAATCGTTCATATCAAGCTCCGGATAAGTGCTCCCGTTCCAGGCTGGCAAACTCTTCCAAAATCGCCTTCTGGCCCGGGCTCAGATCGGCGGGGGTGGTGACCACCACCTCCACCACCTGGTCTCCCGGGGGTTGATGAGGTCCGCCGGGGGCCCCGCCGCCCTCGAAACGGAAGACCTTGCCGCTTTGGGTGCCCCGGGGCAGGTCCAGGTCGCGGCCGCCGTCCAGGGTGGGGACGCGCACCTGCCCCCCCAGGGCTGCCTTAGCAAAGGAGACTTGCAGCCGGCAATGGAGATCGTTGCCCACCCGGGTGAAAAAGAGGTGGGGCTCCACGTGGATGATTATTTCCAGGTTGCCCGGAGGGCCGTTGCGGAAGCCCGGGCCGCCTTCCCCGGCGATGCGCAGCCTGGTGCCGTCTTCAACGCCAGGAGGAATCCGCAGATGGTATCGACGCGTCTCCCAGACGTGGCCCTCCCCGCCGCAATGGGAGCAGGCCTGGGCCGAGGTCTTGCCGAGTCCCTGGCAGCGCTCGCAGAGGGGGCCGAAGCGGAGCAGACCGGGCCCGCCTTTGCGGCCCCGTCCCTGGCAATCAGGGCAATCCTGGTAGGTGCCGCCAGGGGCCAGGCCGGTGGCCTGGCATTGCCGGCAATCCAGGTCCCGGGGCACCTGGATGTCGATTTCCAGGCCGCGGATCGCCTCCAGAAAGGGGACCTGGAGGTCATAACGGAAATCGGCTCCAGGGGATTGCTGCAGAAAGGCGCCGCTGCTCTCGATCCCGAAGAATTCCTCAAAAACCTGCTTCTTGTTCCGGAAACGGGGCCGCACATAGGCCTGGGCCGCAGCCCGGCGGGGTTTGGACCTGGTCTGCCGCAGGGCCTCGTAAGCCTCTACCAGGAGGCGGAATTGGGCTGTGGCCTCCGGATCATCCGGGTGGTGATCGGGGTGGAATTGCCAGGCCAGGGCCCGGTAGCGGCGCTGGATTTCCTCCCAGGTGGCCCGGGGCGAAACTCCTAAAATCCGGTAGTGATCCAGCGTGGCCATGGTGTTCGGTTTAGTGGAGCGTTGGCTCCTCTGGCGGCTCGGTGCTCAAAGCCGCAGCCTTCTCGGTGTCGCCGGCCATCTCCCAGGCCCGGCGTGCGAATTGCACCTTGCCTAAGGCCATGGCCTTCTCGGCCACCCGGCGCCAAAGGTCCGGGTCCCAATTTTTCCCCAGCCGGCCCAAAAGGAAGGCGTCCCCGCTTTCCAGACAATGGGCCCTGATCTTTTCCAGGCCTTCCTGATGGTTGCATTTCTGGAAGAACTCCAGGGCATCTTCCCACCATTCCAGGGCCAGGAATTTTTCTCCATAATCCCGGCATAATTCCTGGCTTAAGTCTTTTTCGTTCAAAAGACGCCTTTTCTTTAAGCAGCCAGGCAGCCCCTGGGGCAATGACATTTTTGTCTTCAGGCTCATGATCACCACGTCTACTAAGGACTATCGATTATTTATAAAATATCCGGAGAGCGAAGTAAACTGGAATTTGCAAGGCCTGCAGGGCTAAGAAGAGGGGGGAGAAGGCAAAAAGATTTAACCACCAAGACACAAAGACACAAAGGTTCACAAAGGAAAATCAAAAGCTTATGTCTTGGCACAGCCAAGACGTAAGTTTTCTTTATTCTTGGTGATTCTTTGTGTCCTTAGTGTCTTGGTGGTAAATCCTTCTCCCCTCAGCGGCCGAAGTGGCCGGTGATGGAGCCCGAAGCCAGGACCTTGCCTTCCAAAGCCTTCTGAAAGGCAGTAAGGCTGGTCTGGCTGCCCAGGTCGAGCCGGGGCACGTTCAAGGCGTAGATGGTGGCCACATAGGGATGGTCGCCGGTGCCTTTGGGCGGCTGTGGCCCGCCATAGCCGGGAGCGCCGAAGGAGTTTTGCAGCTCCCGGGCCCCCGCAGGCATTTTCTTCCCGGATGCGCCTGCGGCCAGGCCATGGACGTCCGCGGGGATATTGATCACCAGCCAATGCACCCAGTTGCGGGCCACCTGGTGGTGATCGACCAAGGAGAGGACAAAGGACTTGGTGCCCGGCGGCGCGTCCGTCCAACTCAGGGGCAGGGAGACATTTTGGCCCCCGGCCCCGGGCATGACGCAAGAAACGGGAATTTTGCCGCCATCGGTGAAGGCAGAGGATGTCAGTTTCATAACTGGTTCTCCATTACTTTTGGCGATAAAGAGGCAAAGAAAAAAGCCGATAAGTGCCAAGGGGAGCAAAAGCCGCTTCATGCCGGGAACCCTCACTAATTTGAATTCTCTTCAAACTTGTAATATCGATTTGTCATTAAAGGAAAATTTGTAGCCGCACACACTGTTTGATTACCATCTTCATGATAATCACGGTTACGGTCGTTGGCACGGAATAACTCGGAATTTAATTTTCATTCAGCAGATTCAGCAAGATGCCGGTCAGGGAAGAAGAGCGCAGAATGTTCAGGCCTCTGTCGGCCATAACAATGCCATACCCGCCAACTTCGTTCCAGGTTGCTGGTGAAGGGAGGGCCGACTGGGTTAAGGCCTTGCGGATGTTGGCAATGGAGACGGTTCGATGGGCCGAAAGGAGCAAAGCCCCAATGGCCGCGGCGTGGGGCGCGGCCGCGGAGGTGCCGTAGAAGGGGTTGAACCCCGGGGTGGCGGTGGCTACGCCATCCGCTGCGGTGATATCGGGCTTTAAGCGGACCCTGCCGCCGGTGGAGGAAAAATTCCCCGGGGTAATGGCCGAGCCGTCCGGATTATAAAAGATCCGCCGGGGACCATCGCTGGTAAAATCTTCCAAGGTCTCGGAACCGGTAAAGGAGGTGGTTCGCCCCTTGGCGCTGACCGCACTGACGCAAAACGCACGGTCCACGGTGTTATGCCCTCTGATGTTGCCTCGAGTGGTATATTGCAGGGTGCTGTCGTCGGCGATGAGATGAAGAAACCTGTCCGCAGCTCCTGACTTCTTGTTAATAAGCACAAAATACCCCGTGTAATCTTTTTTGAGCTTATTAATCTCAATATATTCACCAGGATCCTGAGTGCCGGTCTGGGGATCGGTGGAGGAGGCCTTAATAGTGCCTCTATCATCAACCACATAAAGATCATAATCATTATTGGATTTGCCGAGGGGATCGGACCAGAAGAGGGCGATGTATCCCGGATTCGTTAAAATTTTGTTAGTAACTACCCCGCTGGCAAAAGCGTGGGGATGGGAGAAGGAAGTGAAAGATCCCCCATCCACATAATCCCCCTCCCAGGTGCCGGCGGTCCCTGCTTGTTTATTCCCGGAATTGCCTGCCGAGGAAAAATAGGCGACTCCGGCTGCCGTCACGGTGCTGACCGCCTGGGAGAGGACATCGTCCTGAAAAGGCGACTCATCGGGGTAACCGACATCATCCACAATCACTTTGCAGCCGGCATCTTTTAAGGCAATGATATTGTTGGCAAAACTTGCCGATCCCTCCCAGGCCGTGGCAAAGTAGAGGGAAGCCCCGGGGGCCAGATCGTAAACGATCTCCAGCATGGCCGTGCCTTCACCATTCGCGCCCGGATGATCCTGGAGGACGGTAACGACTGGAGGCAGGTCACCCGTGGCTTGCACCTGCTGGAGATAATCCACGGAATCGGAAATAACTCCGACTTTAATACCGGCGCCGTTATACCCTTTGCTGCGGACCACCGGAGCGTTGTGGGCCACGTCCCCTTCGGAAGTGTTGACTTTGCGGGTCGTGGCTTTGGCGGCGATATTAATAAACTGCACGTCGGGATGCGCCGCAACCACTTCCACTGCGGTTATGGGGATGAGGGCGCGTATGGCCCGGTACTGCGGGAATTGATTGATGATGGTGCCGCCGTTGGCAGTAATCGCAGAGAGAAGCGAATCAGTAACATTGGCCTTGATGTCCGTCAAAATTTCATTTTTGGGGGTGAGGACCACAGGGCTTTCAAGTTGAGGCAAGTTATCTACTTGATCTTTTAGCACTCTGGTGTGCAAGTACCGGATAATGTTGAAATTTACCTTTCTTTGCACCGGGGTGAGCGCTTCTTTTTCAGCTTTTAATATTTCCGCCTGTACCTGAAAATTTTGCATTGCCCCGGGTGCTAATTCTTGCCCATCCGCGGGGCCGGTACTTGACTGGAGAACGATTAACAGCAACAGGCACTGCCAGGCGATTGATACCCAATAAGGAATTCTTACTTGTCTTTTCATAGGTTGTTCTCCTGGTGCCCTACAATTTGGAACCCAAAGTGATGAGTGGTTTTCTCAATTAACAGCAACCGCTACCCACCACCAGGAATTATTGACGATACTACGTTGTTATTTATGGAGGGATTGGCAGCCATTTCATAGGATGAAATTTTATAAAATTTATTCGCGCTGCCAATAATTCTCTAAAGGCTAAAAGGATAGCAAGAATTGCGATGGAAAGATACTGTTTTTAAAGGTGGATTTAATAAGAATTTCGGATAATTATTAATTGCTTAGAGCAGAAGGATTTCCGGGGGGGGCACCACCTGCCAGAGGCCAATGCAAAACCTCAATTATCCCAATTTGTCATTCTGAGCGCCGCGAAGAATCTCGTATTTTCCAGGCGTTGAGATCCTTCACGGCGTTCAGGATGACAGAAAAAGTGGTTTTGCCATGGCTTCTAGTGTGACGTCCCAGAAATACCTTACAAAAGTTGCGCTGTCTTTCTCCCTCCCCCTTCGAGGGGGGGAGGGCCGGGCTGGGGGTGGCGTCTTTTGGCTGATTACAGCCACTTAGCCAAAGCCGCCCCCCTCACCCTAACCCTCTCCCCCGAGGCTCATCTTTACCCACAAGTTTCTGTAACTGGTGGCGCAGCCTTTCCAGGCTGCGCCGAAAAACTGCGCAGGCTGGAAAGCCTGCGCCACCAAAAGAAAGCTTTAAATCAACTACTTTCTGACTTATGGCTAATGCTCAGCCCCCGAGGGGAGAGGGAAAAATAATGGGCATATCCATAGGTAATTTTTTGTAACTTATTCCTGGGACGCCACACTAGTGCCTTTACCCTTGAGGTGGTAAGGCGGTTGGCATGATTTAGGGCTTCTTAAACTGATTTTGAGAAGAAAAATTGAAAGTTTCGGGAGGGGCAATCTTGGCCACAAGATAGAGAAATCATTCTTTTTCCTCCAGGAATTGTTTCAGGGCCAGGGCGGCGTTGTGCTCTTCATCCCGGGCCGCATAGACCAAGGTGACGTTGCCGTTTTTGCCCTCTTGCTGGAGAAAGTCCGTCTCCCTTTGCTTCTCCGCCAGTTCCTGCCAGTAGCGCCGGCGAAACTCCGGCCACTTGGCGGGGTCGTGCCCGAACCAGCGGCGCAGCTCGGGGCTGGGGGCCACCTTTTTCAACCAGACGTCCAGGGCGGCTTGCTCCTTGGTGAAGCCCCGGGGCCAGAGGCGCTCCACCAGGACGCGCAAGCCGTCATCCGGAGCCGGGGGCAGGTAGACGCGTTTGAGTTTGATCATAAAAAAAAGATAATTTCGTCCGCGCCGGTATGCAAGGGCAAGCCGGGAAATGAAAAAGGCAACCCGCCAGGGTTGCCTTGGAGAATGGAGAAATGGAGAAGGAGGAGCGGTCCCAGGAGTCGGCCGCTCCCCGGAGATGTTCTGAGTCAGTCTTACCCTTCAGGCGGGGCCGCGGGCACCACCAGGATGGGTACGGACATGCCCCGGTGGGTCACTTCCCGGATTACCCGCTCCGTAGTGGAGCCCAGAATGTGGCGGCCGATGAAACCGTGCCCGTGGCTGGCCAGGACCAGAAATTTCACGGGCCCGGCGCCTTCCAAGTAATTAATGATGGCTTCGGAGATATCCTTCTCACTTTCCAGCATATGGGGGCGCACTTCCACCCCCGCTTTCTTGCCCCTTTCGGTGGCTTCGGCCAGCAGTTTTTTGGCGTAGTCCTCGGCCTCCTCTTTGAGGTGCCGGTCAATGAAGGCAAAATAACCGGCTTTGCGCAGTTGTATGACCGTGAGGACATCCACCGGCCTGGAGATCAGCCCGGCCAAGTACAGGGCGGTTTCCAAGGCTTCCCAGGACGGGGCCGACCCGTCAATCGCCACCGCGATGGGTTTGCCGTTTGCTTCGGCCATTAATGGTGCCCTCCTTTCCGAAAGATCACGCCCACCAGCAGGCCGGCGCCCAGGGCGACGACCACCGCCATGATGCCGAAAAATACCGGCTGGTTCTGGGAGGTCTGGGTCAGCCAGTTTTCCAGGCCCACCTTTTTGATTTCAATGACGTCCTTGCCGTAGCCCACCAACTGGCCCTTGGAGAAACAAAAGGACTCCACCAGGTAACGCCCTTCCGTGGCCGCGGACGGAAAACGGAAATAGTGCTTGAAGAGTTTCCCTTCCGCTTCTTCCAGGCGTTTGGGGTCCTGGACGATGTTATAGAGGTTGGCCTCTTCTTTGATCTTCACCAGGCCCTTAAAGACCAAATCCGCGTCTTCGGGGGCCGCGTCGCCCCGGGCCAGATGCAGCTGCATCTTCTTTTTGACCGCGGAATAACCCAGTTCCAATTCCTCGGCCGTCTCCGCGGAGATTATCCGCTCCAGGGGTTTGCTGGCATGAATCTTATAGATGAAAGGCGCACCGCTGACCTCATATTGTTTCACCGTCATCCAGAAAGGCCCGACCCTGCCTTTGACCGAAAGCTTCACGTCTTCCTGTTTCTCGGCGGTCAGACGGATGATGACATCCGAGCCGGGCAAGGGGTTGACCCCGAAAAAGTGGATCTGGTCCCCTCGATAGGAGAGGCCGATTTCAATGAGGTTCTTGGAAGCCGCGGTTAATATCTTCTGTTTGGCGTCCGCAGTAACCGCGACTGCCGGAGCTGGGTCGAGTAAGCCCAGACCCAGGACCAAAAGGAAAGGCAGAAGTCGCGTCATCTTAGTGACCTCCACCTTTGGCCGGGGCCAGGCTCACCAAATCACTGGGAGTGAGGACCAGATCCAGAAAGATTTTTACGGTCAAGGCCAGAACGATGATGGCCAGCAGGATGCGAATCTGTTCCCCCTTCAGGCGCTTGCCGGCTTTGGCCCCGAACTGGGCGCCGATGGTGGAGCCGAACAGGAGAATCAGGGCCAGCAGCAGGTCCACGGTTTTGTTGACCATGGCCTGCTGCAGGGTGACGTTGGCGGAGGTGAGCACAATCTGGAACAGATCAGTGCCGATGGCGGCAATGGTGGGCATGCCGATGATATAGATCATGGCCGGAACCATGATGAACCCGCCGCCCACGCCCAGGAGCGCGGCCATGATGCCCACGGTGGTGCCGATGGAGAAGGGGAAGATGGCCGAGGTGTACAGGCCGGAGCGATGAAAGTGCATCTTCAAGGGCAGCTTGGCGAAGAGCTTGCCGAGCTTCGGTTCGGAAACCTCCGCCACTTCGGCCGCGGCTGCCTCCTGGTTGCGGCTGCGCAGGATGGTGCGCAGGCTTTCCATGAACATGGCGCTGCCCACCAGTCCCAACATGAGTACGTAGACCACTTTCATTACGAATTCGAAATTGCCCGCGGCCCTCAGGACCTTAACGAACTGGACGCCGATGGTGCCGCCGAAGATACCTCCGGCCAGGATGATCAGGCCCATTTTGAAGTCCACGTTGCCCAGCCGCCAATGGGCAAAGGCCCCGGAACTGGCTGCAGCCACAATCTGGTTGGAGTCGGAGGCTGCCGCTACCGCTGGAGGAATGCCGATCATCATCATCAGCGGGGTGAGCAGGAATCCTCCCCCTACTCCGAACAGGCCGGAGAGGAAACCCACCAGGCCGCCGATGCCCAAGATCAGAAAAAAATTGATGCTAATGCCGGCAATGGGAAGATAAATTTCCATCCCTTTTTGCCCTCCCTGGAAAGTCGTTAGGATGCCGCGGTCGCTGACCTCAATATGTAATAATTATCACAAGCTTGTCAAGGCATTTTTTCTTGAAAATTTCATATGTTGCAAATTGCATCACCGGTTCAAATATGATTTAATAAATTTACGAAAGAACGCAGACTCAGGACTGGTGAGCGAGATAGGTTAATGCTATCCATATGTCCCAGGGTGATGGAGACCCCGGTGATTTCTTGGGGTTCCGGGGCTGAATCTGGCTTTCTGGCAATAGGCCGGCAAATTATAGACGTAAGAGAAGGGCAAAATATAGTAAGATACTCAGCGGGCCGCGGAGGAGGCTGGTGGTTTCTCCCCAGTCTCCGGGAGGGACCTTTCGATGACCGCAGGGAGAATCAACTTATTGCATCTGAACATCCGGCAGAAGGTGATCATCGGCCTGACTGCCTGTATATTGGCCATCGGCTTCATCGGCGGCCTTTCCTATACTTATTTGGCCCAGATCGAAACCAAGCAGCGCTTCGTGGAGATTGCCGACGACCTGAGCAATACCATCCTGGAGATTCGCCGTTACGAAAAGAATTATCTCCTGTACGGCTCGGCCGATGACCTGAAGGAGAACCGGCGCTACATCCAGTTGGGCCTGGAGACCCTGGACAAGATCGCCCCGGAAGTGAAGTCCCTGAAGATTGCCCACCAGTTTCCCCTCTTCCAGAAAGAATTTTTAGCTTACCGTCAACTCATGGAGGAGTTGCCGCAAAGCGGCGGCTCTCGCTCCCGGGTGGAAGAACAATTGCGGGAGCGGGGTAAGAAACTGGTGGATTTGTCTCATTACCTGGTGAAATTTGAGCGCCAGCGCATCCTGGAGATCATTTCCACCCTCAAAACCCAGCTTCTCTCTTCCATGGTGGTATTTTTGGGGTTCATGGCCTTTTTCGTCTTCATTGTCAGCCGGAAAATCATCCGCCCCTTGCGGGTGATTGAAGATACTACGCTGCGGATCGCCGACGGGAATTTTCGGCCCCTGCCGGTACTGGATACCCGGGATGAGACCCAGCGGGTGGTGGAAGGCTTCAACCGCATGGTGGCGGAACTGGAAAAACGGCAGGACCAACTGGTGCAGGCCAAGAAAATGTCCTCCCTGGGGGTGCTCACCGCGGGCATCGCCCACCAGTTGAACAACCCCCTGAATAACATCTCCACTTCCTGTCAGATCGTTCTGGAGGAACTGGGTCACGGCGATCTGGATTTTCTAAAAAGGATGCTGAATAACGTAGAGCAAGAGGTCATCAGGGCCCGGGATATCGTCAAAGGGCTGCTGGAATTCTCCCGGGTAAGGGATTTTGAGCTTAAACCTACTACTCTGGAAGAAGTGATCAGCCGCTCCGTCAGGCTTATATCCAGCCAGGTGCCGCCGGGCATCGACGTCGTCCAGGAAGTACCCCCGGACCTGGTCCTGCAGATCGACGCCCAACGCATGCAGGAGGTCTTCCTCAATCTGCTGATGAACGGGGTGCAGGCCATCAAAGAGCCTCCCGGGGAGATCAGGATCGCCGCGCACGCGGACCCGGGAGGCCGGGACGTGGTGATCACCGTGGAAGACACCGGGATAGGCATTCCCAAAGAGGAGATCGACCGGGTCTTCGATCCCTTTTTTACCACCAAGGAGATCGGCGCGGGCACGGGGTTAGGGCTGTCCATCGTCTATGGCATCATCGATAAGCATCATGGCTCCATCACCGTTGAGAGCAAAGAGGGGGAAGGGACGCGCTTTCTGATCCGCCTGCCTTTCCAGCTGCCGCCCAACGAAGCGAGGCTATCTCCATGAAGAGCGCCCGGATTCTCATCGTGGAAGACGAGCCCATCGCCAGGGAAAACCTGGACCATGTCTTACGCAAAGAAGGCTACATCACCATGGCCGTGGAATCGGGCCAAGAGGCCTTCAAGGCGCTGGAGAAGGGCGAGTTCGACCTGGTGATGACCGATCTGCGCATGCAGCAGGTGGACGGCCTCCAGGTGCTGGAGCGCACCAAGGAACTCTTCCCGGATACCGAAGTGATCATGATCACCGGCTACGCCACCGTGTCCTCCGCGGTGGAGGCCATGCAGAAAGGTGCGTATCACTATCTGGCCAAGCCCTACAAAATCGAAGAAATGCGCATTCTGGTGCGCAAGGCCCTGGAAAAGAGGTGGCTGCGCCAGGAAGTGGTGGACCTGAAGCGCCAGGTGGAGAGCCAGAAAGGCCTGCCCCTGCTCATCGGCAAAACCCCCCAGATCGAGGCTTTAAAAAGCACCATCCAGCAGATTGCACCCACCGACGCCACCGTCCTCATCCTGGGGGAAACCGGCACCGGCAAGGAACTGGTGGCCAAGGCCATTCACCACTTGAGCCTCCGGGCCGAGAAAAGATTCCTGGCCATCAATTGCGGGGCCTTCACCGAGGAACTGCTGGCCAGCGAACTCTTCGGCCACGAACGGGGGGCCTTCACCGGCGCCCGGGCCGTCAAGAAAGGCCTGCTGGAATCGGCCCCCGGGGGCAGCATCTTCCTGGATGAAATCGGCGACATGCCCCTGTCCATGCAGGTGAAGCTGCTCCGGGTCCTCCAGGAAAAGAGCCTGATCCGGGTGGGGGGCACCAACGAAATCCCGGTGGATATCCGCATCCTGGCCGCCACCAACAAGGACCTGAAAGGGCAGGTGGAACGGGGAACTTTCCGCCAGGACCTGTACTACCGCATCAACGTGGTGACCCTGTACGTGCCCACCCTGGCGGAGCGCCGGGACGACATCCCCTTGCTGTGCCAGCATTTCCTGCAGAAATTCGCCGCGGCCCAGGGCAAGCAGATCGACCGGATTGCTAGCGAGGTGATGGACCGGTTGATGGATTATGAATTTCCCGGCAATATCCGGGAGCTGGAAAACATCATGGAACGGGCCGTGACCCTGGCCGCGGGGCCCGTCATCGAAGTGTCCCACCTGCCCAAGGATTTTCAGCAGCCCGGCTTCCAACTGCAGCGCCGCCCGAAAAAGGAATTCGCCACCCTGGAAGAAAACGAACAGGAATACATCGCCTACATCCTTAAACAGATGAACGGCAACAAAACCAAGGCCGCGGAAGTTCTGGGGATAGACCGGGTCTCTTTATGGCGGAAGCTGAAAAAGCTGGATATGAACGGGGAGTAAGAGAACTGAAGGAAGGCTTGTTTACTACCTTCCTAAAGTTTGCGGTAAGCTCTTCCTCGGGGTCTGACGGCAGTTATGTTGACGGTGCGGGTATCTTCGTCGATTTCGTAAAAGATTCTCCAGCTACCTACCCTGGATTTGCGCTCCGCTTGGCTCATCTCCAACGGACTTGATATGCGAGGGTCAAGCGGGTCTTGCGCCAACTCTCTAAGCCTTCTATATATCCGGTTTACAGTCGTTCTATCCAAGTCCTTTATAATCTTGACGGCGCTTTTGTCAATGTGAAGGGAATAACTCATAGATCAAGGTCTTTTTCCAACTCTTCCAAGGTCACAAATTCACCGCGTTTGATGGCCTCCCTTCCTTCCCTGATAGCAGCCCAATCCTCTTCGGTTAAAGGTTCCCGGTCATATTCCTCCTGCCGGTAGTAAAGCATATCGAGAAAATCCTTTAATAAATCGGCGTCCGGGCCTTGGGCCACGGCCTTAAATTTATCGAACAGATCTTTATCTATCCCTTTTTCCATGGGGTCGCCTCATTCTTGGAGGACTATATTTCTCTTGTAATTCAAGGTAATAAAAGAGCCCGCTTATGTCAATCCGGGCCTCTATGTGGATAGCCATTTGATTTAGGAAAAAGAAGAACTATGACTGAAATCCAGTCGGCACGGCCCGCTATTTTTGGAGGGCCGCTCCCACTCTGCATTTCTAGTCGTCGCCGCCCAGATAATCGCCCAGAAGCCCCCGGCTGTGTTCGTCTTCGTGGCAGTAGACGCAGAGGTTCTCCCAGTTGGAGCCGTCCGGGGGGTTATGCAGGTGGTTGCCGTCTTTGTGATGCACCGTTAAAAGTTGCCGGTTCCTGTGATTGAACTCCCGGCCGCATTTGGCGCAGATCAGGCCGTGCATCTTGAGGGAGCGTTCCCGGTAGTCACTGCTGGGAGGGCGCATCTTGGGGCTCTCCGGCAATTTTGAGGGCGCACAGGCGAGACGCCTGTGCCACCAAAATTAAGGAGATGTAGGGTGGGCATGGCCCGCCTTTTTTTCTCGTTCCTAGGTTGCACTTGGGAACGGAACTGGCCCGCCAAGCTGGGCTTGGCTCCGGTGGCATTACCAAGCACAGGCTGGGACGAGATTAAAAGGCGGGATGCGCTTCGCTTTCCCGCCCTACGCCTGGTATGCCTGCTGAAAAAAAGAATTATAATAATTCCTTAAATGATTACACCAGTCCGTAACATCAGATTTTTTTCGAAATTTAATTCCCTTTATTTTGTCATTGTACAACCAAATTCCGGCTCGATAAAAAAATGTTCCAAGATGACTAGCGGTTTGGCAGTCTGTAGTTTTAAGCCCTTGAATGTATAAATATTTTCCTATTCCATCCACTTCTGTTTCGTTTGCCAATTTTTCAACATTATTTGCCAGAGGGAACCATTCCTTATTTGGTAACCAATCAATTAAACCATTAATACAATCGGATGGTATTACTGTTTCATGTCACTGATTAGCGGGTTGCATATTGAATTTCCGCAAAATTATAATGTTACAAGCTTCGTCTATTCTCCAACAGAAATTTTTGGCACGGCCAAGCGTCTCAGACCTCACAAAGTCTCGATAAGAAAGCATCTACTGCATCCTTAACCCGGCAGCAGCACCAAGTCCAGCAGGGGTTTGATCTCGGCGGCCAGGAAGATTTCCAGGCCTTCCTTCACTTCCGGTTCCAGGTTGTCGATGTCCACTTCGTTCTGTTTGGGAAAGACTACCATTCTTACCCCGGCCCGCTGCGCGGAGAGAATCTTCTCCCGGATGCCGCTGACCGGCAGGATGCGGCCGGAAAGCGTCAGCTCCCCGGAGAGGGCCACGTCCCGCCGGGCCGGGCGGCCGGTGAGGAGGGAGATGAGGGCCAGGGCGATGGTCACCCCCGAGGACGGGCCGTCCTTGGGGATGGCCCCCGCGGGCAGGTGGATATGGATGTCTTTGTCCATGAAAAAGTCGGGGTCCAAGCCAAAATCCTCGGCGTAGCTGCGGACGAAGCTGAGCGCGGTCTGGGCCGATTCCTGGAGGACGTTGCCCAGGGAGCCGGTGAGGATCAATTGCTGGCGCCCCCGCATCTGGGAGGCCTCCACGAAGATGAGTTCACCCCCGAACTCGGTCCACACCAAGCCGGTGGTGACGCCGACGCGGTTGCCCGCCTCCGCCACTTCATGGGTGAACTTGCGGGGACCCAGGAGCTTTTCCACCAGGACTTCGTCCACGGTGAGGGCGCAAGCCTCACCCTTGCTCTGGAGGCAGATGCGGGCCAGTTTGCGGCAGACGGTGGCGATCTCCCGGTCCAGGTTGCGCAGGCCCGCCTCCCGGGTGTAGTCGTGGATGATCTTGGCAATGGCCGGACCGGTGAAATCCGGAGTCAAATGCCCCAGGCCGTGTTCCCGCAACTGCCGGGGGATCAAATACTTGCGGGCGATATTTTTCTTTTCGGATTCGGTGTAGCCGGGGAAGTTGATGACTTCCAGGCGGTCGAGCAGCGGATGGGGCAGGTTTTCCACGACGTTGGCGGTGGTGATGAACATCACCCCGGAGAGATCGAAGGGCACATCCACGTAATGATCTACAAAATGGCTGTTCTGTTCCGGGTCCAGGATTTCCAAAAGCACCGAGGCCGGGTCGCCCCGGAAGTCCTGGCCGATCTTGTCGATCTCATCCAGCATAAAAACCGGGTTTTTCAGGCCGACCTTGCGAATTTCGCTGATGATGCGGCCGGGCATGGCCCCCACGTAGGTGCGGCGGTGGCCCCGGAGTTCCGCCTCATCCCGCAGGCCCGCAAGCGACACGCGCACGAATTTGCGTTCCAGGGCCTCGGCAATGGAGCGGCCGATGGAGGTCTTGCCGGTGCCCGGCGGCCCCGCGAAGCAGAGGATGGGGCCCCGGCTCATCTGCACGTGTCTTTTTTTCTCGATGATCTCCCGGACGGTGTCCCGCAGCTCATCCAGCTTGATGGGTTTGGAGAGGTAATGGGCCGCGCCCTTTTTCAGGGCGTCCACCGCGGAGGAAACCGTGGCATAGCCCGTAACCATGATGATTTCCGTGTGAGGCGCGAGCTGCTTGGCGGATTCCAGGAGCTGCAAACCGTCCATCTTCTCCATCTTTAAGTCGGTGAGAATCAGGTCGTACTCCTGGGCCTTGATCATCTCCAGGGCGGCGGCGCCGTTGGCCGCGCCGCTGACCTGGTGGCCTTCTTTGCGGAGGATGTACTCCAGGTTGGTGCGGGCGATCTCCTCATCATCCACCACTAATACCCGGGCGCTCTGGAGGCTGCAGAGGGTGCGCACCGCCAGGTACTCGAGAATCCGCTCCTTCACGTGCTGGAGCCCGTAATGCTGGGTTTCCAGCAGGCGCTCAGCCCGTTTCAGGTCCAGATTGTCCTCGGTAAAGCGGTTCCAGGGCAGCGAGATCAGATAATCCAGATAATTCAGGCCGATGGAGTATTCGGCCACCGCGGGGTCGGTTTTTTCCACCCGCTCCAGCTCTTTCAAGGCAACGGCCAGAACCTCCGGTGGCAGTTGGGCCTTATG
>JAKAKP010000049.1 GCA_021813445.1 Deltaproteobacteria bacterium
ACCTGTCAATTTTTTTAAAAAAATATTTTATATATAATCGCAAAATAATTAATCTCCAAAAACTCAGGCCACACCGGCAGTCAGGAGCTAATTCCCCGGCCCCTCCCCCCGGCACAGGCTCCGGGCCAGGTCCAGGGCTGCCTGGCGCGACCGGATGGCGCCCTCCCATTGGGCTTCTTCCACCGCGGTCAGAATCTCCCGGAAGAGGGGGCCGGGCTTGAGCCCCAGAAATTTGATCAGGTCATGGCCGGTAAGCAGCCGGGGCTGCCGTTCCTGGGGTTCGATGCGTTCCTTCAAAAAGTGATAAGCGGTATCGGCCAGGTCTGCCAGCACGGTTTCCGCGTCCGCCGGTTTCTGGGGACCCTGGCCTGCCAGGCTGTCGGCCATGGCCAGGATGAAGAGGCCGGGGAGATCGGCTCGCGCCGCCCGCACCAGCCGGCCCAAGGCCCGGGGGGTCAGCTCCCCCTCCCGGAACGCGGGCAGCAGCAAAAAGGGCCGCATATGCAAGGAAATAAGGCGGGTTACGGTCCTGGTCTCCGCCTGGGAGAGGCGCAGCCGCAGGGCCGTGGCCGTGAAGATCTCCACCCCCACCCGCTCATGGTAATAGAAGGTGTAGCGGTCCGGGTCGGTGCGGCGGCCCTGCACCCGGGGTTTGCCGATATCGTGGAACAGGGCCGCCAGCTTCAGGAGCACTACCTGGTGTGGGGCCTGGAGATAGGACGGAAGTTCCGCAGCCAGGTCTCTAAAGTATTTATGGGGGGCCGCCAAAACTTCTTCCACCAAGGCCGCGGCTTGCAGAGAATGATGAAAGACGTCCAGGTGGTGAAAGCCATCCTGCTCCACCCCCTGCGTGTCCAACAACTCCGGGAAGATTCGGGTCAAAAGCCCCGACTGCTCCATCTCTTCCAGGACACTCCCGGCTTTGGGCGCAGCTAAAAGGATGAAGAGTTCCTGGCGCACCCGTTCCCCCGCCACCCGGGAAAACTCCGGGAGATAACGAGGGATGGCGGCGGCAGTCTCCGGGGTGAGACGGAAGCCGTGGGTGGCGGCAAAGCGGTAGGCCCGCAGGAGCCGCAAGGGGTCTTCCTGGAAATTCCGGGGCTGCACCACCCGGATCAGGCCCTGGGCCAGATCCTGAAGGCCCCCCCAAGGATCAATGAGGTCCAGGGGTTTTTGTCCCAGCACGGCCTGCAGTTCCAGGGCCAGGGCGTTGATGGTGAAATCCCGGGCCCGGAGGTCTTCTGCCAGGGTGGGGGCCCGGAATTCCGCCAGGTCCAGAATCTCTTTCTGCCAGACCACCCGGGCGGTGCGTTCGGCCTCATCCAGGAGCACGAAGGTGCCTCCCAGGGCCGCGGCCAGATCCCGGGCCAGGTTCAGGGTCTGGGCCGATAGGGCCAGGTCCAGGTCCGGAGCACTCTTCTCCAGGGCTAGCTCCCGGACCGTGCCCCCCACCAGATAGACCCGCACCCCCCGGGCCGCGGCCAGCTCCCCCAGGACCTGGAGGGAGCGGCGGCCGGACAGGTCACACGCCCCCCGAGGGATATTATCCTTTAAAGTCTGCGGAGTCCCGGACAACTGATTCCTCATGGAAAAATCATATCTTAGATGAACGAAAAAAAACAAATTATTCAATTATCACAGGTTTAGTGCCAATTCCTACCAGATTTTCGGAAATCTTTCCGGCCCCCAAGTTTCCCCTTGGGCTGGAGTCAAAACTTCGGGTAAAATCGGCAGCAAGCCCATTCCCGAAATCAAAAAAGAAAAACGGTTGCCCATGGCCAGAGGCGCAAAAACGGTCTTCATCTGCCAGAGTTGCGGTTATCAGGCAGGCAAATGGATGGGGCGCTGCCCGGAATGCGGCGCCTGGAATTCCCTGGCGGAAGAAGTCATTGCCCCTCCCGGCCCCATTACCGAGGGGCAGTTGCCGCCCCGGCGCAGTGCGCCCCAGCCCCTGGTCCACCTGCACGCCCCCCCGGAGACCCGCCAGGCCACGGGTCTCGCCGAATTCGACCGCACCCTGGGGGGCAGCGTGGTGGCCGGTTCCGTGGTCCTCCTGGGGGGCGACCCCGGTATCGGCAAATCCACCTTGATCCTCCAGGTCCTGGACCGTCTCTCCGGGCCAGGCCGCAAGAGCCTCTATATCTCGGGGGAGGAATCCGAGGCCCAGCTCAAGCTCCGGGCCGACCGCCTGGGAGTCAAATCCCCGGACCTGCTGGTGGCCACGGAAACCTGCCTGGAAAACATCCTCAAGATTTTAGAAGAGCATAAGCCTGCGTTTCTGGCCCTGGATTCCGTCCCGCCCCTGTCCCCCGCCACTCTCCCGGCCGCGCCCGGGTCCCTGACCCAGGTGCGGGAGACCGCGTTCCGCCTGGTGCAGCAGGCCAAGCTCACGGGCACCGCCACCTTCCTCATCGGCCACGTCACCAAGGAAGGGGCCCTGGCCGGTCCCATGGTCCTGGAGCACCTGGTGGACACGGTCCTCTACCTGGAAGGGGACCGCAGCCACACCTTCCGGCTGCTGCGCACCGTCAAGAACCGCTTCGGCCCCACCCAGGAGCTGGGGGTCTTTGAAATGCAGGAAGCCGGGCTGCTGGAAGTCCCCAATCCTTCGGCCCTGTTCTTGGCGGAGCGCTCCCGGGAGGTGCCCGGCGCCGTAGTAGTCCCCAGTCTGGAGGGCTCCCGCCCCATCCTGGTGGAGGTCCAGGCCCTGGTCTCCCCCACCTCCCTGGCCCTGCCCCGGCGCCAGAGCATGGGGGTGGATGCCGGCAGGGTCTCCCTGCTGGTGGCGGTGCTGGAAAAGCGGGTGGGTTTGGCCCTAAGCGGCCAGGATTTGTTCGTGAACGTGGCCGGGGGCGTGCGCCTGACAGAACCCGCCGTGGACCTGGGGGTGGCCTTAGCCCTCTCTTCTTCCTTCCTGGACCGGCCCGTGCCCGGGGACATGCTGATCTTCGGGGAAGTGGGCCTCACCGGGGAAGTGCGGGCCGTGAGCCAGCCCGAGCTGCGTCTCAAGGAAGGCCATAAATTGGGGTTCCGCCGGGCTCTCCTGGCGGCGCGCCAGCAGGAGCGACTGGGCAAGTTCCCCGGCCTGGAACTCCTGGGCGTGGACACCCTGGCCGCGGCCATCCGCAGCATCTTGCCGAAATGATTGTGGGGGGAGGGGACAGGGACCTGAGGTCCCTGACCCTCCCCCCACACCCCCCTCACCAACCCGCATATATTTTGGGTAGGCAGAAGGTGTAGGGCGGGAAAGCGAAGCGCCTCCCGCCTTTGGCGTTATTTCCCTGCTAACGCCCGGCGCAGGCTGGAAAGCCTGCGCCACCGGAATTACTTCTCCACCTTCTTCAACTCCCCGCTCTTATCCTTGTCCAAATCCAAATGATAAAATTCTTTGTCCTGGGGCAGCACCAAGGTGAGCTTATGGATGGGGTCTACCTGGACGGTGAGATTCTCCACCGTGCAGTCCAGGACATGCCCCCCTTGGGTCCGGTCCTTGGTCAAAAAGTGGAGGTGATAGCCCGGCACGTTCACCCCTTTGACAAAAGGCGGGCAGCGGAACCCCACCATGGTTCCAACCACGTCCTTAAAGGTGAACACCGCCTGTTTCTCCACCACCTGGGCCAGGGGCGGGTAAGGCCGCGTTTGGCGGGGCACGGACCGGGCCTTCACCTGTGCGAAGCGGCCCTCGATCTTCAGGGCATAAAAGATATTCTTGGTGGGCAGAGCTTGATCGATGGCTTTGATTAATTCCGTGAGGCTGGCCGCCTTTTTGATGGGAGCGAAAATCTTGGGCGCAAACCTGGTCACCGCGGCAAACGGGGTCTTGCCGCCATCCGGCGCCTGCCTGACTTTGCCGTCAAAGGGGACCTGATAGACCCGGCCGTCCAGGACCACCATCTCCCCGTCCAGGGCGTTGAAGGTGCCCAATCCCAGGTTGCCCTGCTTTTTCAAGGCCCCATTGGTCAACTGCCCGTCATAGACGCCGGCCAGCAGGGAATCGATGGTGGAGTATTGATAAAGGACTTCGCCGCTGTGGGCCGCGAGGGGGAAGAGAAACAGAATCAGACAAATCAGAGCCACGGAAAATTTTCTAAAGCGCATTGGTTGTTCTCCGGAATATTTGGAGGATTGGGGCAGGGAGCTTTGTAAGGTGCGTCTCACGCACCAAATTGGCGCGTAAGACGCGCCCTACAAAATTCCATTCCCCAGCCCCCGCAATGTTTGGGGATTAACGGCCACCAGCCCGTAGACATGCCCCGGAATTCTCAAACATAAATCAAAAACTCCCGCCGCACTTCCAGGAATTCATCCAGTTCCTTTTGCCATCCGGCTTCCAGGTCCGGGACCGGTGTGCCTTGATCCAGCCCTTCCCGGAGCACGGCGTCCCCCGTGAGCAGATCGATGGGCAGCCGCTCCGTCTCGTATTCATAAGGGGGCTGCCGCCAGGCGAAATCCTGGGGGTAAAGCTCCCGGATCACCCCCAGGAGAGCCAGGGTGGTGAAATAGGGCTTAAAATTGCGGCGGTCGGTGACATGCAATTGAAAGCCCCGGCACAGCTCCCCGGCCCATTTATGAAAGGTGGGCTCAAAAAAGGCCTCCCGCAGGACCACTCCGGGCAGAGGCATTTCCGCCAGCCTGGCCTTGATGCGGCCAGGTTCCAGGAACGGGGCCCCGAAAAGCTCAAAAGGCCGGGTGGTGCCCCGGCCCTCGGATAAATTGGTCCCCTCCAGCAGCACCTGGCCGGGATAGACCACCGCGCCTTCCAGGGTGGGGAGATTGGGGGATGGCAGCACCCAGGGCAGGCCGGTGGCCTCAAAATAATCCCCCCGGCGCCAGCCCCGGGCCGGGATCACCTCCAGGTCGCAGCCGATCTTTTGGGTAACGTTATAGTAGCGGGCCAATTCCCCCAAACTCAGGCCATGGCGCATGGGCAGGGGATAAGGGCCCACGAAGGAGGCCCACTGCGGCCGCAGCAGATTGCCTTCCACCTGTTCCCCGCCGATGGGGTTGGGCCGGTCCAGCACCGCCACTTTCACCCCGGCCGCAGCCGCGGCCTCCATCACCTTGGCCAGGGTGGTGGCAAAAGTATAGACCCTGGTGCCCACGTCCTGGAGGTCCACCAGGACCGCATCCACCATTTCCAGGGCCTCGGGGGGCGGCGTCATGCGGGGTCCGTAAAGGCTGATCACCGGAAGATTCAGGAGGGGGTCGACAAAATCCGCAGAGGCAATCATATTGTCCTGTTTCTCCCCCAAGAGTCCATGCTGGGGGCTGAACAGGACCCGCAGTTGGCCCGGGAATCTGCGGGCCATCAATTCCCGGGCGCTTTCCAAATCCGCGGCGACACTGGCGGGATGGCTCAGAAGCCCCAAACGGGCCCCCTTCGCCCACACCGGGGGATCGTCCGCCAAGACTTCTAAACCGGAAACTACCTGCGCCATATGGAAATATTTTGAGGCTAAGGGTGGCAAACCCTTAGCCTCAACGAGAATTTTTTTTACCGGAAAACGGAAAACGGTATTAAAACTCCGCCTCTTCCCTTTTCATTACCGGCCGCAACATCAGGACCACGTCGTGGGTCACCCCGTCTTTGCGGATGAAGTAGTCCTCCAGGGTGGCCCTGGTCTCGAAGCCTTTGGCCCGGAAGGCCTTGATCACCTTTTTGTGGTCCGCCAGAACTTCGGCTTTCAGCCATTGCAGGTTTTCTTGCAGGGCCAAGCCGATGATCTCTTCCAGCATCATGGAGCCCAGCCCTAAATTGCGGAAAGCCCGGGAGACGAAGATGCGTACTTCGCCGATATGCTTGGAGGAATGTTTGCCACGGTGCAGGGTGGCATCGGCAATGAGCTGGTTGCTTTCCATATCTACGGCCACCAGGGGCAATACCTTGCGGTAATCTATATGGTCGATCCAGTAGTTGATCATCTTCTGGTCTTTGACATTTTGTTTCAGAAACCTGGTATCCTCGTCAGGGGCCTCCTGAAACAGCTGAATGAGCCCTTCCCGATCATGGTCGTTGAGAAAGCGAAACATCACCCGCTTGCCGTTTTTCAGGGTGATGAACTTGCGGTAAGAGACGTAATTAATCATTAACCGGCCTCGGAAAAGATTTTACAAAGTCATGATAACCAGTTCGGCAGATTTGTCAAGGCGACCGCGGAGTTGATGGCCGGGGCTGCGCCTCCGGGAAACCCTCTTCCGTTTAGAAAGGGGGCGTTTCCCCAGCAGCGACTTCAAGTATAGTTAACTTAATGAAATATAACGATTATTGATATCGTTCGAAGTTTTTTGAATTAAATTTCAAGGGATAGCGATTTTTGAGCTGATAAATTTTTGTACCCTATGAAATTCGATGGAAACGCCAGCTTTAAGGAGATTGACGGAAACGGCGGTTGGACTTGCGGGCGCCAAAGCCCTGTAAATCGCGCTTTCTATCATGTTGAAATAATAATAAAAATTATCTCCTAGAAATATAACCCCCAAGGTTCTTGGCCCCGGCAGGAGGCATAAATGGGGGAGAAGATGTGGAGGCTAATCTAAATCGGGCGACACCTCCTTTGACCCTTTGCCGGCAAAAAGCTAATATCCCCCTCATTGACAGACTGGACCCGCCGCCCGAAAGGAGACCAATGATAGGTATCTGGCAACAAGTCAAGACGCTGCTCCAAGAAGATATTTCCCCCTCCGGCTTCGAGTTGTGGATCGACCCCCTGGAGCCGGTTTCCGGGTTCGATGACGAACTCGTTCTCACCTGCCCCAATCCTTTTGCCTTGAGATGGATTCAGTCGCATTACCTGCAACTGATCCAGCAGGCATTAGTCCGGTTGGGAGGGGAGGGGGTGGCAGTGCAGTTGACTGTGCCTGCCCACGGCAAGGCAACTCCGGTGCCTGTCCCCCGGGTCAGCCAACCGGACCTGCCGCTGGTGGCCGAGAAACGGGGCGGCGCCCGGTTAAACCGGAGATTCACCTTTGACCAGTTCGTGGTGGGGGCTTCCAACCGCCTGGCCTTCCAGGCCGCCCGGGCCCTGGCCCGGAATGATACCTTCTATAACCATATACTCTTTTTAACTTCCGGGCCCGGCCTGGGAAAAAGCCACCTGTCCCAGGCGGTGGGCAATTTTTTGTCCTCTTCTTCCCCAACTGGCCGCGTGCGCTACCTCTCCGCGGAGAATTTCGCCAACGAGATGGTGCGGGCCTTGAAAAGCGGCCGCATGTCCCAATTCAAAGAGCGTTACCGCCAGGATTGCGATGTCCTCCTCCTGGAAGAGGTCCAGTTCCTGAGCGGCAAGGAAAAGATCCAGGCGGAGGTTTGTAACACGCTGGATGCCTTGATGAGCCACCGAACCCGGCTGGTCTTTACCAGTTGCTATCTGCCGGGGGAGATCAGCCAGCTCTCCCAGGCCCTCCGCTCCCGGCTCACCGGGGGAATCATCACCCCCATCGGCCCTCCGGATTTTCCCACTCGGGTGGATATCCTAGCCAAGAAAGCCGAAAACCGGGGCACTAAGGTGGCCCCCCAGATCCTGGAGTATCTGGCGGAATATGTCACCGAGGACGTACGCCGCCTGGAGAGCGCCATCGATTGCCTGATGGCCCGGGCTAATTTGCTGGGTGAGTCTTTTAGCCTGCGGTTGGCTGAGCAAGTGCTCCAGGATCTGCAGGCGGTGAACCCCCGCCTCAGCGTCCCGGAAATCCAGAAGATCGTGGGGGATTACTACCGGGTGAGCCTGCCGGAGATGTTGGGGCGGTCCCGGCAGAAAAAGCTGGTTCAAGCCCGGCGCCTGGCCCTTTATTTCTGCCGGCTCTATACGCAAAAGACCATGGTGGAGTTAGGAAAGCTCTTTAAGAGGAGCCACGCGTCCGTAGTGCACGCCTTGCAGACCCTGGAGAGGGACCGGCAGACGCAACCCCGGCTGGCTCAGGAGGTGCAACTCTTGGAGGGTAGGCTGGCTCAGGCCCAGGTCAAGGGGGGGTGGAAGAGAGCATCCACTCTTCGCACCGATGCTTGATTACCCGGCCTTCCACGATAAAAACGATGTCTTCGGCAATATTGCTGGCCAGATCGGCAATGCGCTCCAGATTGCGGACAATGATAATGAAGTGATGCAGCCGGGTCACCCAGCGTGACTCCTGGATCATGCAAGCCAGTATTTTTTGGGTATATTCGTCATCCAGCAGGTCCACTTCCACATCCCGTTGGCAGACCCGGATGGCCAGCCTGGGGTCTTGCTGCACAAAGGCCTCGATACTGGTGCGCACCATCCCCAGGGCAATGTCCACCATGGCCTTGAGGTCAATGGGAAGTTCCACGGGTTCCCGGCTGTTGAGCTCCAAGGCGCGCTCTGCGATGTTTACCGCCTGATCTCCGATACGCTCCAATTCCGTGGCGATCCGCATAGCCGCAGTAATCAGGCGGAGGTCCGTGGCCAGGGGCTGGCGTAAGGCCAGAAGTTTCAATCCCTGGTCATCGATGGCTAATTCCATGCGATTGAGGTTGATATCATCGGTGATCACTTCCCGGGCCAGATCGGAATTGCGTTCCATGACTGAAACTACGCTTTTGCCCACCGCGAGCTCCGCCCACTCCGCCATGCGCAACAGGTTCTGCTTCAGATCTTCCAATTCCTGATCGAACTGCCTGGGCAATTTCACGGGAGTTGCCATTTCCCGATCCCTCCAGAATATTTCCCTGATAGTTCAAGTATATTACAATAATTCGGTTCAGAGAGAAAGAATATTAAAGCCATTTTGCAGAATCTTCAGGGTTTTTTCCAAAATTCCTAAAAATTAATCTTGCCCCTGGATTATTTTCCTCTATTGTGGAGAAAAAAGACAATTATGGTCCATTTTTCCTGGCAGAGAGATTAATTGAAAATATTTTTGTCCCAAAAGAGTCCATAATTATGGGGAAAAAATGAAAATCGCGGTGATTGGGCCGGGAGCCGTGGGTTGTTTGTTGGGCCTCTCTTTCGCCCAGGCCGGCGAAGACGTCCACCTGGTGGACTATCGGCCCGAACGGGTGGCCCTGTTGCGGCAGCAGGGCATCCGCCTGCAAACCCCGGGGGGGGTAAGCCGCCTGCTGCCTGTGCCTTGCTGGCTGCCCGCGGATGTGGGACCCTGCGGCTTGGTCATCATGGCCGTCAAGGCCCATCAAACCGCGGCCGCGGCCCAGGCCCTGCCGCTGCTGCTGGCTCCACGCGGCCTGGCCCTCAGCCTGCAAAACGGCCTGGGCAACCTGGAGGAAATGGCCCGGGTAGTGGGTCCGGAACGCCTGTTGGCTGGGATCACCTATTTGGGCGTAACCCGGCAGGCAGAGGGGCAAATCCTTTACGCCGGTCAGGGGGAGGTGATTATCGGCGCCTTGCCCGGCTCCACCGTGTCCGCTCCGAAAATCGCCGAGCTGGTGGCTCTCTTTCTGCGGGCCGGATTCAAATGCCGGCCCAGCGCGGAGATCGAGACCCTGATTTGGGATAAGCTGCTGATCAATGCCGGCATCAATCCCCTGACTGCCCTGCTGCGGGTGCCCAACGGCGCTTTGCCGGAGCTGCCGGAGGCCTGGTCCCTGGCGGTGGCGGCCGCCACCGAGGTCCGGGCGGTGGCCCGGGCCCGGGGGCTGGATCTTAACCGGGACCCGGAGGCGCGCCTGCTTCAGGTCTGCCAGGCCACAGCCCGCAACCGTTCTTCCATGCTCCAGGACGTCATGGCCGGCCGGCCCACGGAAATCGACTCCCTAAACGGCCAGGTCGCAGCCCGGGGCCAGGCCCTGGGCGTGCCCACCCCGGTAAACGCCTTGCTCACCCGACTGCTCCGGGCTTTGGACGCCTCAGTCCAGGAGAGAGTGAGTTGAAGATTTGAGGGAGGGCAGAGAATCGTAGGGGCGAACCTTGGGTTCGCCCAGAAAGCATCGGGGCGAACACAAGGTTCGCCCCTACATCTGATCCCTGCCCCCTAATCCCTGGTCCCTGGCGGCTCCACCAACGGCACAAAACTCACCGGGACATTCTTTTCCTCCTGCATCTTCCCCTGCACCTTGCGGAATCTGGTTAAAGTCTGCACTCTCCCCTCCGGCCCCAGGGGGATGATGAGGCGGCCTCCTTCCCGGAGTTGCTGGGGGAGCGCCGGGGGCATCCGGCTGGCCGCGGCCGTGACCAGAATGGCGTCAAACGGGGCTGCCTCCGGCCACCCCAGGTAACCATCCCCGCTTTTCACCTGCACCTGGGAGTAACCCAGAGTCTTCAGGGTGCCCGCGGCCTTGGCGGCCAGTTCCGGGCGGATATCGATGGTCCAGACTCGATCCGTGAGCTCGGCCAAGACCGCGGCCTGGTAGCCGGAGCCGGTGCCCACCTCCAGCACCTTATCCCCGGGTTTGATCTGGGCCCACTCGGTCATCAGGGCCACGATATAAGGTTGGGAAATGGTCTGTTCGGAGCCGATGGGCAGGGGATGATCCCCGTAGGCCAGGGAAGCCAGGCGCTCCGGCACGAAGCGATGCCGGGGCACCCGCTCCATGGCTGCCAGCACCCTGGAGTCGCTGATGCCCCGGGCCTTGAGCTGCCAGGTCACCATGGACTCCCGGAGCGGCTGATATGGGTCCGCGTCCTGGGCCGCAGCCGGGCGAAGCCCCATTACTATCACCAGTAAAGTACACGCGGCCAGCCCCAAGGGTTTAATAATCATAAAAATCTCTGGGTTTTTACCGGAAGTTGAAACCTAAAAAATCTGTATTTATCCCCCGCCGTTTTTCGCCTGCCGTATCAGGGCCGCAAGCCCCAATTGCTGCTCGTCCTGCAGGATTTTATGGACTATGGCTTTTGCCATCAGGAGATGCCCCGGTTCCTTCATATGTCCGGTATCCGCGAAATAGGGCCTGGGATCAGGAAGACGAGAAAAAACGCTTTTCATGGAGAGCCAGGCCACGCCGTCCCCTGCCAGGGACCGGTCCAGGGCGTCCAGACCGTGGGTTTCGAAGTGATATGACCGGGGCCCGCCGGGCATCAAGCGGCATTGGGTGATGATCAGCAAAGGTACGTGATGCTCCCGGGCCAGGGCCACGTTTTCCGCAGTGGTCTCCTGGGCCAGGCGTACCCGGGCCTGGACCTCTTTCGGGTCTGGATTGGCGGCCAGTTGGGCATCCGGGTCGTTGACCGCGAATTTCAAACGGATCTGCTCCGGCAGCAGCCGCCAGAAGACCTTTTCCATCTTGGCCTCATAGAGCCGCCGGAAGATAAAGACCTTCATGGGCCAGTTGCGGGGATGCCAGGATTTGAATTCCAGGCTGCGGCGGTATTCCCGCTCGTCTTCGTATTTATTGGAGTCGTTTACGTGGAGGATGATGAGGCTGGGCTCGAACTCCAAGGCCTTGCGCAGCACCACCTGGCAGCGCCGCGCCCCATAGCCGGGCAGAGCCATGTTCACGGATTCCGCGCGGATATGGTGCCGCTCCAGCTCCTCGCCCAGGAGATAAGGATAGGCTCCCTTGAAGCTGGGACCCCGGGGCACGGAGTCGCCGATGACAAAGACCCGGAAGGTCCCTGGGGGGCGCTGCCGCGGGAAGGTCTGGCGATGGAAGCGGCGGCCTCCGGCCCGGAAGAGATGGACCGTGCCGTCCGTGCGGACGTCGAAGCCCGCGTCCGGGTTGTAGCCGTATTCGAAGCGTCCGGAAATATCCTTGGCAAAGAAGAGGTGCGCGCCCAGTTCGCCCAGGCTCAGCAGCAGGACTGCAAATAAAAAAGCGGGGGTGAAGAGTCTTTTCATCAAAATTGAAAATAGATAAACTCTGTATCTTGGGCCGTGGAAGAAACGATCATCAGTACCATCAGGGCGTAGACCACGCCGCGCACCGGCCAGGCCAGGCGCGATAGGTTGGTTTCATCCCGGTATTTCCAGGTCAAAAGCTGCAAGAAGATTAAGGGCGCCACGTGGATCAGGAGCCAGAGAGAGGAGGAGGCCCAGGGCAGGGCGAGGGCCGTCTGCCAGTGGCCCAGGGCCGCCAGCCAGGCTCCCAGCTCGTGCAGGTTGGGGCTCCGGAAAATCGCCCAGCCCGCCAGGGTCAAGATCCACATCAGGGTCACGGCCAGCACTCCCCGCAGGCGGGAGGACGCGTTCTCATCTCCCAGGGACCGCAGGGCTGGGACTACCCGGTACAGAATCAGCAGCACGCCGTGATAAGCCCCCCAGAGGACAAAAATCCAACTGGCGCCGTGCCATAGCCCCGCCAGGAGCATGGTTATCGCCAGATTGCGCACCGTCTCCCATTTGCTGCCCCGGTTGCCCCCCAGGGGAATATAAAGATAGTCGCGGAACCAGGTGGACAGCGAAATGTGCCACCTGCCCCAGAAATCCGAAGGATTCCGGGCAAAATACGGAAAGCGGAAGTTCACCACCAGGTCGATGCCTAAGAGTTTGGCAGAGCCCCGGGCAATGTCGGTATAGCCGGAGAAATCGCCGTAAATCTGAAACGCAAAGGCCAGGGCCCCCAAAACCGCCCAATAGCCGTTGAGAGGGGTTTTGGGATCGAAGACATAGTTGGCTAAAATGGCGCAGTTGTCAGCGACAAAGACCTTTTTAAAAAAACCCACCAGGATCAGGCGCACCCCGTCATGGAGGTATTCCGGCGCGAAGGCCCGGGGCTGTTCCAGTTGCGGGATTAGATGCCGGCCCCGTTCGATGGGGCCGGCCACCATCTGCGGAAAAAAGGCGTCAAAGGTGGCGAAGGTCAGGAGGCTGGAGCACGCCGGGGATACCCCCCGGTAGACATCAATGACATAGCCCAGGGACTGAAAGGTATAGAAGGAAATACCCACGGGCAGGATGATGTTCAAGAGCACCCGGTTGGTTTGCAGCCCCAGGACCTCCAGCATGGTGCGGGCGGAGTCCACAAAAAAACCGAAGTATTTAAAGAAGCCCAGAATGCTCAGGCAAAAGACGACGCTGAGGATCAGGAAGCTGCGGCTGCGATTTTCCCCGCCCAGGCGCCAGATGAGTTCGTGCCCGGCAACAAAGGCCAGCCCCAGGGCCGCGGCCACGGTGATGATGACCAGGTGAATGCCGGCAGCAGGAAGAAAAAGAGAGCAGCCCGACAGCCAGGCCGCGGGCAGCAAGGCCAGGAGCAGCACCCGGCCGGCCGCCATCCTTTTTCCCTCAATGCTCAGGGCGCAGATATAGTCGATGGCCGTGGTGGTCATCACCAGGGCCAGAAAGCGCACGTCCCAGCAACCGTAGAAGATATAGCTGGCCGCCAGGAGCAGCCACAGCCGCCACCTCCCCGGCAAATGCCAGTAGATGATTAAGACCAGGGGCAGAAATAAGAGATATTGCCAGGTGATGAAGGACATGCGGTCACAGCCTTGGACCAGATTGTTGGCTCATATTTTAACCCCGAAGAGGGCAGGGCGGCAAGAAATTCCCGTTTTACCGAGGTTCCATGCTTATTGATTGCGACTTGGGGCTTCTGCCCACACCAGGCTGTCATCCTGAGTGAAGCGAAGGTATTCAAAGTCCCCCTTTGGAAAAGGGGGATTTAGGGGGATTTCAGCGCGTTACAAAATCCCCCCTAACCCCCCTTTAAAAAGGGGGGGATAGATGCTGCGGTCGCTTCGCTCCCGCATAATGATTTTGAAGCGACTTTTCATAAAGGTCTCGACTTGCTATCAAACGCGCCGGGCCGCGGCCAGGAGTCGTTCTTCGCCGGTCAGGGGCAAGAGGTAGCGGTGGAGTTCCAGGGGCCCCAGCCCCAGGAGACCACAGCGCTTCCGGGCCGCGTCCAATTCCGGCGGCGGCAGGTTGGGCCCCTTGAGGGCCAGGACCCGGCCGCCGGGAAGGAGCAGCGGCGCGGCCAGTTCCAGAAAACGGGTGAGATGAAACGCGGCTCGGGAGGTTACCGCGGCAAACCGAGGCCCCCATTGCCGGGCCAGGGCCGGGGTGAGATGGACCTGGGCCACCTCCACCCCCTGAAGCTGCAAGCGGGACACCAGGTATTGGAGGAAAGCCGCCTTCTTGGCCCGGGCCTCCACCAGGGTGAGGGCCAAGGCGGGCCGGACCAGTTTTAAGGCCAGGCCGGGGAAACCCGGGCCGGCGCCCAGGTCCGCCAGGGAGGCCGCGTCTTCCAGATAGGGCAGAACCGCCAGGGAATCCAGGAAGTGTTTGCTGATGATGTCCCGATCCGCTTTGAGCGCGGTGAGATTGATGCGGGCATTCCAAAGCTGCAATTCTTCCAGGTAAATGCGGAATTGCTCCAGGGTTTGGGGCGGGAGTTCCAGACCCAGAACCGCTGTTCCTTCCTGGAACAAGTCCATGGGTTGGCGGTTATGAAAAGGGGACATTGCGGAGATGGTCCATTTTATTACCAAACTTATAATAAAAAGAGGAATATTTTGTCGCGAACCTTGTGTCCGCCCGGCCAAGAGTGGGCGGACACAAGGTTCGCCCCTACTTTCCCAGACAAAATTCGGAAAAAATGCGGTCCAAAACGTCGTCCCCCACTTCCTGGCCGGTGATCTCCCCCAGTTCCCGGATGGCCTCCTGGAGTTCCAGGGCCACCAGTTCCCAGGGCGGGGCCGTTTCTGCGCGGTGCAACAATTCTCTGGCATTGGTCAAATAACCCAGGCACTGCTGCAAATGCTGCTGGTGCCGGGCCTGGGTGATCATCTCCCCCGCGGTGTTCAGGCCGCCCTCTAAGACCAGGTCCATGATCCGTTGCTTGAGATGGCCTAGGCCCTCGCCGGTGAGCGCGGAGATTTTGGCGATGGGGAGTGTGGTGGCCTGTTCCAGGTCGGCCGCGGCAATCGCCTGGGGTAGATCAATCTTATTGATCACCGCCAGCCCCGGTCTCTCCCCCAGCTCCGTCAGGTCCTGCCGCGCCTCCGCAGTCAAAGGCAAGCTGCCGTCCACCAGGTAAAGCACAAAATTAGCCTGGGCCAAACGCTCCCGGGTACGCTGAATGCCCAACTCCTCCACCCGGTCTTGGGCCGGGCGCAGGCCCGCGGTATCGCTCAAGCGCACCGGCACCCCCCCCAGGGTAATGGATTCCTCCACCAGGTCCCGGGTGGTGCCGGGAATCTCGGTGACAATGGCCCGGTCCTGGGCCAGCAGACCATTGAGCAGACTGGATTTGCCCACATTGGGCTGTCCGGCAATGACCACCAACAGGCCCTCCTGCAGGAGGCGGCCTTCCTGATAAGTGGCGGCCAGGGCCTCCAGGGCTGCCATGGCCTGGGCCAGGTTCCCGGCCAGGGCAGAGGCGGGGAACTCGCCGGTCTCTTCCGGAAAATCCAGGGACGCTTCCACCCGGGCCAGGAGGTCCAGGAGGGCCTCCCGCTGCTGCTGCAGGTTCCGCCCCAGGCGGCCTGAAAGATGCTCCGCGGCCACCCGCAGGCCGGCTGCGGTCCGGGCCTGAATCACCTCCAGCACCGCCTCCGCCTGGGTGAGGTCGATGCGCCCCGAGAGAAAGGCCCGCAGGGTGAACTCCCCGGGCCGGGCCAGACGGGCGCCCCGGGCCAGGGTCAGCTCCAGGATGCGGCGCAATACGCCCAAGCCGGAATGGCAGTGAATCTCCACCATGTCCTCCCGGGTATAGGTCCGGGGGCCCCGCATGATGGCCAGCAGCACCTCATCAACGATTTCCTCCGGGGAGGCGCAGATCTGGCCGAGATAGAAATGGTGGGAAAGAAACCGGGACCGGGGGTGCCGGGGGCGGAACAGAGCCCGGGCAATGTCTTCTGCGGCCGGGCCGCTTAAGCGGACGATACCGATGCCCGCCTCCCCAAGGGGGGTGGAGATGGCCGCGATGGTATCGGCCGCGGTGGGTAACTTCATGTATAGTTCGAGGTTTCCTCCTGGCCTTCCTTCTTTTTGGCCGGATAGATGATCACCTTCTTATACAGACCCTCCCCCCGGCTCAAAGTCCTCAACTCCTTATCGCCCTGGAGGGTGAGGTGGACAATACGCCGGTCATGGGGATTCATGGGATTCAAGGTGATGGGTTTGCCGCTGCGCTTGACTTTGTCCCCGTTTTTGATGGCCAACTGCACCAGGGCTTCGTCATGACGGGCCCGGTAGGATTCCACATCGATGGTGACCCGGACCTTGCGGCGGCCTTTTTGGGCCAGGATCTTGGTGAGCAGGTATTGCAGGGCTTCCAGGGTTTGGCCCTGCTTGCCGATGAGCAGGCCCGCATCCTCAGTTTCAATGTTCAGGATGATGCGGTCCTCTTCCTGGCGTCCGGAAACTTTACCGGGCTCATCCATTTTCTGCAGGAGCTGCTCCAGGATCTCCTGGGCCTGGGGCAGCAGGGACGCCTGGGGCTCTTCCCGGAGAGCCGCCTGAATTTTGGCTTTACGGCCTCCCAGCCCGAAAAGTCCCGGGGACCCCACGGACAAGATCTCTATCTCCAACTGTTCTGGCGGGACCTGAAAATGAGAGCAGGCGTTGGCGATGGCCTCTTCAGTGCTCTTGCCTTCAAATTCCAGATAATCCATCAATCTTCCCCCAGGATCGATCTAAGTCAGGTATTTGTTGGTGTAATACTGTTGGATGATGGAGAGAACATTATTAACCAACCAGTAGAGCACCAGGCCGGAGGCAAAATTCAAGAACATGAAGGTGAAGATGATGGGCAGAAACATCATCATTTTGGCCTGGGTGGGGTCGCCGGGTGAAGGAGTCATCTTTTGCTGCAAAAACATGGTAGCCCCCATAACCAAGGGGGTGATTAGCAGGGGATCCTTGGTGGAAAGATCCGCGAGCCAGACGATGTTGGTGAAGGGCAGGGTGGAGATGAAGGGGGTGTGGCGCAATTCAATAGAATATCCCAAGACATTGTAAAGGGCAATGAAGAACGGCAGCTGTAAGACCATGGGCAGGCAGCCGGCCAGGGGGTTGACTTTGAAGGTGCGATACAGAGCCATCAGCTCCTTGTTCATGGTCTCCTTGTCGTCTTTATATTTTTCCCGGAGCTTGGCCACCTTGGGCTGCAGCTTCTGCATCTCCTTCATGGACTTATAGCTTTTATGGTTGGGATAGAAGAAGACCACCCGGATAACCACGGTGAGGATGATAATCGCCCAACCCCAGTTGTGGACATAGTTATGGAAGAATCTCAGCAGATAAAGCAGAGGCACGGCCAGAAACTGGAACCAGCCGAAGTCCACGGCCCTTTCCAGTCCCAGGTTGAGGGCCTTCAAATCCGCCAGGTCCTTGGGCCCGAAATAAAGGGCAAAGGACAGATTCGCGTCCTGCCCCGGCGCCAGGGTCTCCGGAGTTCTGATCACCACATCCATGGGGCCGGGATGGGGTTCTTTGACCGTGAGGATGGCCTTGGGCGCAGCCAGGGGCACCATGGTGGTCATGAAATAGCCCTCATCCAGACCGGCCCAGTCCACTTTCCCGGCAAAGGTTTTGAGTTCCTTGAGGCTGCCGGTCTTGTATTGCTCGATCCGGTTATTGACGGAAGCGTGGAATCCCAAAAAGTTAAAACGGCTGGGCTCTTCGCCGGAATAATCCGACACCAGGCCCAGGTCCAGTTGTCCTTCCAGGTTCTGCTTGCTCCGGTTGTCCACCTTCACCGCCAGATCGAAGGCGTAACTGTCGCTCTTAAAAGTAAAGGTCTTGGTGAGCACCAGACCTTCGGGAGTGACGGCGGTAAATTTGAGGGCTGCGGTTTGTCCCGGCTTCAGATTCAGTCCGGTTTGGCTGGCCTCATACAGGGTCAGTCCCGGCACCTTGAGGCTCTGGCCTTCCCAGCTCAGGGTCAGGGGGAGTCCATCATCCTTTTTGACCCGCACCAGTTCCTTGGGAGAGGCCGCAGCTTTCTCCGGGTTCTGGTAGCGTTGCACTTCAAAATGCACCGGCCCCAGGTTGTATTGATCCAGAATCGCAAAGGGCATCGACTCCCGGTATTTTTTCAACTGAAAGCTCTTCAGGGCTCCCCCCAGTTCCGAAAACACCGCCCGATACAAGGGGGTCTCCACGATGACGTCTTTGGCCGGGCGGGCCAGCCGGGTGGCAGGCGGCGGCGCGGGCTGCGCCGCCGGCGCAGGAGCCGGGGCAGGCTTGGGAGCGCCGGGTTGCACTTCCGCCTGTTGCGCCGGGGGCGCAGGGGCATGGGGCGGCTGCACCTTTTGGCCTAAGAACATGAAGACAAGAAAGACTACAAAGCTTAACGCCAGGGCAATCAAAGCCCGGTTTTCCATGTTATACTCCTCAGGGCACGGGGTCCCAACCACCGGGATGGAAGGGATGGCAGCGCGCCAGACGCCTCAGGCTCAGCCACAGGCCTCGCCAGAAGCCGTATCTCTCAAAAGCCTCCGCGGCATAATGGGAACAGGTGGGGGCAAACCGGCAACAGGTCGGAATCAGGGGGGAAAGCAGCAATTGATAGGCCCTGATCAACCAGAGGGCAACTCTAGTCAAATTTTTTACCCTTCACGCGGGTGAGCAACACCCGGGACAATTCTTCCTGAACCTGATCATAATCCAGGGTCGAGGCGCCCTTCTTGGCCATAATGATAATATCTTCAGGGGGCAACCGGTCCTTATGATGCCGGAAAAATTCCCGGAGCAAGCGCCTGACCCGGTTGCGCTTCACCGCTTTGCCCAAACGTTTCGTCACCACCAGCCCCAGCCGGGGGCTCCCGGCTGGCGCTGGGGCCAGAGTAATGCCAAAATGCCGGGTATGCAGCCGCCGCCCCTGGGCCAGGGCCCGGAGGAATTCGGCCCGGCGCAGGAGGCGATCCTCCTTGGCGAAGCGGGCGGTCCCTGGTGTATGGCTGGGCGGGATGGGGACGGAGCGCTGGCTGTCCTCAGTGGGATGGCTCAGAAAAGGCCCCCGGCTCTTAAACGGTCAGGCGTTTGCGGCCTCTGGCCCGGCGGCGCTTCAAGACCTGGCGCCCCCCCCGGGTGCTCATCCGGCTCAAAAAACCGTGGGTGCGCGCCCGGCGCAAATTGCTGGGTTGAAATGTACGTTTCATGGTTGTTTATCCTTGAGATCCAGATTTTTCCAAACTTTTTATAAAACATTTATCCCCCCTTTTGTCAAGGGCAGGGCCTAGTTTTGTCCGGAGGGAATAGTTCAAGGTTCAAAGTTCAAAGTTCAAGGAGCCATTTCAAAACCGGTTTTCCAGGTCATTTTGAGATCAACCAAAGAGTTTTAACTAAAGGAAGGATTCCCCCCTTTTCTAAAGGGGGGCAGGGGGGGATTATGCAAGTGCCCGATAATCCCCATAAATCCCCGTTCACCCCAAGTTTATGAAAAATTCAAGAGATTCAGTGTCTTAACTATGAACTTTGAACCCTGAACCCTGAACCCTGAACCTTGAACTGTTTTAGGAAGAAATCATTGACAGACAGGGTAGTTATTTGATATGACCAACTGGTCATGTCGCAGCAGCCGGCCCGCACCACCTTCTCCCATCTGCCTGCGGATAAGCAGGAAAGGGTCCTCAATGCGGCCCTCAATGAGTTTGCGGACCAGGGCTACCATCAGGCCTCCCTCAACCGCCTGGTGGCCCGGGCGGGCATCGCCAAGGGCTCTCTCTATCAGTATTTTCCTAATAAAGAAGGCATCTTCCGCCACATCTTCCAACTGGCCCTGGGCCGGGTGCGCCAGACCCTGGTGGCGGTCAAAGACAGCACCGAAAATGAGAACCTGTTCATCCGCTTGGAGAAATCCCTCAAGGCCGGGGTGCGCTTCCTCCAGGAACACCCCCGGATCTACAGCCTTTATCTCAAGATTCAATTTGACCGGCAAGTGCCTTTCCGCCAGGAGTTCCTGGCCGCGGTGCGCCGCCACGCCGGGGAATACTTCGGCTCCCTGATCAGCCGGGCCCGGGCCCGGGGCGAGCTGCGGCCGGGAATTTCAGAGCCTGCAGCCTTATTTCTCCTGGACGCGGTCTTTGACCGTTTTCTCCAGGCCGTGGCCGTCCCGTACCTGGACGTCACTTTCAACCTCCACCAGGCCCCGGAAGAGATCGTCCAGCGGCGCATCCGGGAACTCATCGATCTTCTCCGGGAGGGCTTGGCGGCCTAGGTACCGCCCAGGCTTTCCAGCCTGGGCGGTTTTGCGGAAAAAATCAGCCTCACGCAAAGACGCAAAGGCGCAAAGAAAGACGCAAAAATAGAAAAAATTTGCGGGTGAGTTCACGACTCAAGGATGAATGATCCATTTTTTTTAGATGTTAACATGACCGCATGGTCATAAAATGGAGCGAAAATAATGACATCTCTCAGATTTGAAGACCAGGCGCTGCTGCCCATTCATGAGAAAGTTCTGGCAGGCCAAAGGCTTGAGGCCGCGGACGGCCTGACCCTCTTTCAGAGTCCGGACCTCCTGGGGGTGGGTTATCTGGCCAACCTGGTGCGGCAGCGCCTCCATGGCCGCAAGGCTTTCTATATCTATAACCAGCATATCAATTACTCCAACATCTGCGTCAATGGCTGCAAATTCTGCGCTTTCGGCAGAAAAGCGGGGGACGCGGGCGCCTATGAGATGTCCCTGGACGAAATCTTCGCCAAGGTGGAAGCCAGGCTCTCCGAGCCCATCACCGAGATCCATATCGTCGGCGGCTGCCACCCCGATCTGCCCTTTTCCTTCTATCTGGAGATGCTCCGGGGTATCAAGGCCCGGCGGCCTCAGGTTCATCTCCAGGCCTTCACTGCGGTGGAAATCGCCCACCTGGCGGAACTAAATCGCACTACCGTGGAGGAAACCTTGCGGGCCTTGCGGGACGCGGGCCTGGGGTCGCTCCCCGGGGGCGGCGCCGAGGTCTTCAGTCCCCGGGTGCGCCAGGACTTGTGTCCCCAAAAGCTCTCCCCCGAGGGCTGGCTCTCCGTGGCCCAGACCGCACATCGCCTGGGTATGAACACCAATGCCACCATGCTCTATGGCCATATGGAAGGCCTGGAGGAGCGGGTGGACCATATGCTGAAGCTCCGGGCCGCGCAGGATGAAACCGGGGGCTTTCTGGCCTTCATTCCCCTGGCCTTCCACCCCCAGAACACGGCCCTGGAACATCTCCAGGGACCCAGCGCCATTGATGACTTAAAAACTTTGGCGGTCTCCCGTCTCATGCTGGACAATCTGCCCCATATCAAGGCCTTCTGGATCATGCTGGGACCCAAGATGGCCCAGCTCTCGCTGTGTTTCGGCGTGGACGACGTGGACGGCACGGTCATGGAGGAGCGCATCACCCACATGGCCGGGGCCCAGACCCCCCAGGGCCTGACCCGGACTCAGCTGGAAGGCCTGATCCGGGAAGCGGGCTGTGTGCCGCTGGAGCGGGATACGATCTATCGGGTTGTTAGTAACCAGTAAAAACAGCTGGTTATTAATCACTGGCAAGCGAACTTAGAGATTCAGGATATTTGCGTTAAATGAACTAAAGGATGAACCGGGGTGCCTGTTACCATTCGTCTATTGGTCATTGCCTTTGTCGCACTTATATTGCCTCAGGCTCTTGGCCTTGTGGGGTTCTTTTGGACAAAGCACCGAGGAACACTTTGCAAACTTTCGACTCTTTTCATTCCTCCTTTGGTTTTTTTCAGCAGCGCTTATCTCTTTTGGGACCTGTCAGCACAAACCATCCAGGACTCAGGGAACTATGTGTGCGGCGCTTTTGGAGCAGCCGCGTTTTTCTCCACGATTTATGGAACGCTAATGCACCTGATCGTAGGAGTTATCATATTTTCGATTTTAACTTTTATCTGGAAGAGAAAGGATCAACGCCTCAAACAGAGCATTGACCAGATATCTAAGTTGGGGATCGCTAATAAAATAAATTAGTTGGCACGCAAATTGGCGAGGCATTTTAAGGAAAGGATGATACTCAAGCAATTTGAGGATAAACGTCTGAATTGGGAAGAAGCCCAGGGCCTCTGGGACCTGGACCTGCTCACTTTAGGGCACTGTGCCGACCAGGTGCGCCGCCGTCTCCATCCCGGACCCCGGGTCACCTATGTGGTGGACCGCAATATTAATTACACCAATATCTGTACTTCCGGCTGCCGCTTTTGCGCCTTTTTCCGGGAACCGGGGTCGCCGGAAGGCTACGTTCTGGATGACGCCACCCTGGCCCAGAAGCTTGAGGAGCTTAAAGATTACGGCGGCAGCGGCGTGCTCCTCCAGGGCGGCCTGAACCCGGACTTGCCCTTGGCCTATTATGAGCACCTGGTGCGGCAGATCAGGGATTGCGGTCTCGGGCTCCACGGCTTTTCGCCGCCGGAGATCGCCTTTCTGGCCCAGCGCTTTGGCCTCAGCTTAAAGGAAGTCTTGACCCGGCTCATGGAGGCCGGCCTTAGTTCCATCCCCGGCGGCGGCGCCGAGATCCTGGCGGACCGGGTGCGGGGCCAAATCTCCCCCCGCAAGTGCGACAGCGCCCGGTGGCTGGAGGTCATGGCCGCGGCCCATGAGCTGGGGCTCAAGACCAGCGCCACCATGATGTTCGGCCATTTGGAGACCCGGGCCGAGCGGTTGGAGCATCTCCTTAAAATCCGGGACCTCCAGGACCGCACCCAGGGCTTCATCTCTTTCATTCCCTGGACTTTTCAGCCCGGCGGCACTGCCTTGGGGGGCGAGCACCTGGGCGCGGTGGAGTACCTGCGCACCCTGGCCGTCTCCCGCCTGGTGCTGGACAACGTGCCCCATCTCCAGGTCTCCTGGGTGACCCAGGGCCCGAAGATCGCCCAGGTGGCCCTGAAATTCGGGGCGGACGACTTCGGCTCCACCATGCTGGAGGAAAACGTGGTGGCCGCCACCGGCGTGGGCTTCCGCCTCTCCCGGGAGGAAATCGAGACCCTGGTGCGCCAGGCGGGCTACGAACCCCGGGTCCGGGACCACCGGTATAAGTTGTTGTGAGCAGTGAGCAAGGGGCCAGGGGCCAGGGATCAGGGTACAGCAATGTAGCAATGTAGGGTGGGCATTGCCCACCATTTATCAATAGCTACTGGTTCCCAAGCTCCTGCTTGGGAACCCTATTGGAGAAAAAGCTCCTGCTTTTTCTCACTCGATATCGCAGCACTGGTCAGGCGAAGCAGCTGGCGTTCCCAAGCTCTGCTTGGGAACCAGTAGAAAAAAAGGCTGAAGCTTGGTAGCAGAGGGGGCGTAGCGGCGGGCAGCCCCGCCCGCCTCGCACAGGCTGGAAAGCCTGTGCTACCGCTCTTTTTCAACTTTGAACTTTGAACTTTGAACTTTGAACCTTGAACTTTGAACCTTGAACCTTGAACTTTGAACTGAAAAAAGCCATGCATCCCAAAATCGCGTTAATAGCCCGGGTGGGCGCGCATAAGACCTTCGAAGCCCTGGGGCTGAAGCCGGAGAAGACCGAGGTCTTTCCCACGCCCTACGGCGACAGCCGCCCCATCCATTTCTTCCGGCACCAGGGGCTGGAATTCGCGCTCCTTTCCCGCCACGGGGAGGCGGGTTACGACCTCTCCGCACCTTTTCTTAACCCCCGGGCCAATCTTTATGCCCTAAAATCCTTGGGCATACAAAAAATCCTGGCCTGGGTGGCCCCCGGGTCTTTGCGGGAGGAAATGGCCCCAGGCGATTTGGTGGTGCCCCACGACATCCTGGACGAAGGCCGGGGCGGGCCCCACACCTTTTTCCCCAATGTGGGCTGGGGCTTTATCCGCCATAACCCGGTCTTTTGCCCGGAGCTGCGAAGCGCCTTGATCTCCACCCTGCAAGGCGTTCCTTTTAAGGTACATTCTCAGGGTGTCTACGTGGCCACCATCGGCCCCAGGCTGGAGACCGCCGCGGAGATCAGGAAATTGCGCCTCCTGGGTGGGGATCTGGTGGGCCAGACCCTGGTGCCCGAAGTCTTCCTGGCCCGGGAGCTGGAATTCTGTTACGCCGCCCTCACCTATGTGGTGAATTACGCGGAGGGTCTCGTGGACCGGCCCTACCAGCCGGGCGTCTTGTTTGAAGGTCTGGCCACCCCGGAGGAAATGGCCCAAGTCGCCGCGGTGGAGCAAGCATTCCCCAATCTGCTGACAAAAGTTCTCACGGCCCTGGCGGCTGCGCCCCGGGCCTGCCCCTGCCCCCGCCTGCTGGAGCGTTACCGTCTGCGGGGGGATATTGGCGAGGATTGGCGCACATGGGTGAGATGACCGCCCACCTCAGCCGCTGGGTGCTGCCGGTGAGCGCGCCGCCCATCCGGGACGGCGCGGTCCTGGTGGACGAGGGCCAGATCCGGGCGGTGGGGCCTGCCTCTGAAGTCCTCAAGGGCTTTCAAGGTAGCCTGCGCGATCACGGCACCGGGGCCATTCTCCCGGGCCTGGTCAATTGCCACACGCACCTGGAGTTTTCGGCCCTGGCCGGAAAGATCATGCCCCAGTTGCGCTGGGAGGACTGGCTGGAAATGAACCTGGCCGCGTCCGCCTCCCTGAGCCCCCGGGATAAAGAAGCGGGCATCCTCCGGGGTCTGGCTGATCTGCACCGCTACGGCACCGCGCTGGTGGGCGACATCAGCAACACCGGGGATAGCCTGGCCCATCTCGCCGCTTCCCCTTTGGAGTACCGGCTTTTTTATGAATGCCTGGGTTTTAACCTCCTGGACCTGGGGCCGCTGGAAGAGGCCTTTCCCTTCTTTGCCACTTCCCAGGCCCGGGACGACCTCAATATCTCCGCCGCGGCCCATGCGCCCTATTCCGTCTCGCCCGCACTGTTCCGGGCGGTGAGCCAATGGAATTCATGCCGCCGCCGCCCCCAAGCAGTGCATCTGGGTGAGTCGGCCGCGGAACTGGATTTCCTGGCCCGGGGGGATGGCTTTTTTAAGGACCTGCTGCAAACCCGGGGGCGCTGGGTCCCTGATTTTACGCCGCCGGGGATGACGCCCGCGGCCTACCTGCAATCTCTGGGCTTTTTAGGCCCTGACACCCTGGCGGTGCACGGGACCCGGCTCGATGCCGGTGACTGCCGGGTACTGGCCCGCAGCCGCACCTGGGTGATTCTCTGCCCCCGGGCTAACACCTTTACCGGCGGGGGCTCGCCGCCAGTGGCGGAGTTGCTGCAAGCCGGCGTCTCCCTGGCCCTGGGCACCGACTCCCTGGCTGGCAACTACGACTTGAATCTCTTCGGAGAGATGCTGTGGCTTTACCGTCACTATCCCCAATACCCCGGAGACCTCTGGCTCTACCTGGGAACCCTTCAGGGAGCCCAGGCCTTGCACCGGCATCAGGACCTGGGCTCCCTGGAGCCCGGGAAGAAAGCGGCTTTGGGTTTTATCCCCCTGTCCGGGAGGCAAGACTTCTGGGAGGAGCTTTATCTGAACGGCGCGGCTGGGGAATGGCAGTGGCTTGATGGGTTTTCGCTTTGAAAACTCTCTAAAAACTCCCCCCTTTGCAAAAGGGGGGATGGGGGGGATTTGGTAGGCCTCCCAAAATCCCCTTAAATCCCCCTTTTTCAAAGGGGGACTTAAAGACAACTGCCGGAATAAGCTATTCCGGATGAATAATGGTGAAATGATTTTAGGGGGGATGGCCGAAGCTGGTGTGACGGCCGTTTTATATGACCATCTCCCAAAATTGATCGAGGTTGGCTATGACCGGGAAAATTCGTTTCGGCAGGATTCAGTACCTCAATGTGCTGCCCATTTATTATGCCCTGGAAAACCTCTTTAGCGAGAATGGCTTTGAGTTGGTGTCCGGGACGCCCGCGGAGCTGAACGCACGCATGCGGCAGAACCAGGTGGACGCGGGTTCCATCTCGGCCATGGAGTATGGCAGCCGTCCGCAGGATTACCTGCTGTTGCCTAACCTGTCCATCAGTTCCCGGGGGCCGGTCCGGAGTGTATTGCTGTGCAGCCGGGTCCCGGCCGCCGCCTTGGATGGCCGGCCGGTGCTGCTCAGCGCCCATTCCGCCAGCGGGGCCGCGCTTCTCAAGGTCTTGATGACTGAACTCTACGGCGCCAAGCCGATTTACCGGCAGGGCCCGGTAAGCGCCGCCGAGGGCACCGAATATGACGGCGTCTTGGCCATCGGCGATGAAGCGCTGCAACTGCAGGCCCAGGGAACCTGGCCCCATATTTTGGACCTGGGCGCGGCCTGGCAGGAATTGAGCAGCCTCCCCTTTGTCTTCGGGGTGTGGGCGGTGCGCCGGGATTATGCCGCGGCCTGGCCGGAGAAGACCGCGGCCATGCACCGGCTCCTGCTTCGCTCCCGGGATTGGGGGCTCGGGGCCCTGCCGGAGTTGAGTCGGTTGGCCGCGGCCAGCCTTAGACGCCCGGTCTCCCAGCTTTTGTCCTACTTTCAGCAACTGGATTATTCCCTGGGTCCGGAGCATGAAAAGGGGCTGCTTACTTTCTTTACCCATCTGCATAACCTGGGAGAACTTGCAGAAATACCGGAACTGGCTTATTTTCAATAACAAGCTGACAGCTATCCTCGAAGAGGTTTCCATGGGATATCAAAATCTGCAGGAGTTCATCCGCCGCTTGGAACGATCTGGGGAATTGGTGCGCATCAAAGAACCGGTGAGTCCCTATCTGGAGATCACGGAAATTACCGACCGGGTATGTAAAGCCGGGGGTCCGGCCCTGCTTTTTGAGAACGTACCGGGCTATGACCTGCCGGTATTGATGAACGCCTTCGGTTCCATGACGCGCATGTGCCTCTCCCTGGAAGTGGACTCCCTGGATGATATTGCCGCGGAGCTGCTCTCCTTTATGGAGGCCGAAGCCAATACCTTGATGAAGAAGCTGCAGCTCCTCCCCAAGCTGGCGCGGCTGGGCCGGATGTTCCCCAAAACCGTGTCCAAGGCCCCGTGCCAGGAGGTGGTATTTACCGGCAACCAGGTGGACCTCAGGAGATTGCCGGTCCTCACCTGCTGGCCCGAGGACGGCGGGCCTTTCATCACTTTGCCCGCGGTTTTCACCCACCACCCGGAGACCGGCAAGCGCAACGTGGGCATGTACCGCCTCCAGGTCTATGACACCTGCACCACCGGCATGCACTGGCACCGGCACAAAGGCGGGGCCCAGCACTACCGGGTGGCGGAGGCCAGGGGGGATATCCTCCCCGCAGCCGTGGCCATCGGCCCCGACCCCGCAGTTACCTATGCGGCCACCGCGCCCTTGCCGGAAGACATCGATGAAATCGTCTTTGCCGGGTTTTTGCGGGGAGAGCCGGTGGAGATGGTCAACTGCCTCACCCAGCCGGTCATGGTGCCCGCAGAAAGCCAGATCGTCTTGGAAGGATACGTGGCCCCCGGAGAACGCCGCCGGGAAGGCCCCTTCGGTGATCATACCGGGTATTATTCCCTGGCCGATGATTATCCGGTGTTCCATGTCACCGCACTGACGCAGCGCCGGGAGGCCGTGTACCCGGCCACCATCGTCGGGCGGCCCCCCATGGAGGACTGCTTTATCGCCAAGGCCACGGAGCGCATCTTCTTACCCTTGATGAAAAAGACCCTGCCGGAAATCGTGGACCTCAACCTGCCGGTGGAAGGGGTCTTTCATAACCTGGCCTTTGTGAGCATCGACAAACGCTACCCGGGCCATGCCCGCAAGGTGATGCACGCCCTCTGGGGTCTGGGACAGATGATGTTCACCAAGATGATCGTCGTCTTTGACCGGGAGGTGGACGTCCAGGACCTGTCCCAGGTGCTTTGGCGCCTGGGCAATAATGTGGACCCCAAGCGGGACGTGGTTTTCGCCGAGGGGCCGGTGGACGTGCTGGACCATGCCTCTCCCTTGCCCCATTACGGTTCCAAGATGGGCATCGACGCCACCCGCAAGTGGCCGGAGGAGGGTTTTACCCGGGAATGGCCCCCGGTCATCGATATGGACCCGGAAGTCAAACGCAAGGTGGATGAACTGTGGCCGAAGCTGGGACTGGTATGAACCGTTACGTGGTGGCCATCACCGGGGCTTCCGGCATGATCTACGCCCGGGAGTTGCTAAATTATTTCGCCACCCGGCCGGATCTGGAATTGCACGCGGTCATCTCCTCTGCCGGAGAGCAAGTGCTCTCCCTGGAATTGGGGCTGACCCCGCAAGCCCTGGCCCCTCGGGCCATCTGGCATAAAGTGGACGACTTCACCTCGCCCCTGGCCAGCGGCTCTTTCCGGGCCCGGGCCATGGTGGTCATTCCCTGCACCATGGGCTCTCTGGGGGCCATTGCCCAGGGGGTGGGCCGCCACTTGATCCACCGGGCCGGGGAGGTCTTTTTGAAGGAAAAGCGGCCCCTGATCCTGGTGGTCCGGGAAACCCCGCTGAGCCTCATCCATTTGCAAAACCTGGCCCGGGCCGCGACCGCAGGGGCCACCATCTTCCCTGCCTGTCCCGGTTTCTACCACCGCCCCCAGACCCTGGAGGAACTGGCCCGGCAACTGGTGGGCCGCATCCTGGACCACCTGGGCCTGGAGCATCATTTAAGCCCGCGTTGGGGAGAAAAATGATTCACCACAGAGACACGGAGAACACAGAGCTGCACAGAGAAATGACTAATCATGGTCCCGGCGCCGCCGGGACCATGATTAATGATTTTTTTTTCTGTGATTCTCTGTGCCCTCTGTGCCTCTGTGGTGAAGTCTTTTAAAGGCGTTCCATGCAGCAATTTTTGCGAAATATTGGGGAAATACTGGAGATGATCAAGATCGGCCACAGCGTCCTGGCGCTGCCCTTTGCCTTCATGGGGGCCATGCTCGCGGCCCGGGGCTGGCCGGACTGGAGAACCTCTTTCTTCATTCTGCTGGCCATGGTGGCGGCCCGCAGTGCGGCCATGGCCTTCAACCGCCTGGTAGATGCCCCCTTCGATGCCGCCAATCCCCGGACCGCCAGCCGCTCTCTACCTCAAGGGCGGCTGAAAATGAAGGCGGTGCTGGTGTTTGTAGTGCTGAGCAGCCTGATTTTTATCGGGGCCGCAAGCCAGCTCAATCGGGTTTGCCTGGCCCTCTCTCCCCTGGCCCTGGCGGTGATTTTGGGTTACTCCCTCACCAAGAGGTTCACTGCCGCCACCCATTTTATTCTGGGCCTGGGCTTGGGTCTGGCCCCTGTGGGGGGGTGGCTGGCGGTCAGGGGCGACTTGAGCCTGCAGGTTCTGGTGCTGGCGCTGTCCGTGCTTTTCTGGGTAGCGGGTTTTGATATTCTTTACGCCCTCCAGGACGAGGAGTTTGACCGGCAGACAGGTCTCCATTCCCTGCCGGTCCAGTTTGGCTCCCTTCAGGCCCGGCGCCTGGCCGCCGGGTGCCACCTGGCTGCGGCTGGCGGTTTTTTGCTCACCGGCTACCTGGCAGGACTGCAAGGTATCTATACCCTGGCGGCACTTTTGGGGGCTATACTCCTGGCCGGCCAGCACTTGGTTCTTTTCATGCGTGGCCCCCTCCGTCTGCCCCCGGCTTTTTTTACCCTTAATGGTCTGGTGGGTATTGGTTTGAGCCTGGCTACCTGGCTCAGTCTGATTTCCTAAACTTTGTTCTTTTTTCTGCCGAAGATAATTTTATCCTTGACAAAAAAAAAGCCCGGCGCTTAAAATGGGGGTGCCTTGAAAAGGGAGAAAGGATTGGTCTTGAAAAATTTAGAAAGGAGGTATATGGGGGAACTGTAAATAGGGTTAATTCAAGACCGAAATCAAACTCTTCAAATGATTAAGGGGGGATAATCTAATGAAAAAAACTTGTTTGCTTGCCGTTTTGGCTCTGGCAGCAGTCCTGCTGGTTGTGCCCATGGTGGCCCAGGCAGAGATGTACGTGGAAGGTTACGTCGGCGGAGGCTTTGCAGGCGACGTTGGAGACAACTCTGCTAGGCCCAAATTTACCGGTGGTGTCTTTAATGGTATTTATACGGTCGGCTCTCTGCCGGGCCATGCCCAGCCATATGTCCTCGGCGGCGTGAAGGTCGGCACCTGGTTTGTGAAAGAGGGCTTCCTGGGGTACAACTATCCCGACTGGATGAAGTATCTCGGATTTTACCTGGATTTTTGCTACCATCGCCTGTCCCTTAAAAACCAGAGTTTTGGCGTGGTCAATTACAACGCTAACGGCACTGTTAACTCAGCGGGTAATGACGAATTCAAGACCGACGGCTCGGCGGCTACCCTGGCTTTTATGTTCGCCGCCCGGTACGGTTTCTTTCAGGACAGCGAGGTGCCCTTTGGACGGTTGCAGCCCTATGTAGCCGTGGGCCCCGCCATCTTGTTTTCATCCCAGCAGCCGACTTTAAACTATATGAATAATCTTGCACCTGGTTTCATTGCCACCTCCACTACTTTCGGCTCCCGGAGTTCTGCGGACATCTGTCTCGCCGTGGATGCGGGCCTGCGTTACATGGCCCTCAAGAACGTCTCCATCGACGCTTCTTTCAAATACCGTTGGGCCAACCCCAGCTATAACTTCTCGGGCTCCTATGCTAATGGCCTCGCTTCAGGCCCTGTTTCCTTTACTTATAGCCCGACCTACAACCTGTTCAGCTTCCAGCTGGGTGCGGCGTACCACTTCTAAGCTTAACCTGTGCTAATACAAAAGGCGGCCTCCGGGCCGCCTTTTTTATTGGCCCGGTTTTCCCTTACTCGCCAACGCCCTTGTCTCCCGATACCCAATTTGATATCTTGTGGAACGGCTTATGTTCCTCCAGCAATTGCTCAATGGCCTGACCGCAGGTGCCGTGTATGCCCTGATCGCCCTGGGATACACCATGATCTATGGCATTCTGGGCCTCATCAACTTCGCCCAGGGGGAGATCTACATGTGCGGGGCCTTTGTCGCGGTCCTGCTCCTGGGCACCGGCCAGGTCAATTTTTATGTGGCCTTTGCCGGGGGCATGGCAGCCGCGGCCCTTTTGGGAGTGGTCTTAGAAAGGGTGGCCTTTCGGCCTTTGCGGGGGGCGCATCCCCTGGTTCCCTTGATCAGCGCCATCGGTGCTTCCATCTTTCTCCAGAGTCTGGCCCTCTTGCTCTTTGGCCCACTGGACCGGTCCTTCCCCATTCAGTTTTCTTTCAGCACCATCACCATTGCCGGATTGCCCGTATCCAGCCTCCAGGGGGCGATTCTGGGTGCGGCCCTGGGACTTATGGCCCTGCTGGTGATTTTTGTACGCTATACCAGATACGGCAAAGCCATCGTCGCCTGCGCTTTGGACCGGGATACGGCCCGGCTGATGGGCATTAATGTGGACCGCATGGTGTCCCTCACCTTTTTCATCGGCTCCGCCCTGAGCGGCGCGGCCGGGATCATGATGGCCATTTACTACAATGCCACTTATCCCCGCATGGGCCTCCTGCCCGGGCTCAAGGCCTTCAGCGCCGCCGTCCTGGGGGGGGTGGGGTCCATCCCCGGGGCTATCTGCGGGGGCTTGCTGCTGGGGGTGGCGGAGAGCCTGGGCGCGGCTTATATCTCTTCAGGCTACAAGGACGCCTTTGCCTTTGCGATCCTGATCCTGGTATTGCTCATCAGGCCTAAAGGGATTCTGGGGGGCCGGGGAGACTGAGATGATTGCCTACCTCCTGCATTTGGCCATCCTGGGGGGCATTTATGTGATCCTGGCCATCAGCCTCAACCTGATCGTGGGTTATGCGGGACAGGTCTCCCTGGGGCATGCCGCTTTTTACGGCATCGGCGCCTATGTTTCCGCGCTTACCTCTTTGCTCTGCCACTTTCCCTTTCCCTTGGCGGCCTTGAGCGCCATCATCTTCACCGGAGCCTGCGGTTTGCTCCTGGGGCTCCCCACCTTGCGCCTTAAGGAGGACTATCTGGCCATCGTCACCTTGGGCTTCGGAGTGATTGTGGACCTGGTCTTCCTCAACCTGGATATCACCGGCGGCCCGGACGGCTTGCCGGGCATCCCTGCGCCCAGTTTCCTGGGGGTGAGTTTCCGGTCCCCCTGGCTCTATCTGGTGCTGACCCTGATGGTGGTGCTGCTGACCCTGGGGCTTACCTACCGCCTGGTCCATTCCTATCACGGCCGGGCTTTGAGGGCCATCCGGGATCATGAAGTCACGGCCCAGGTGATGGGCATCAATACCCCGGCCTACAAGGTGGCCATCTTTACCCTGGCCGCGGCCCTGGCCGGGCTGGCCGGTTCTCTCTATGCCCATTACATCACTTTTATTAATCCGGAGTCCTTCGGCCTCCATACTTCCATCCTGGCCCTGTGCATGGTGGTGTTAGGGGGAATGGGCTCCCTGGCCGGGGCCGTGGTGGGGGCCCTGGCCCTCACCGTCCTGCCGGAGATCCTCAGGGAATTCAGGGCCTACCAGGACCTGGTCTATGGGGGCCTCTTGGTGGGCCTGCTCATCTGGCGGCCCCAGGGGCTCCTGGGCCGGGGGAAGTTGAGCCTGAAGTTTATCAGCAGGGAGTAAGAAGAGACGGTCTTCGGTCTTCGGTCAGTGGTCTTCGGCAAAAGAATAGTTACTCTGGCAACTTTTGGTGGGATTTTCCATGGCTTTTACTAATGCATATTTCACTTTGGAAATAACCGAAGACCGAAGACCAAAGACCGAAGACCGCCCTTAAAATGTTGACCTTAAAAAGCCTTCAAGCCGGCTATGGCCGCTTAACGGTACTCAAGGGCATCTCCCTGCATGTGCGTCCCGGGGAGGTGGTCACCCTGATCGGCGGCAACGGCGCGGGTAAAAGCACCGCGTTGCGGGCCATCTCCGGCCTGCTGCCACCCTTTAAGGGCACGGTGGAATTTAACGGCACCGACCTGACCCGGCTGCCGCCGGAACGCATCGTTTCTCTGGGGCTGGCCCTGGTGCCGGAAGGCCGCCGCGTCTTTGCCAGCCTCAGCGTGGCCGCCAACCTGGAGTTAGGGGCCTTTCACCGCCGGGACCAGAGGCAGGCGCGCCGGGACCTGGCCGCCATCCAGGAGCGCTTTCCCCTCCTCCGGGAGCGGGCGGCCCAGCCCGCGGGCACGCTGAGCGGCGGCGAGCAGCAGATCCTGGCCATCTGCCGGGCCTTGATGGCCCGGCCCCGGCTCCTGATGCTGGATGAGCCTTCCATGGGCCTGGCCCCCCTCATGGTCAACCAGGTCTACCAGATCCTCCAGGAGTTGAAAGATGAGGGCACCACCCTGCTCCTCATCGAGCAGAACGCCCGGGCGGCCCTGAAGCTGGCGGACCGGGGCTACGTGCTGGAGACCGGGCGCATCATCCTGGATGGGGCCGCGGCGGAACTCCGGGAGGACCCGGAAGTGCAGCGGGCCTACCTGGGCAAAGGCTACCGGGAAGTGTGGGAATGAAGCGGTCAGCTTACAGCTTCAGCGCTCAGCTTAAGTGCCTGTTCCAAAACGAAAGACCTCACGCAAAGACGCAAAGGCGCAAAGTAAGACGCAAAAATATAGAAAAAGACTTGGTGGCGCAGGCGTCTCGCCTGCGCTAAAACGGCCGGGCGGGCGAGACGCCCGCCCCTAACGATTCGTTCCATACTTTATGGGCGGGCTAAAAAAAGCTGAGAGCTGACAGCTGCAAGCTATCATGAGTTTATTAGCGGTCAACGAGCTTACCAAGCACTTCGGCGGGGTCAAGGCCCTGGAGGGGGTCACCTTTGCCGTCAGCCAGGGGGAGATCACCGGCCTCATCGGCCCCAACGGCGCGGGCAAGACCACCTGTTTCAATCTCATCAGCGGCCTGCTGCCGCCCACCCGCGGCGGGGTCAGCCTGGCCGGGGAAGAGCTGCGCCGCCTGCCCCCCTACCACCGGGCCCGCCGCGGCCTGGCCCGCACCTTTCAAAACATCCAGCTTTTCGGGGGCATGACGGTCCTGGAAAACGTCCTCACCGGCTGCCATCTGCGCCAGGAAGTGGGGACCCTGGGGGCTCTCTGGCCCGGCGCGGGGGTGCGCCGGGCCGAAGCCCGGTCCCGGGAACGGGCCCGGGAGTTGTTGGAATTGGTGGGCTTGGCCGGGAGAGGGGATTTCCCCGCGGAGGCCCTGGCTTACGGGGAGCAGCGGCGCCTGGAGATCGCCCGGGCCCTGGCCCAGGAACCCCGCCTGCTCCTGCTGGATGAACCCGCGGCTGGCTTGAACTCCAAGGAAACCGAAGACCTCATGGCCCTGCTGGAAGCACTCCAGGGCCGGGGGCTCACCCTGTTGCTCATCGAACACGACATGACCCTCATCATGGGTCTTTGCCAGCAGGTGGTGGTATTGGACCACGGCAAGGTCATTGCCGCCGGTCCCCCGGCGGAGATCCGGCGCAACCCCCTGGTGATCGAGGCCTACCTGGGCCGGGAGGAATAAAGACGGTTTTTGGTTTTTCGTTTTTGGTTATTGGTTATTAAAGGTGGTGGGAAACGAACCGTTCCTGTTTCCAGGGACGCCCAAAACCGGGAGTATTTTGTAGGGTGCGTCTCACGCACCATTCTTTGGTAAGACGAAAAACGTAAGACGCAAAACGCAAAACGGGGCTTAAAATGGCGATCTTCGATAGCGACGCGGAACTGCTGGAGCGGGGGGACATGGCGCAGTTGCAGTTGGAGCGCCTCCAGGCCACTCTTTACCGGGTCTATAAAAACGTCAAATTCTATAAAAAGAAATTCTCGGAAGTAGGTTTTCTGCCGGAGGACTGCCAGTCCCTGGAAGACCTGGGCCGCCTGCCCTTCACCACCCGCCAGGACCTGGCCGCGAGCTACCCCTATGAAATGTTTGCGGTGCCGCTCCGGGAGGTGGTGCGCATCCATTCCTCCACGGGCAGCCCCGCGGCGCCCATCGTCATGGGCTACACCGCCCGGGACCTGCGCCATTGGGCCAAACTCGCGGCCCGGGTCCTCACCGCCGCCGGGGTGGACCGGGATGACGTGGTCCAGGTGACCCTGAGCTACGGGCTCCTCACCAGCGCCTTCGGGATTCACTACGGCGTGGAACTCCTGGGCGCCTCGGTGATCCCCAGCGGCCCCGGCGCCACCGCCCGGCAGGTGCAGGTCATGCGGGATTACCGCACCACCGTGCTGGTGTCCACCCCCTCCTACGCCCTGGTCCTGGCGGACCAGATGGAGGCCATGGGTGTGGACCCCAAGAACCTGCACCTGAAGCTGGCCCTCCTGGCGGGGGAGCCCTGGACCGAGGCCCAGCGCCAGGAGATCGAGTCCCGCCTCTACCTCACCGCCCTGGACCACTATGCCCTGTCCGAGGCCATGGGCCCCGGGGTGGCCGGGGAGTGCGGGGAGCGCCGGGGCATGCACTTAAGCGAAGACCATTTTCTGCCGGAGATCATCGATCCCCAAAGCGGTGCGCTCCTGCCCCCGGGGGAACTGGGGGAGCTGGTCCTTACCACTATTTCCAAGGAGGCGGTGCCCCTGGTGCGCTTCCGCACCGGCGACCTCTGCCGCCTGCTCTATGAGCCCTGCCCCTGCGGCCGCACCCTGGTGCGCCTCAGCCGCATCCAGGGCCGCAGCGACGCGGTGGTCATCGTCAAAGGCATCAATATCTTCCCGGGCCGGGTGGGGCAGATCCTGGCCGGCGCTGCAGGCGAGGAGCCGGTCTATCAACTGGTCATCGGCCGGGAGGGCCACCTGGACTACCTGGAGATTAAGATCGAAGTGCGGGAGGGCTTATTTTTCGACAAAATGACCAGGCAGCGGGAGTTCCTGCAACAGCTCACCCGCAAACTGGCCCAGGGCATCGGCGTCCAGCCCCGGGTCAAGCTGGTGGAGCCCCAGTCCATCAACCGGGAACAGGAGACCTCGCCCTTGGTGGTAGATTTACGGAAGTGAGTTTTTTTCTCCCCTCGTTCCCAAGCTCTGCTTGGGAACGGATATTATTAGTCCAAGCTCTGCTTGGACACCTTATAACTGAAAGCGGTTCCCAGAGCAGGAGCTTTGCCTGAAGAATTTGCTTCCCAAGCCGGAGCCCGGGAACCAGCGGAAAAAATCATCTATGAGCTCCAGTAAGAAATCCATCCTTCTTATCTGCCTTTTTCTTCTAACCGCCGGCTGCTACCACGTCCCCCCGCCTCCCGCCAATCTGGGCCAGGATTGGGGCGCGCAGAAGATTTTTGATTACCAGGGGATCAAGATCAACTACTACGAGGCGGGCCGGGGTTCGCCCCTCATCCTCCTCCACGGCTTCGGGGCCAGCGCCTATACCTGGCGGCGGCTGGGCCCGAAACTGGCCGAGGACCACCGGGTCTTCACCATCGACCTCAAAGGCCATGGTTTTTCCGATAAACCCCGGGACGGCAAATACGCGGTCAGCGATCAGGCCGACATGGTGGCCGCGTTTATCAAAGACCGCCGCCTGCATCAGGTCGTTCTCATCGGCAATTCCATGGGCGGGGCCATAGCCATCGTGACTTATTTCAAGATGCGCCAGGAGACCCCGGCCCCCATCAAGGGCCTGGTCCTCATCGACAGCGCCGGCTACCCCCAGAAGCTCCCCTGGTTCATCCGTATGGCCCGGCATCCCTGGCTCAGCGCCCTGGGGTCTAAGCTGCTCTCTCCCCATTTTGTCGCCGGCATGGTCTTGCGCAAATGCTATTATAATCGGGACAAGATCACCGAGGACATGATCGATACCTATGCCTTTTACGGCAGTCTGCCGGGGGCCAGCGAGGCGGTGCGGCAGACCGCGGTGCAGATCAAGCCCGCCGACATGGCCGCCATCATCGCCAGGTACAAGACTATTAAGGTGCCTACCCTGATCATTTGGGGGCAGGAGGACAAAGTGGTGCCGCTGGCAGTCGGCCGGAATTTTAAACGGGACATCCCGGACTCGGAACTGGTCATCATCCCCAGATGCGGCCATATCCCCCAGGAAGAGGAACCCTTGGAGACCCGCCGCCTCATTGAGGAGTTCCTGAAAAAACACGGTTAATACCGGCATGGGACAATTTTCCGGTAGGGGCGGACCCGGGTGTCCGCCCGGTAATGCTCTGCCCCCGCTATTCTCTTTCCCCAAGCCCTTGAAGTTAAAGTAATAAAAAACTATATTGAATATAGTTAAAATTTTATTAATTAGGACGCAGATGACCGCCTGCCCTTATTGCCAGGAGCCTGTTGAGGGAAACGCCCTGTTCTGCCGGTCCTGCGGGGCCAGCCTGAGGATTCCGGAGTATGACCGGGCCTTCTGTCCCCACTGCGGCGCCCGGGTCAGTTCCAAGCAGGAGTTCTGCCACGAGTGCAACTGGTCCTTGCTAAAGCCCGCACCCGGGGAAACTCCTCCCAGTCCGGCATCTTCCCTCCCCACGCAGAGCAAGCCCACACCCTGGAAAAATCCCTGGGTCTGGGGCTTCCTGGTCTGTGCCGGCCTGACCATTGCCATACTGCCCTGGCTCTTCATTTCCGGCACCCCCCCGCCCCCTCAGACCACTCCCGCGGCTCCAAAGGTCGTGCCGGAAAAAGTGGTGCCGGGCGTGCCGGTGCCCGCTCCTTCTCTGTCCGTCGTGCCGCCGTCCGGGAAAGGGAGCGTGCCCCCGGTCACCGAAACGCCTCTGAGCGCCGCGGTCCTGAGGGATCAATTGGCCGAACTGCTCAGCCAGCTCAAGGAAGCCCAGCTTAAAAAGGACATTTCCCGTTACAGTCAAAGCTTTTCTCCTGATTTCCCTGATTTTGACAAGAGGCGTCAGAAGACCCTGGCGGTCTGGGAAGCCTATGATTACTCCCATATGGATTTTGCACTGACGGCCATTCAACCCCTGGATCCGGATCACGCCCAGGCCCAGGTGACTTGGAACTTCAGTATCCTGCAGAAAAAGACGCAGACCTCCAAGTCCGAGTCCCAGACTTATAGGGTATGGTTTTCAAAAAACGGGGGCCGGTGGCGGATCAGCAAACTGGAGATGGTGCGCAAATCCGGCTGAAAAGGAAGAACCGTATGGTCAGCCCCGGGCGTTGGGTCAGCATCCTCTTATGCCTCTGCCTCTCTGTTTCTCTCGGTTCTTGTGCGCCGCAGCAGAAAGAAACCAAAGCCCCCCCTGCTTTTTACTCCACCCCGGTCATCACCTACCTCAAAGAATGCCCCGGCTTTAATTGCAAGGCATTGGGAGAGCTGTACCGGGGCGACCAGGTGGAGCAACTGGAGGTCAAGGACGACTGGTGGCGGGTGCAGGCCACCCGCAGCCACGTGCAGGGCTGGCTGCCCCGGGAGATTCTCAGCCCCGAGCCCGTGCCCCTGGAAAACTACTACGTGGCCGTGGACAGCCTGGAATTGCGGGAGTGCCCCAGCCCCGATTGCCCCTTCCGGAAGATTCTCTTGAAGGGTGAACGCCTGGAAAAGATTGCGGAAAACGACCAGGGCTGGCTCCGGGTGCTGGTGGAGAAAGACGCCAGCATCGGCTGGGTGCCCCTGGCCCAACTCAGCGAACACCCGGCGCAGCCGCCGCTCAAGCCCGAGGCCGAAGAGAGATCCTATCTCTACACGGCCGCGGCCGCCACTAACCTCTATTCACTGCCCCTCTTCAGCTCCAGGTTGCTCAAGACCCTGCCCCTCAATGAAAAGGTGGAAGTCCTGGTCCATCACGGCAAGGACTGGATCAAGGTGCGCCATCTGGAGAGCGGGGCCGAAGGCTGGGCCGCAGCCAAGTACCTCAAGGAATCCCCGGTGACCGCGGCACCCCCCAAACCCCGGCGCAAGTACCGCAAAAAACCCGCCGCCCCCAAACCCGCCCTCCCATCGGAAGCAGCCCCCCTGGAGCCGGAGGCGATGTGAGGGAGGGAGATGAGCATTGGTAAGATGAGACTGTAAATAGACTTTCCATTGCCTCTTCTTTATTCTAAAATGCTTTGAGCTTTGGGCATGGGAGAATCGCAGAAGAAAAAACTTGGCGCCAAATCTGGTGGCACAGGCGTCTCGCCTGTGCATTCTTTTAAGATTAACGTCAGAAACCTGCCCCACTGGCAAATGCCGGGGAGTGTTTATTTTATCACTTGGCGCAGCAAGGACTATCAAACTTTATCCCCGGAAGAACGCACCATCACCTTAGAAGCCATAAAATATTGGGATGGCCGCAAATGGACAGTTTATGCGGCGGTGGTCATGCCGGACCATGTCCATCTGTTAGGTCAACCCCTTGCGTTTCCCGAGGGAGGATTTGTAAACTTAGCAAAGATTATCCACAGTGTTAAAAGCTATTCTGCCCATGAAATAAAGAAGAAGCGAGCTACAGAGGCCTCCGTCTGGCAGGATGAGAGGTTTGATCGCATTGTCCGGGATGAGGCAGAATTTATAGAGAAATGGCAGTATCTCAGAAATAATCCGGTTAAACGAGAATTAGTGGAATATCCTGAAGACTATCCCTGGCTGTATGAGAAGGTGATTGAAGAAAGATAATTGAGCACAGGCGAGACGCCTGTGCCACCAGCCTTCTTTCAATGGAAGTAAGTCTGATGCAAGATTCTGAAGGTAATTTAACTACAAACCTAAATTTCAAAGAAAAACTAGATATAAGGATTCAAACTTGTCTAGATTTAATACCCTTCGGGGTAGGGTCATTTTTATTGAAATTGTATTATGGTGTAAGAACCGAAAGGCGAATAAAAAGAATAGAAGTATTTCTTGCTGAGATTGCACAGAGAATCGGCAAATTGGAAGAGCAACAAGTTAAAGAAATAGAAAATAACTTAAAATATCTAGATACTTTTGAAAAAAGATGGTCTTGTTTTTATCTTTGAAGAGTTGTTTGAAAAAGTAGAGCGAGAGGTTATTAAAAAGAAAATCGAATATTACCAGAAATATTTTATTGGTACTCTGAATAATCCAGTAAACGAGAGCAATTTTGGTGAAAGAAGATTTTTCTTAGATATTTTGGGAACCATGTCTCTACTTGAATGTGAATTATTAATAGAATTGTATAATTATGAGAGAAGTCAAATGGTTCAAGTTGGTGATTTAAGAAAGGAAGGGGTCGTTCAATATGCTATAGTTGGAGCGATAAATAGGTTAAAATCAAATGGCTTACTAAGAGCAATACGACCATCAATAATGGGTAAGGCGGAATATGAACTGAGAGAAGAGGTAGAATTAAGCTCTCTTGGGCTGAAATTTTATGAATTCTGTATGGAATCTTAATTAGGCAAAAAGAATATATGCGACCTTCCTGGAATGAATACTTCATGCTCATCGCCAAGCTGGTGAGCACCCGCTCCACTTGCAACAGCCGGCCCACCGGCGCGGTGCTGGTCAAGGACCGGCAGATTCTGGCCACCGGCTATAACGGCTCCATGCCCGGCGCGCCCCACTGCACCGACCAGACCATGCCGGACGGTTCGCCTTATTGCCACCGCCGGGCCTTGCAGATTGCGGACGTGGACAAGTACAACTACTGCCGGGCCTCCCACGCCGAGGCCAACGCCATCGCCCAGGCGGCCCGCTACGGCGTGGCCATCAAGGGGGCGACGCTTTATGTCACCCTGGAGCCTTGTTTCGTGTGTATCAAACTCCTGGCCACCGCCCAGATCACCCGGGTCTATTTCGAGATGGGCTATGAGTCCCGGGACCGGGCCCGGGACGCGTTCTGGCGGGATGCCGTCAAAGACGCGGGCATCGAGGTCTACGAGCAGTTGACCATCACCCCCGAGAGCCTGGCGAATATCTTGCCGAGCCTGGAAGGGATTACTTCCGCCCGGCGTCTCCGGGCCACCGGGGCCGCCCAGGCCCCCCGGCCTCTGCCCGGCGCCGTGGAGATGGACTGAGCGCTATTGCTTCATTTCCTAAAGTGTATGACAATTATCGCCGTTGCGGGTTGAAGGACTGCTTTTTAAGTCCCCCTTTTCTAAAGGGGGATTTAGGGGGATTATCGGACGCCTATTAATCCCCCTCCCCCTCTTTATAAAAGGGGGGAAAGAATGCCGCGAGTTATAAATCATTGTAATTGACCAGAACAACTGAAGATTCATGGCAAAAAACCTCAAACCCAAAAAGAATAGCGCCTCTCCCAAGAACAACGGCGCCGGCCGCAAGGGCAAGGCTGCGTCTGCCACGGTGGCCGCCGCCTCCCCTCCCTGGTCCCGGCGTCTGGCCCAGGAGATGCTGGCGATCTTGCTCCTGGGGCTGGCCCTCTTTGCTTTGCTGGCCCTGGTGAGTTATTCCCGCCATGATCCCCAGGGCCTGCTGGAGGCCTGGAAAGCCGCGGCGGTGCGCAATTGGATGGGCAAAGCCGGGGCCCTGCTGGCCGCGCTCTTTCTCAATGGTTTCGGCCTGGCGGCGCTGTGGCTCCCGGCCGTGTTTTTGGGTCTGGCCTGGACTTCCCACCGCCATGGCCTGGAGACCTTGTCGCCCTGGCAATTCCTGGCGGGCTTCGGCGTCTTTGCGGCCACAGCCGGGCTGCTGACTCTGGCCTGGCCCTTCATCCCCTGGGAAGGCGGCCACCTCAGCGGCGGCGGCCTGGTGGGGTCCATTTTTTGCCGCAGCCTCCTGGCCAACCTCAACCCCCCGGGTGCGGCCCTGGCCCTGGGGGTGATCTTGTTGCTCTGCCTGATGGGGGCCACCCGCCTCTCTTTTGTGGGCCTCCTGGCTTTGTTGGGCCGGATGCTGCAGGGCCTGGTGTCTCTCTTCCGGCGCCGCCGGGAAGAGGCGGCAGCTCCTCCCCCCCGGCCCCGGCGGGTTGCTCCGGAGCGGCCCCTGGTCACCCGGCCTGCCGGCGAGCCCCCGGAAGTGGTCACTAGGCCTGCCAGCGCGCCCGCGCCTGACCCGGCTGCGGTGGTGGTGCCCAAGCCCCGGCGCGGCGGGGCTGTAAGTGGCTTCACCTTGCCGCCTCTGGACCTCCTGGACCAGGTGCCCCCCTGGGATCAACAGGTACACGAGGGCATGATGGTGGCCCAGGCGGAGAAGCTGGAGGACACCCTGCGCCATTTCGGGGTGGAGGGCAAGGTCGTGTCCATCACCACCGGCCCGGTGGTGAGCCGCTTCGAACTGGAACCCGCGCCGGGGGTGAAAATCAGCAAGGTCACCGGCCTGGCCGACGACCTGGCCCTGGCCTTAAAAGCCCTGTCCATCCGCATTGTCGCACCCGTGCCGGGCAAGGCGGTCATCGGCATAGAGGTCCCTAATGCCAAGCGCCAGGTGGTGGGCCTGCGGGAGATCCTGGCGGACGCGGCCTACCGCAAGTCCACTTCCCGACTGACCATCGCTTTGGGCAAAGACATCATGGGCCAGCCGGTGGTCAACGACCTGGGGAAAATGCCCCACCTGCTCATCGCCGGGGCCACGGGCAGCGGTAAAAGCGTGGGCCTCAACGCCATGATCCTGAGTATTTTGTACAAGGCCACCCCCCAGGAGGTGCGCTTTCTCCTCATCGATCCCAAGCGTATTGAGCTTTCCACCTATGAGGGCATTCCCCATCTGCTGCACCCGGTGGTGGTCAGCCCCAAGGAGGCCACCGTGGCCCTGCATTGGGCGGTGGCGGAGATGGAGCGGCGCTATGCCCTGCTCTCCGACCAAGCGGTGCGCAACATCGAAGGCTTCAACCAGAAGGTGGTCAAGAACGCCAAAGAAAGGCTGCGGGAGGGAGAGGAGCCCCTCAAGCCGCTGCCGTACATCGTCATTGTCATCGATGAACTGGCGGACCTGATGCTGGTCTCCTCCCGGGACACGGAAGAATATCTCATCCGCCTGGCCCAGAAGGCCCGGGCCTCGGGCGTCCACCTCCTGGTGGCCACCCAGCGGCCCTCGGTGGACGTGATCACCGGCCTGATCAAAGCCAATTTTCCCACCCGCGTCTCTTACCAGGTGTCAGCCAAGGCCGACTCCCGGGTCGTGCTGGACGCGGTGGGCGCAGAAAGACTCCTGGGTATGGGTGACCTGCTGTTTCTGCCTCCGGGGACTTCCCGGCTGAAGCGCATCCACGGCGCCTTCGTCTCCGATGAAGAAGTCACCCGGGTGGTGGAGTTTCTGAAAGCCCAACAGTCGCCGGAGTATGAAGGCGGCATCCTGGAGATGCAGGAAAAGGAAGTGGAAGAAGCGGAGGCGGGGGAAAAGGATGAGAAATGGGACGCGGCCGTGGAACTGGTGGCCGAAACCCGCAACGCCTCCATTTCCATGCTGCAGCGCCGCCTGCGCATCGGTTATAACCGCGCGGCCCGCATCATCGAGACCATGGAAAGCGAAGGCCTCATCGGCCCCTCCGACGGTCTCAAACCCCGGGAGGTTTATATCCCCCGGAGATAAGAATTACCCTTCGCCCGCGATCATCACCCGGTTGCGGCCCTCTTGCTTGCCCTGGTAGAGAGCGGCGTCCGCGGCCCGGATGAGGGCCTCTTCATCCTTACCGTGCTCCGGAAAGATCGCCACTCCCAGAGACACGGTAACCGGTCCCAGGGACTGGCCGTGATATTCCACTTGCAGGTTTTCCACTCCCTGGCGCAATCTTTCGGCCCGCAGACGAGTGATCTCCACCGACGCCTCCGGCAAGATCAGGATGAATTCTTCCCCCCCAAAGCGACAGGCAATATCCTCCTGGCGGATATTGGTCTGCAAGAAATTGCCCACGGCTTGCAGCAGGGTATCCCCTGCTTCATGGCCAAAGGTATCATTAAATCTTTTAAAGTGATCCAGGTCAACCATAATAACTCCCAGGGGGGCCTGCTTGCGCTGGACCCGCCGGATTTCCCGCTCCAGGGTGTCTTCCATGTAGCGCCGGTTGAACAAACCGGTCAAAGGATCATGGGTCGCTTGCTGCATGAGGAAATTTCGCAGTTTCAGGTTGGCCAGGGACAGGGCAATCTGTTTGGCCGCGGTGGAGGCCAGCCTCTTTTTCGATTCGCTTAAGGGCTCATCCACAGAATTTTCCTGGGACCTCTTGAGTAACAGCAGCAATCCCAGGTTTTCGTTATGGGCGGTGATGGGGACGCAGAGAAACCTGGCGGCTGCCGTTCCCTCCAAATGGGCGCAAAGCAAGCCGGACGCAGGGTCCTGGACCAGGTGCTCCTGTCCTTTCCGCAACGCCCAGCATTCATCCGGGGCGAACACCGTGGCCCCCGGCGGGGATTCCCCCCAGTGGACCACGGCTTCCAGGACATTCTTTTTTTCCTGGTATACGAACAAGGCCCCCGAGCCATCGGGGAACATCAGGGGGATATACTGGCCTACACCGGCATACGCTTCTTCCAGGGTGTTGCAAGCCTGCAGGAGGTCCCCCATTTCGTTGAGCAGAGTGATATCCCGGTTGCGGCGACTGAATTCATAGACCCAGACCTTGAGTTTCTCATTGGCTTTAAAGAGTTCTTCTTCCATCTGCCGGCGTTCGGTGACATCTTCCAGTACCGCAATGACTCCGGTTAATTCATCTGGAGGGCCATTGAAGGGGAACATGGAAAAGCTGAATTCCATGACCATGCCATTGCGATGCCGGCATTCCCCGCCACCGCGCACCGGCTCTCCATTCAGACCCCTGGAATACAAATCTTGGAACTCCGGCGACTGGTTTTCCGTGAGGATAGGTGGCTGCTGTCCCATTACTTCAGAGCTCCTCCAGCCGAACATGTTTTCCGCGGCGGGATTCCAAAGGCGCACGCAGCCCTGGGTGTCCAGGGCCATGATGGCCAACGGTGACGCCTTAATATAGGCTCCCAAGGTTTGCTTGGCCTCCTGGAGGTCTATCTCGGTCCGCCGCTGCTGCGCCAGGCTTTTTCCCAGGTGGCTGGAGCCAAAGGCGATGCACACCAGCCCCAGCAGCCAGAAAAATCCATGGCTTATCCAGATCATGGACATATGCATCCGGTTTGCGGCCCTGAGGGGCTCCAGCGGCACCGCGACGCTGATCCCTCCGGCGATATCACCTACCTTGTAACCCTGCGCGGCATGGCATTGGAGGCAGGCCTTCTCAACCACCAGGGGTCGGATCAGTCGCAGGTAATCCTGGTCCGGCATCTGCTCAACGGAACTAAATTCTGGGGCTCCTTCTTCCAGTTTTTTAATTGCTCTGGCTTCCCAAAAGTCTGGGCTATCTTCCGGGCGCAGAGGCTTAAGACTGATAAGACGCCCCTGCACCTGGTGTTGGTGGGCCAACTCATAAAGCTGCCGGATCATATATGGCGGGTTTACCAGGGTCAGGGTCCGGCCGGAGGGGGTGCGAAGGTCCCGTTCCGGCTTCCGGGGCAGGTAAGGGTTGGGCGGGTTCTTTTCATCAACCTCAACGTAAACGCCTTTGTGGATGGTGTTCCAATTCTGGAAGAGAGTAATCTGGTCTACCCGGCTCCGGGCCTCAGCCCGGGCAATCCGCAAGGTCGCCTGGTTTTCCTGGTACAGAGTCCCCATCAGGAAGATGAGTACTACGGCGGTCCAGGCGAATACCAGCAGGCCTGTGTAACGGCGTAGAGAGGTCACCGGAGGCTTGGTTTTTACAGCGTCTTCCGGATTCTGGGACGGGTTCTTGGGTTCCAAGTTACTCCCTTCTGTGGCTGCGGTAAGGAACTCCACCAACATTATATCGACCGAATGACCCAAAAGATTGAGTCAATATTGAGTTAATAATCCCTTTTCCGGCCATTTTGAGGGGGCCCAAACTCCTCGGGCAGATGATCGAATGTAAACACCTATGGTTTTTTTGGTTGACAATAATTTGTTTTTAGACGAAGCTTAACGCCGTATGTCTTTCACTCAAACAGATTTTGCCGATATCTTTCAGCGGTCCTGGACGGACATGTGGCCGCTGCTGGCGGAGAACAACCGTATCCGGGAGCGGTATTTCGGCAGGCAGGTCAGTTTCTGCGTCATTACCAACGCCAAGTCCGGGCTATGTTCCGAGGACTGCGCCTTCTGTTCCCAGGCGGCGGGTGCCAAGGGGGAAATCCCCCGTTATCCCTTGCCTCCCCAGGAAGAATTGGTGGCGGCCGCGGCCGAGGCCGCCCGGGCCGGGGCCGCCCGCTTTTCCCTGGTGACCTCCGGCCGGGGCCTCACCTCCCCGAAGGAGCAGGCGGCCCTGCTGCGGACGGTGGCCGCCATTGTCGAGGCAGTGCCCATTCAAGTCTGCGCGTCCCTGGGTATTGTGGATCGGGGATTCCTGCAAGAGCTGCAGGCCGCGGGGGTGCGGCGTTTCCACCATAACCTCGAAGCCGCGGCCTCTTTCTTTCCCCAAATCTGCACCACCCACTCCTATGAGGAACGGGTGGCCACCATCGCCGCAGCCCGGGACGCCGGGCTGTCCGTGTGCGCCGGGGGCATCCTGGGGTTGGGGGAAAGTGTGGCGCAACGCTGGGAACTGGCCCAGGCCTTGAAGGAATTGGCCGTGGACGCCATCCCCCTAAATTTCCTGCACCCATTGCCGGGCACGCCCTTAGCCGGACGGCCCCTGTTGTCCCCCCTGGAGGCCTTGCAGATCATCGCGGCCTTCCGCCTCCTGTTTCCGGACCGGTCCCTCATCATCTGCGGCGGCCGCCAGGTGACGTTGCGCTCCCTGGGTCCCCTGATCTTCGCCGCGGGGGCCAATTGCCTGATGACCGGCGATTACCTCACCACCAAAGGCCGTCTCCCCGACGAAGACCGGCAGATGCTGGCCGACCTGGGCCTGGACCTGGTGCGGGAAAGGAAAGTGGTCTGTGATCAGTGATCAGTGGCCAGTAAAATTTTTGCGTCTAACTTTGCGCCTTGGCGTCTTTGCGTGAGGCTGCACCCTTTTTTGAGAGATGAAGCTAAAACTCCCTGACATCCCCACAGTTAAAGGTATCTTCGTTACCGGCACCGACACCGATGTGGGTAAAACCTTGATCGCGGCCGGCATCACCGCGGCCTTGAGGCAGCAGGGTCGCAAGGCCGGTTATTTCAAACCCGTCCAGAGCGGCTGCCCGGAAGAAGCAGGGCGGCTCACGCCCACGGACGCCCGTCTGGTGAAAGAAATGGCGGACCTGCCGGAGCCTCTGGAGCTCTTAACCCCCATCACCCTGCGTCTGCCCCTGGCTCCGGGAGTGGCCGCGGCCCGGGAAGGCATTACGGTGGATTTGGCGAAGGTGGCCGCGGCTTTCCGGGAGTTGGCCGGGCGCTATGATTTCTTAGTGGTGGAAGGTGCAGGCGGCCTCTATGTGCCCCTGGTGGATAACGGCTTTCTGGTCCTGGACCTAGTCCGCTGGCTTAAACTCCCCCTCCTCGTGGTGGCCCGGGCGGGGCTGGGGACCATCAACCATACCGCTCTCACCGTCCTGGCGGCCCGGCACGCGGGCCTGCCGGTAGCCGGGGTGATCCTGAACCGGGGCTCCGCCACTCCCGGCCTGGCCGAGCAGACCAACCCCGAAGTGATCGAGGCCTTAACCGGCGTCCCCATCCTGGGGAAAGTGCCGGAGATCGACAACTTGGCATCTCCAGAAGGCAAAATGGTTTTTCTGCGGACAATGCAGGAAATCTGCTCCATGGCAGATATTTTTCAAAAAATATAAGGGGTTGGGGAAGGGGGTTTGGGGGAGGGGGCAGGGGCCCTCGGCCCCTGGCC